>JADGCJ010000028.1 GCA_015229045.1 Magnetococcales bacterium
GTCCGGGAGTTGAAATCCGGTGTGGGCGGGAGTCATTGACGTCGATACTCGATCCGCATAGGTATTCTGGAGCCTGGGAGGGCCGATGATGTGGCAGGGCTGCAATCCCCGGTCGAAACAGAAAGCGTCGTGCCTTGCGGGTGTGTTTGATGTCTGAAAAAGTCTGGTGACGAGGAGAGGCTATGCAAGCCCAGAAGAACAATGACAAGCAGCTTTTTGTAGGGATTGATTTGGGGACGTCCCGGACCTCGATCATGTCGCGGCGTGGTGTGAAGACCATGGTGCGTTCTGTGGTGGGGTATCCGAAGGACATCATTGGGGTGAAGATTTTGAACAGCACGGTGGTGATTGGTCAGGAGGCGCTGGACAATCATCCTTATCTCAGTCTGCACTTTCCTTTGGCCGACGGGGTGCTGAAGGAGACCTCCGAGAAGGATGAGCAGGCTGCGCGGGAGCTGTTGCGCCATGTGATCAACTGTGCCGAGCCGCAGGCCGATGAGCGTGTTTTTGGTGTTCTTGGTGTACCGGCGCGGGCCTCTTTGTTCAACAAGAGCCAGCTGCTGAAGATTACCGAAGAGACGATGACCATGGCGATGGTGGTTTCCGAACCGTTCATGGTGGCCTACGGGTTGGACAAGCTGAACAACTCTCTGATCATCGACATTGGTGCCGGGACGACGGACATTTGCGCGATGAAGGGGACGGTGCCGAGCCACAACGACCAGGTGACCCTGCTCAAAGGGGGCAACTATGTCGACGAGGTGTTTTCGCACGCGGTGGCCGAGTCCTACCCGGATGTGCAGATGACCCGTTTTTTGGCGCAGAAGATCAAGGACAAATACGGCTTTGTCGGCGAACCGACGCAGGAGGTGGTGGTCTCCTTGCGCAGCAATGGCAAACCTTTGCTGCATGACGTGACGCGCGAGCTGCGCTTTGCCTGCGAGACGATCATCCCGGACATTCTGGAGAGCCTGGAGACCCTGGTGGCCGGCTTCGACCCCGAAGATCAGGCGGAGGCGCTGAACAACATCATCCTGGCTGGCGGCGGCTGCAACATGATCGGCCTGGACGTGGCCCTGGCCGAAGGGCTGAAGGATTATGGCAAGGTTCACGTCACGCGGGTGGCGGATCCGGATTTTGCCGGAGCGGCCGGTGCCCTCAAACTGGCCACCGAACTGCCGACCGAATACTGGAATCAGGTGGGGGATGTGATTGGCAGTTGAGGATTGCTGCGCCTGTCTGGTTGATTGACAAAGGCAAAACCGATGGAGCAGACCGCACGACCCGATGGCGTTGTCTCGCATGTGATGGCTGCCTTGAGCTATCTGGGCATTTTGGCGCTGATTCCGACGCTTCTGGCGCGCCGGGATCCTTTTGCTCTGTATCATGCGCGCCAGGGGATCGTCATCTGGATTCTTGAGGTGCTGGCGGTCTACAGCCTGGTGTTGCCGGTGATTGGCCGGTTTTTTTTTCAGTTTGCCAGCGTGTTGTGTTTTGTGCTGTCGGTTTTTGGTTTGGTGGCGGTTTTTTTTGGCAAGACGTGGCGGATTCCAGGTATTGGGGCGGTTGCCGAGCGCCTGTAGCGGAGGATAAGCCCCGTCCTGGTGACGGTCATGAATGGAGGATTGTGTGTTCAGGATGGTCCTGACTCTGCTCGTGACCTTGTTTTTGCTGATTTTTTCGTCGCAAAACATGCACGAAGTCACGGTCCGGTTTGTCTTTGGCGAGCCGGTCGAGATGCCCCTGATCATCGCTGTGGCCGGGGCGTTTATCCTCGGGTTTGCCGTGGCGGTGTTTACCTTCCTGGTGCGCTCCGGGAACCGAAAAGAGGGTGGGGATGTTTTTTGAACGTTTTTAAACCGCGTCTACACGTTTTTAAAAAATTCATGTTCTGAACTGGCGCTCCATGCGGTATTCAAAATGTGTTGTCTGTAACGAGATGGTCGGCTGGGCCGGGTTGCTGGTCAACCTGGTGCTGTCGATCCTGAAACTGTTCATCGGTGTGTTGTCGGGGTCGCACGCCCTGGTGGCCGGGTCGCTGTACTCCGGCAAGGATATCGTGACCTCGATCCTGATCATCGTCGGCCTGAAGGTCTCCAAGAAACCCCTCGACGAAAAACACCCGTTCGGGCACGGCAAGGTGGAGTTTCTCTTTTCGCTGGCCGTCGGCCTGGTGATGATTCTGACGACGCTGTGGCTGCTGTTCAACGTGGCGAGCGTCCTGCTGGAAGGCAACCATCGCCCGCCACACATGATCGCCCTGTGGGTGGCGGTTTTGTCGATTCTGGTCAACTTTTTTTTCCTGCACTACTCGCGTTGCGTGGCGTTTGAGATCAACAGCCCCATCGTGCGCACGTTGAGCAAACATCACCACTCCGATATCGTGTCGTCCGGGGCGGTGGCGTTGGGCATCATCGGCTCGCACTATCTGGGCCTTCCCTGGCTGGACAGCCTGGTGGCGGTGGGCGAGGCGGTCGATCTTTTGAAGCTGGGCGGCGAGGTGTTTCTCGATGCCTACCATGGCCTGATGGATACCGCCGGCCCCAAAGGGATGGAAGAGGATATACGCCGCCGCGCCAACAGCATCAAAGGGGTGGTTCTGGTGCAGGCGTTGCGGACGCGGCGCGTCGGACAGGAGCTGTATGTATCGATGACCATCGGTGTGGACCCCGAGATGGAGATCGGTCAGGCGAAACGGGTGGCCAAACGTGTGGAAGAGGAGATGACCGAGACCATCCCCCATCTGGGCGATATCAACGTCCATTTCAGCTCGCCGCCCGGGGCGGTGCCCGAGTTCAAAGAGATCAAAAAAGAGATGGATCACCTGGAAACCCTGGTCAAGAGTGGGGCGGTGTATGAGCCGCGAGAAACAGGATAAACGCCCTTCCCCCTTTTGTCGTCAGGGCTGGAAGTTGCCGCTGATTGTGCTGACGGTCGCCTGCATGGGCACCTTTGCCTGGGCTTTGCATCTGGTCTGGGAGCATCGGGGCGATCTGGGGGGCGTCAACTATATTTATGCGCTGCAGGATTCGGTCAACGGGCAGAGTGCGGTCGCCCCAATGCCCGGCGGTGGTGCGGGCGGGCCGTCGGCGACAACGGGTGGCGGGCCGTCGGCCAAGGTTCCCGGAGCCGGAGGCGGAGCGGGGGTTGTGCCGGGTGCGGCTCCCCAGGTTGGCGTCGCGCCGCAAACCGGAGCCGGATCGTCCCAGGCCGGGGTGATGGCGCCATTGGCCAGGCCCGACAGACCCCTGGCGGCGGGTCCGGGAGCGCGTCCGCTGCCGGTCGCCCCGACGCTGGCCGGGATGGCGCAACCTGTGGCGGCAGCCACTCCCGCAGCAGCGATGCGCGGGGCGCTGGTGAGCATCGCCGGCTACAGGGATGCGGGGGGCGATACCGCTGGCGAGCTGGTGGGATCGGGGGTGCTGATTGGCGGCGAGGGGTATGTGGCGACGGCAGCGCATCTGATTCAGTCCTGGAAACAGTTGCGGGTGCGGGTGGTGACACCTGCCGGAGTCAAGGAGTATCCGGCACGACCGCTGAAGGTGCTGGCCGAACACAACCTGGCGGTGATCAAACTGGCGACGACCGAGGTGTTTCCCTTTTTGTCGCCGTCGGAGCGAACGATCATGGCACCCGGGACACGGGTGGTGGCCTGGGGGGATGATCGGGCGGGAAGCATCATTGCCCAGGCAGGGGTGGTGACGGGAACGCCGACGACAGTGAGTGTTGGTGGACGCACCTGGCAGGGTCTGATCCCGGCGGACGGCCTTCTTTACCACTGGGCGCAAAGCGGTGGCCCCCTGCTTGACGACCAGGGTCGTCTGGTGGGGATCGATATGATATTCAAGGATGCGAACGGTGCCATTCGGGGCTTTTTTGTGCCGGCGGCGCTGCTGCGCGCCCATTTTCGCGACGTTCTCTCCTTTTTGCCCGATCCGGGTGGCCCGACGGGCGGCGGTCCCCCGGTGAACGGCGGCGGCGCGGCCCTGAATGGCCTGGGCGGTGGCTCTCCGGGAGCGGGCGGCTTTCCGGCCCCGGGCATGCAGCGGGTGGCCGCCGTGGTTGCCGTGCCGACTCAAGGGATGCAGGGGCCGGGTGCGGCAGTGCCGGGGGTGCAAGCGCCAGGAGGCAAGGGTGTGGTGGCCGAGGGTGCTCCATCGACCCGTCGCCCCGCCGACCAGTGGTGGGAACAGGCACGGCAGAAGGTGCAACAGGCCCTCTATCTGCGCGTCGCCGATCCCCCTTTTGACCTGAACTGGCTGGGCGGCGGCGATGCCGGACATGTACGCTCGAACCAGATTTTTGGCTACCCGGTCGCCATTTTTTTGGGCATGTTGCTGCTGGGTTTTGTCTCCGGGGTGAGCGGCGGCATGATGACCATGGGCGGCGGCATCATCAAGGTGACCGGCCTGATGGCGATTTTTGGTTACGGCATCGTTCTGGTACGTCCGGTGGCGTATATCACGAACATTTTCATGTACGGAGCGGCGGCCCTGCGCTATAAGAAATCGGGCCTCGTCGATTGGGAGAGCGTGCGGCCCATGGTTCCCTGGGCGATGGCGGGCATGGTGGGTGGCTACTATGTGGGCATTCTGCTCGATGCGGCGGTGATTCGCCTCCTGCTGGGGCTGTTTGCCCTGGGGGTCGGAGCGAAGATGCTGCGCGAGATCTGGGAGCGTCGCCAGGAGACGAGTCGGCGGCGGGCGCACGGTGGCGCGGATCTTCATGCCGGGGAGGAGATCCCGGGGAGCGGGCAGGGGATGGGCGCGGGCTCGGGCCTTCTGGGTTTTCCGATGGGGGTGGTGAGCGGTATTCTTGGCATCACGGGCGGGGTGGTCGAGGTGCCTTTGCAGCGCTATGTCAACCAGGTGAGCCTGCGTGTGGCCATTGCCAACAGTGCGATTCTGGTCTTTTTTGCCTCCATGGTCGGGTCGGTGGTGGCCATGGTGCACGGGGGCTCGACCGGCGCGTTCGAGATGAGTACCCCGCTGGTCATGGCCATGATTCTGTTGCCCGGGGCCTATCTGGGCGGCATGCTGGGGTCGTGGTTGACCACGGTGGTTCCCATGGATGTTCTGCGTTGGGTCTATGCCGTTTTCATGTTTGTCATTGCCGGCAGAATGTGGACCGAGTGATACCCATTTGCAGTCGATGCGGGAACGAGGCAGCAAGGAGGAGGCGACGAGACAGTACGTGTTGGTACGGTGAGGAGCCGACGACGCAGCTGACGAAGTTACCGCGATGAATGCAAATGGGTATGAAACCGACTGGAGAGAGCATCGTCGCCGCCGGGATGGCCTTTGTCGCCATTCTTGTCGTGGCGAGTATTTTCAACCTGCCCGGTGCCGACATGCGCGTCACGCCGCCACCGCCAGGCACCCCGAATGCCGAGGCGATCTATGGTCCCGGGGTGGCGGCAGGGGTGCATGTGGCGTTGGCGACTACGCCGGGAAGTGGTCCGGGAACCGTTGCAGGAGGTGGTCCTGGAGCTGTTGCGGGGCGTGGCTCGGGAACGGTCGCGAGGAGCGATCCGGGAGCTGCCCGGGATGCGGCCTGGCGGGAGGGGCGTCGCGTGGCGCCTGCCCCTTTGGGTGCCAGCCAGGGGGGGTTTGTGGCGCCGAACATTCAGCTCTCCGAGGCGCATTGGCAGGGACTCGAGGCGTTGCCTCTGAGTCTGGAGTTGAAACGCAAACTGAAGCTGCCCCTGGAGCTGGAGGGGTTGCTGGTGGATGAGGTGAGTCTGACGACGGCGGCATCGGGTTTGCGGGCCGGGGATGTGTTGGTGGTGTTTCAAGGTCAGCCGGTGCGCACCTTGCGGGAGTTGCAGGCGGCGACGCGACGTTTTCAATCCCTCAAGCAGGCGACCTTGACGGTGTATCGGCAGGGGAGCCTGTTCTCTTTCAACGTGATGGCGGACAAGAATCTCGGGGTCGCCCAGGTGGAGACCGCCCCGATGATTCTGCCGGGGGACATCACCCCGCATCGTTACCGGGGGGCCTGCACCCAGTGTCATGCCATAGGCACCACCGGGCACATCGTTCCGGATCCTGACGGCATCGTGTTGCCGCCTGGGCCTGTTCTGGCTGGTGCGAAATCTCCCCATCGCGAGCGGGGCAGGTGTGCGGTCTGCCATCAAATCATTCAACAATAGGCGGGTTTGCCATGAGTCGTGGACAGTCGGGCGGGTCTTTTTGGGACGAGTTGGGGTTTGTTCTGGACGCAGGTTTGCACTCTTTGCAGCGGGCCAATCGGGCAG
Organism: Magnetococcales bacterium; assembly: GCA_015229045.1. Next base: position 6,257 of record JADGCJ010000028.1, read on the forward strand.
CGATCGCCTGGTATGAGGAGACCTTTGCCCTGCAAGGTGAGCAGCGGGCGCGTTATTTTCGGGAGCGGGGCATTCGGCATGCGCGCCAGGGGCGTTATCTCCAGGCGCTGGGCATTTTGACCGGAATCCACGAGCAGTTGCCGGATGACCGGGAGGTGACCTTTCATCTGGCCTTCTGCTGCCTGAAACTGGACCGGCTCGATGAAGGCATGAACCTGCTGGAGGGGTTGTATCTGGAGGATCCCCGGGAGAGCAGGGTGTGTTCGATTCTCGGCATGGCCTATATCCAGGCCAAGGCGTTCGACAAGGCGGCGATGGTCCTTGCCAATGCCGTGACTCTGAATCCGGACAATTTCAACCTGAACTATCGTCTGGGGGTGGCGCTGGACAATCTGGGTCGTTATGCGGAGGCGGTGGAGGCGTTTCAGCAGGCGTTGAGAATACGTCCGAACGAGCCGCGTGTCTATCGGGCCATGGGGTTCGCTCTGGAGCAGATGGGTGCCCGGGAGCAGGCGGTGCAGTTGTTCAAGCGGGCGACGCAGTTGGAAGAGGGTGGGCAGGGGGTCGTTTAAAGAAAAGGGAAAAAAAACAAAGTGAAAGACTGGGATGGGGGTCCAGGGGGAAGGGCTGCGCCCTTCCCCCTGGCGGGGTCCGCGGCAGAGCCCCGCATTTTTCTGGGGCGTTGTTCCAGACCCCACTGGGGCGTTGCCCCAAGACCCCACTGGGGCGTTGCCCCAGACCCCACCAGGAAGGGCACAGCCCTTCCTGGACCATCCCAGTCTTTCAATAATTTAAAAAAATGAGAGCCTTTCATGTCTCAAGCGGGCAGAAACCCAGTCCAGATGGCCGAACCCGACCAGGATATTGTTGCCGGGCCGGGGGAGATTTTTTTGTCTCTGGATCCGGTTGAAGTCTGGGTACGGCGGCATTTGGAGAACGTGGTTGCCCGGCTGGTGCGGGAGGCCCCGGCCCAGGTGTTGTGCCCGCTGGGGACTGACCTCCGGCTGCTGGCGGAAGCGGATCTCCCCTCGCACGAGGGGTCCGGATTGCTCTCCCCCCGGATGAACAGGTGGCTGCATGAGCCACCCGAACTCTCCTCTCCGCCGCTCGGATTGGCCAGACGGCGGCAGGCAAGAGCGGCATGGCGCCTCCCTTTCCCGGCTTCGGTTCTGGCGACCACCCCCTTGCAGGAGGTGCGATCAGCTACGCTTCACCCCGTGACAGAGGTGGCGGTATTGTTGCAGGAGTCGCCATCGGTCGGCTTTTTACCTGCCCAGGAGTTGGAGGCAAGGGTGTCGGCGCCTACGCCTGGTCCGTCGTTGGTGCCTACGTTGACCGCAGCGCCGATGCCTCCTCTGGCAGCGGCGAAGAGGCCGCTTGCGGGGATGACTGCGCGGCTTGAACAGGGCCCGGAATCGATTGTTTTTATTTCCAGATTGATTGAAGAGGCCACCGTGCGGGGGCAGAAGTCGGAGCGGGCGATGGCCGACGCGGCACCGGCTGTGGCGTCGGTGGTGCAGCTGGTGACGTCGTACAGGAAAAGATCGGCAGCGATGCCACCTGTACCGGAAGCGGTTGTCTCCCCTCCGCAGCCGCCTGAACCGATGATTGCGGCTGTTTTGGCAGAAGCGGAACCCGATGTCTTGACAACGGAAATGTTTGACATGCCGGTTGTGGCCGTTGCGGCAGAGCCGGAGCCTGTCGCTGTCGTATCGGAACAAACTTTTTTTGCGCCGGACCCTGTTGACGCGTCGGTCATCGTTGACCTGGAGGCGTGGGAGCCTGCAAAAGTCGCCGCCGATCCAGGCACGGCAGCCCGTCGCGATGGTGTCAAACAGGAGTGGCCCGACTGGGATTGGGAGTCGCTCCTCGAACAGGAACTGCCGGAAACGAGAGCTGAAAAAACTCCTCTCCTGCGGATGGATACGCCCCTGTCAACCCATCTTGAGAGGTGGTCGGGAGTCTGTTTTGCCTGCACCTTTGCGCTGGGGGCTCTCTCCAGAGGTGCCCTGGATTGGTATCGCCGCCACTTCGAGGAGGGCCTGTACCTGGAGTGGGTGGTGTGGCGTGCGGAAAAATGTTTGCAAAAAAGGGATGTTGCCGGTGCGGTGGCCATCCTGGAGCCGGTGACGCAGGGCCGGTATGTCAACGCAGAGGTTTTTTTGCTTCTGGCCCAAACGCTCGATGCCGTTGGGGACAACGATCAGGCGCTGCGCGTCCTGCTGCGTGGCCTGACGCGCGATCTGGACAGGTACCGTCTGGGCCAGGCCGTAGGACGGATTTTTTTGGGGAGTTGTGCAAAAAAATGGCGGAGCTGACCCCCCATGATGCCATTTACCATCGCCTGTTTTCCTACCCGGAGATGGTCGCCGACCTGCTGCGCAATTTTCTCGATCCTGCCCTTGCAGCTGAACTCGACCTGTCGCGCATGACGCGCCTGAACACCAAGCTGACCGCCCAGACCGGAGAACGTCGACGGGGAGACATGGTTTGGGAGGTTCCCATTCGTGCTGGGGGAAACCTGTTTTTGCTGTTGATGCTGGAGTTTCAGTCGGATATGGACCCGTGGATGGTGTTGCGTCTGGCGGTGTATACCGGATTGCTTTATCAACAGCTGGTGGCCGAACGCAAACTGAAACCCGCCGATGGCCTGCCGCCGGTCCTTCCCGTCATACTCTACAACGGGGAGCCGCGCTGGAGTGCCGCAACGGCTCTGCACGATCTGATCCGTCTGCCGTCCGGATCGCCGTTGTGGCCATATCAACCCCAGATGCGCTATCATGTCATTGACGAGGGAGTTTTTCCGGATGAAGAGTTGCAGGGGCGTTCCTCCCTGCTGGCGATTTTTTTTCGGATGCAGCACCCGGCCACTCCGGAGGCGATTCTGGGCGCCAGCCGCGACCTGATTCAATGGTTTGCCAACCATCCGGATGGCCCACCCGTGAAGCGCCTGTTCCGCGAATTGCTGATCGCCGGTCTGGAAAAGCTCGAAGGGCACCAACCCGCTTCGCCCATTCCAGAAGGCCTTGAAGAGGTTATGAATATGCTGGCAAACCATGTCGAAAAATGGACCAAGGATATTGAACAAAGGGGCATCCTGATTGGCAAAGAAGAGGGCATCCTGATTGGCGAGTTGAAGGGCCTGCAAAGGGGCAAGGTGGATACCCTGCTTTTGTTGATCGAGCGCCGCTTTGGTCCGGCGCCCGGGTGGGTCCATGCCAGATTGGCCGACGCCGACCTGGAAACCCTGGATATGTGGATGGCCAATATTCTTGATGCCGAGTCGGTAGAGGCCGTTTTCCAATAACCTTTTCTTTTTCAGCTGACCGACCCGACCATGGCCGACACGAAAAAAGAGAACGAAGAGCTGGAGTCCTACATCGCCGAACCGCTCAACGACGAGCGGCTGCGGCGCATGAAACGCCTCCTGCGCGACATGTACCAGGAGGAGTTTGCCACCCGGAAGCTGCATCTGCCGCCGATCAAGGCCCGTTTTTTGATTCTTGTTCTTTCCTTTGTTTCCGTTCTTGTTTTTGGCATCACCACCCTGTACAACTTTAACCGTTTCGTCACCCTGGAGGAGCGGGTTTTGTCGGCGGAGGGGCATGTGCAGGACGTGCTGCAACGCAGGCGGAACCTGTTCCACAACCTGATCAACATGACCCTGAACAATGCTGTTCTGGAACAGGAGATTGTGCAGCAGGTGACCGATCGGCGTACCGAGATTGGCCGACAGGCAACCAAAAGCGGGTCGGCGACCGTGACCTCCCCGCCAGCGGTCAGCATGTCACCTCCGGTTGCCAGCTCTCCAGGCGTTGCCAGCTCTCCAGGCGTTGCTGTTGATACGCCCCCTGTTGCTGCGCAGGCCTCCCCTCCGCTGGTGGGCCAGTCGCTGCTGGCGCAACTCGCAGGGGCGGGGGATTTGGGCAACGAGGCGATGGCCAAACTCCTGGCCATTGCCGAACAGTACCCGCAGGTGACCACCACCGTGACCTACCAGCAGTTGATGGATAAACTGGTCGAGTTGGAAGATCGCATCTCCCATCGACGGGACGAATACAACGAAGAGGTCCGGGTCTACAATACGCTGATCACCTCGTTTCCCTGGTACTTTTTGGCCAGGATCACCGGCTTTCGGCGGGCCGAGTACTATCACGCGACGCATACGGAGTCGCCGCAGATGACCCCGGAGACCTTTTATCGACTGCTGCCCTCGGGCAACAAGAAAAAGCCAGCCCTGGACGATGACGCCGGCAAAAAAGCCGTGGACAAAGGGAGTGACCGGAAACCATGAGACATGATCGCTGCAAGTCGTGCTACCATGAACACGTCTGGTACTCCATCGCCAACAATGTGTTTTTGGTGATTTATAAAGGGGTGATGGGGGTGTTGACCGGGTGTCAGGCGCTGATTGCCGATGCCTTTCACTCTTCGGCGGATCTGATCGCCTCGATCATCACCCTGTTCAGCCTGAAAATCTCCGAAAAGCCGCCCGATGCCGATCACCATTATGGTCATGGCAAGATTCAGTTTCTCTCCTCGTCCATCGTTGGCCTGATCCTGCTGGTTGGAGGGATCTTCATCCTGATCAATGCCCTCACCTCGGTGGTGACCGGGGCCTACGCCGAACCGGATCCGATCGCCCTGCTGGGGGCGGCGGTTTCGGTGGCGATGAACGAGTTTTTGTTTCGTTATCAGAGCTGCGTGGGGCGCGAAAACAACAGCCCCGCCATCATGGCCAACGCCTGGGACAATCGCTCGGATGCGTTTTCCTCGATGGCCGTGCTGGTGGGAATCAGCCTGGCCATTTTTGGTTTGCCGATCGCCGACCCCCTGGCGGCCATCGGTGTCTCGATGGTGGTGGCCAAGATTGGTATCGATCTCATTCTGGAGGCCATCGACGGCCTGATGGACGCCTCGCTGGGTATGGATGAGCTGAAGGCCATCCACAACGTGGTCAACAAGGTGCCGGGGATTCGCGGCGTCTCCTACATGCGCGGTCGCACCATGGGCGACAGGCTGCACGTCGAAGTCGATGTCATGGTGCCCGATACCCTCAAGGTCTACGAAGGCGACCTTATCGTCGACCTCCTGCGCCAGCGCATCATGGACGAGGTCGAACACATGGGCGAACTGGAGATCTTTCTGTCGCCGGTCGAGGTGGCTGAAGCGTAGAGATTTTCAAACCAACAGACCCTGGAGAAGAGGCGAGACCCGACCCGCTATTGGGTACTGATTTGCTGGCGGTACATTGTGGCCAAGGCGTGGCCTGGTTGCAGGGCCAGGATCTTGTCAAAGTCAGCCAGGGCCTCCCGGGGTTTTCCCAGCTTGGAAAAGACAACGCCGCGACGCAGGCGATACTCCACCTGGTCCGGCATCAGGGCAACGGCCTTGTCGAATGCGGCCAGGGCAGGTTGAAGCTGCTCCTTGGTTTGCAGGATGACACCCCGATTGAAATGGATCGGGGCGGAATCGGGGTCGATCCTGGCTGCGCGGTCAAAATCAGCCAGGGCCTGGTCGTTTTGCCCCATTTGCAGATAGAGGTCGCCCCGGTTGGCATAAGCCTTGACCATGTCAGGGTTTAAGGCGATCGCCCGGTTGTAGTCGGCGATGGCCGGGGTGTTTTTGTTCAGTTTGCGTAATAAATCAGCCCGTGCCAGAAGCGGTTCCGGTTCTTCGGGTCTGAGTTTGATGAGCCGTCCCAGGTCGACCAAGGCCTGTTCTGGGCGTTGCAGGCTGTTCCAGGCATTGGCCCGTTCTTTCAGAAGGTTGACATTATCTGGTGCCAGGGCAATGGCCTTGCTCAAATCGTTGATGCGGGCTTCAGGGTTGCCTTTGCGCTCCCAGTACTCAGCGCGCTTGAGCAAAGGATCGGTGGAGGCCGGATTCTCTTTCACATCGCGGTTGTACAGCCCCAGGGCAATATCGGCATCTTTTTTGGCCAGGTCATTGTGGCCCATTTTTTCGTAAACGATGGCCCGGTTTTCAAAGGCCCGCGCCAGCCAGTGGGGTTTCCGGACAACGACGAAGGCAAATTTGCGCTCCGCAGCGTCGGTTTGTCCCAACTCCATGGAATACAGGCCACTCAACCAGATATTGCGCAACTCCTGGTCAGTGACCTCCTCCTCCAAAGCCGACGACACGGATTTTGCATCGACGGCGAATCCGGATTGCGGGACAAACGCTCCCACAGAGAGGAGCGTTCCGAGAAAAAACAAACCTGTCCAGCGCCATTGAGAACGAATATTCATCACATTTTGCCGAAGGAGAGACCACCACGTCCGACGCATCGTAGCACAGGGCATGATCGGGTTTGAAGGGGGTTTTGTTCCTGGGGGAATATTCATCGCAAAGGGTTGTTTGCCGGGTGTATGCGTGCCGTGGTTTTTTTCCCGACGTGATAGTTGTGGCACAGCAGGCAGGCATCACCGGCCTTGTCGGGTTGGTGACAGGTGGAGCAAATCTTTTTTTCCAGCTGGGCAAATCCGCTGTTGGAGGTGGACGTTGTTTTTGGTGAAGTTTCTGGAATGGCCGTCGTGGTGAAGGAGTGGCAATCCTGGCACCGGGGAAGCAGATTTTGATGTGCTGCGTGGGAAAATTTTCTGAACCCTTTGGCGTTCAATGGTTTGGTGCGTCCGTGCCACATGGGAAGGGTCAGATCGTTTTGTGTGGACGAACCAAAATGACATTTGCCGCACTGTCCGGTGGTTTTCTCGGCGACCAGTAATTGAAAGAGACGCTGCGCTGCCTGGGATGACTTTTGCCGCGAAAAAAGGGTGTCCAGCCAGGAACGCAGAAAACCATCCTCATGTCCGGTCGGCAGGTAGTAGAGTGAAAATCCCTCCCGATACCAGCCACCCCCTTCTATCCAGGCGTCATCCGGGAGGGGGCGTAGGGCAGGGGCACGGGAGCTTGAGGTCAATGCCGCCTTGCCTTGATCCGTTGCCGCTTTTTTGTCGTCATCCGCTTTTTTGTCGTCGTCGAAGAGTCCTTTTTTGTCGTCATCCACTTTTTTGTCATCGTCGAAGAGTCCCTTTTTGTCGTCGTCGAAGAGTCCCTTTTTGTCGTCGTCGAAGAGTCCCTTTTTGTCGTCGTCGAAGAGTCCCCCTTTATCGCTGCCGATGCTGGAAGGGGGATCCTGGGCACTCTTTGGCAAGGAGCCATGTGTTGTCTGGGGAGAGGGGTCGGCATGCAGGATGGACGACGCAGATTTTTCTCTGCCCCTCGTTGCCGGAATGACGTACCCGCGGTCGGGAATGGGGACCGATTTGCCCTGCTGATGCAGCGGAACCTCCTCCAGAAGATGGGGAAACCACTCCTTCTGGATGGAACGGATCAAATCGGCAGGCATCTGTCCACTCAACTGCGCAAGAATTTGATAATCCGGACGCTCTCCCAGTAAATATTGCAGGCGTCTGGCCAGGGCCGGACGACCCTGGGTCAATAAATCGAAGAGAAACTCCTTGATGTTCCAGACCAGGGTGGAGATGGCAGCGAGTTGGCTGTCGGTGGCGGTGGCGAGATCGAGGGTGTCGACGTTGGCCAGGGTCTCAAAGGCCGAGGCAAATTCCGCTGAGCCGGAAAAAAAGCTGGGCATGAAGGGGGACAACTCGCCATCGCTGGTTGCTGGCCACTCCCCTATGGCCACTCCCCGCTGGCGCAGGATCTCCAGATCCAGGGGAGGCAGCGAGAGAACTTTCAATCCTTTAGGGCCTGATTGGAACACTTCGCGGATCTGGTCGATATGGCAGGCGCCACACGCGGGTTGAAAGCGGATGGAGGCGATCATGTTGCCCACACCATTGTCGGGATGGCACACCCGGCAATCCTTGGGTGCCTTGTCGACCAACTTGCCCTGAAAATGTTTTTGGAAATGACTTCGATGATCAAACTTGATCGCGGTATGCACCTCATGCGGATAATTGACAAAGGGGGGGTGGTCCTGCTCAAACCGGGAGGTGGCCTTGCGATGGCAGGAGTTGCAGCGATCCTGTGCCCACCAGCTCTCCTGCATGGAGTGACCTTGATGTTCCTGATGACACAATCCACATGCCAGGGGATGTTTCCTGCCCAGGTCCGGGTTCAAAAGCGGGGCTGCCATGTGCAGGGTGACGGGCAGGGTTGGCGGGGTGGGCCACTCTGTGACTTTGAGATCAAGTCTTTTCAACACATCCGGATCAAGGCTGTGGGGTGATTGGGCATGCTCTCCCAAAGGATGGCATGTCAGGCAGCGCAGGTTGTCTGGTCGGGGATCGGTTCGCCTCAGGGCGAGCCTGAGCCAACTGCGCGGCCCTTTCTCGGCGGCGGCATGACAGATGGCACAATTGTCGATGGTACTGTGAAAAGGGTTCAACGGGCCGGGAGAGATGTATTCCAGTACTTTTGTCCCATAGGTGACAGAGAGAACCAGACCCACGGCAATGAACAGGGTCCAACGTGTCAGGGTGCGACGCCATCCCCGCAGATTGCGCAGAGGCTGGCAGGAAAGCAGAGGTCGGCCGCAACGGCCAATGGGGGAGGGGCCTTCCTGACAGGGACCTCCGGCCAAGGCGGGGCGGGCACAATGCCAGCGATCCCCGCGACGTATGGGGCGACACTCGTTCTGTCCGCCACAATTGCCCTGTCGATCCGGTCCGGCACGACAGGTCTTCCCCTGCTGGGAGCGTTCACACACCCAGGGGTGGTGGGGGCGTTCGTAGCGCTCCGGGGTTGTTTGGGGAGGATTCATGGCTTATCCCTGAAAGCCCAGGACGTTGAGGACATGCCAGGTCATGAATATCCACAAGCCGTAAGTCAGAGGCAGATGCACAAGCAACCAGATTTTCAAGAGGCCTTGCAGGGTGCAATGATAATCCAGGTCATCCTTGCGTATGACCAACTCCCGAATGCGTTCCAGAACTTCCATTTCTCGGGCATCGAGATATCTTTCCAATCCTTTGATCTCATTAAGGAGGATAAACCTGGAACGGTTCCAGTCCAGAAGGTGTTCGTGGGCGTTGCACACCTTGCCGAAAAAGCTGCGCAGACGAAATTCGTAAAATTCGGCCAGGGTCGTGGAGCCGGTGGTATCGGCCAGGGTAATGACGGCCTGTTCCACCTCCCGCCTGACCTCCTCGCGAAGGATGGGGATTCGCTCCTGGATGACCTCGACGCCACGGCGCGTCAGTCGCTTGGGAACGTGCCGATAGAGAATGAAACCGATCAATCCGCTCAGAGCCACGGACCAAAAGCAGAGTGTCAGGATGGTGTCGAGAAATCCATTGGGAATCCACTTGCCGACATGGAGGATAAACAGAGGGATGGTTACGGAACCCGCCAGAATATGCAGGTTGGCCCAATGATGCATGGCGCCGAGAGGTAATACGCTCACTCTTTTACGCAGGGCGTGCAGAGTGAGCAGGAAAATCATGCCGAGCAGAATCCAGCCGGTAGCATGACTTGTATTGCGCAGGCCGGCCCCCAGAAAGCGCACCCCATACCCCATCAGGATCAAAAATGTCGTCCCGGGGAGCAAGGTTCCCAGCAGGAAGCGGATCAGGGGGTGTCTTGGTGAGGTGTCGGTTTTCATGGCCATTTCAGCTGGGGGTGTTCAGGGGTGCAACAACACTGTTTGCGACCGGGTATCCCGTGAACGAATGGGAGAATTTCCCACAGCTTTTACCAGACGCGAGGCTGAAAATCTGCATCGTTGGCCAGATGTACGGTTTCACCGGACTGAACGATGACAAACAGCCCGGCACTCATGGCGAAGCGATCAACTCCCTCCTCGATGACGATACCGGCGACCGCACCCAGCACCCGTCTCGACGCATATTCGGGAAAGAAATCCTTGAATTCAGCCAGTCGTGTCAGGTGTTCCCGTACATTCTCCTGCTTCAGTTTGCTTTTGACCTCTACCAGGGCCACCGTGTCGGTATTGACGACCAGAATGTCGATCTCCATGCGCCGGTTGCCTGGGAGTTTGGCTTTGACCCGGGGGCTGACCTTGTGAATGGGGATTCCCCGCTCGGCAAACAGGGTTTCGCAGGCGGGTGCCACCAACCCCTCGACAAACTCTCCCCAACGACTGCCCAACTGGCCGATCTGCTTTGATACCTCTTTGACGACACGTTCAGTTTCGGCATGACTTTCCCGCAGGCTGCGTCTGGTCTCCTGAAGATCGTGTTCAAGTCTGGCTGCCCACTCCTTTTGCCAGGCGTTTGCTTCCTGTTGTCTGGCCTCGGCCTCTTTCAGTCTGGCGTCTGCTTCCTGTTGTCTGGCCTTTTGCCAGGCGTCTGCTTCCTGTTGTCTGGCCTTTTGCCTGGCGTCTGCTTCCTGTTGTCTGGCCAATTGTCTGGCCTCGGCCTCTTTCAGTCTGGTTTCGGCCTCTTTCAGTCTGGCCTCGGTCTCTTTCATCCTGGCTTCTGCCTCTTTCATCCTGGCTTCCGCCTCAGCTTTGGACTTGGCTTCCGACTCGCGAAACAGCCGGTTGGTCTCCTCAAACAGTTTCCAGATATCATCAACAGTCAGGTTTTGCGGCATGGCTACTCTCCTGGAGGCAGACAATCTGATTATACTCGGACAGGATACCAGAAACTCTCCAACGTATCCGAATTCTCTGTTGCCAGGTAGCGTGGCAGGGGAGGATCGGGCGGTACTTTGGTGTCATGATCGATGGTTCATCGCCATCCCATCCATTGGCGCAAATTGCGGGTGTCCCACATGTTGGCGCGCAGCAGGGCATGACGCGGACAGGCGCGCTGGCAAGCCGGACCGCCCCACTGTTCGAGGCATAAGTCGCACTTGGTGGCCTTGAGGATGGGCAGCCCTGTCTCCTGGTTATGTTGGTAACGACCTTGGGCATCCCGGGTTTCGACCATGAGAATGGTCCCGTAGGGACAGCTGTTGGCGCAGGTTGCACAACCGATGCAGGTACGGTCGTTGATGAGGACTTCGCCGCCGCGTTCGTTACGGTGGATGGCCCCGGTCGGACAGCCGATCATGCAGACCGGATCCAGACAGTGCATGCAGGCGGTGGCCACCATGACGGCATCGTGACGACGACCCTGGCGCACAAAGCGGGGATTGTTGTCATGAGCGCGGGAGCAGGCCTGGACACATTGATCGCAGCGTACGCAACGATCCAGATTGATCAGCATGGCGGCGGTGGCATTGATGTAGTGATACTCCACCAGAAATTCGATCAGGCCGACATCCTCCCGATCCAATCCCTCGAACACGGTGCTGTTGCGGCTTGTCTGCGTCGCCTGGGCAAATTCGGGGGAGAGATGGGGCAGAACGTGGCTCTTCAGAATGGCATAAGGGAGGCGCAGGGTCTGAACATAGCCAATCGCTCGCAAGGAAAATTGGCTTGGAACCGGAGTGCCGGTGTGCCAGCGTTGCAGGGCATCGGTCAGGCCAAACATGCGGTTGCGGCCCAAAAATCCGACAGTCCGATGCCCGTGATTGAATTTTTGACTGATGCGGGCGAAACCTGATTGAATCAGGATCAAGCCGTCTATCACCTCTCCCTCGGCGACGATCAGGGGTTCCTGTGCCAGGCGTTCGCTGGGGGATTCGCCCTGCGGACGCCAAAAGGGGTTGTTGGCATCGGTCTCGCCGTAGACCTCGGAGATGGCTGTCTGTTCCAGATCGGTCAACAACTCCTGGGCCAGATGGCGGCAGACGGGGGTCTCCCGCAAATGGGCCTTGAGGGAGCGTTCCCGGTATAGCTGGTTCAGACGGTCGCGAAATTGGCTATCATGGCGACGAAAGTCCCGCAATCCCTGCCAACGTATCTCCAGAATCTCCACCGCCGTGGCTGCCACCACCGATACCGAGCGGGGAAAACGTCCCAAGGCGCCAATTTCTCCGAACAGATCCCCGGCCTTGAGGATGACCTTGGGATGTTTTTCCAGCAAAAAGTCCACCTCGGCCAGGGTAACCCGGGTGATGCCGCTCCCTTCGTTGTGGGTGACGGCTCCGGACCTCTTCATGACGGGAGCGTGATGAGTGGTCTCCGGCATGCGGGAGTCATTCCAGAGCTGACGCAGTACCTGGAACAAGGATTTGCGTTTCGGTTCGAGTCGCCCCAACAGCTCCGCCGGCAATCCCGGTGGCAGGATGACGGCCACATCGCCCTGCATCACCAAAAAGGCCGAACTGCCATAATCGCCAGCCCGTACCACCAGATCGCCGCGTTGGTATGGCACCAGCCGGGTTTCGTTGCGTATCAGTCGGGACAGGGCGACTGTCGCGGGGAAACTCTCCGCATTCATGGCGCGGAACAGATCCAGGCTCAGGATGCGCTCCACCTGCTCCGGGGTCATGGCCGGATCCAGGGGATTGTCCCAGCGGTCCATCTGCCGGATGTGGACGGTTTTCGCACTCATGAAAGTGTCCGGGAAAAACGCTTTGAAAATCTGGTATGAAAAACTTCATTGGGGCTTCGCCCCAAACCCCATTGGGGCCTCACCCCAAACCCCATTGGGGCTTCGCCCCAAACCCGACCAGGAAGGGCACAGCCCTTCCTGGACCATCCCAGTCTTTCAAACGTTTTGACACGTGTCTCGCCATGGACGCCCTCCGGGAGATGTCATGGCTTTTCCGGATACCAGGGAATGACGGCATCCATGGCAGCGAGCTTGTCGCCATCGGCGCGGGCGGCAAACTGCCTGCCCTGGGCGGCGATGACATCGGCAATGGGATTGAGTTCACTGCCATTGTTTAGCTTCAATTTGACCTTGCCGGCCTCGGCGATGATGGCCGCCACCTCGGGGATGGCCACTTTTTCGTTGACCTGTTTCAGGCGTTGGGCGGCCTGTTTGGCCTGTTTGGCCATTTTTTGGATGAACAACCCGTCCTGGGTGGCACGACCGATGGCGCGCAGGGTGTACTCGAGCTCCAGCGACAGGCCCAGGACATACATGATCCTGCGCCGGGCCGGAGGTGAATAGCGGTTCTCTTTGCTCTGGTGAAGATTGTGCCGAATGGGTTTGCCCTCTTCGCCCACCTTGCCCTGGGTCCAGGAGACCAGTTCGATCAGGCTGCCCGGTACGTGGCCGCCGGTGTTGACCAGTTTCTCCTCGACCCCCAGATGGCAGTCGAAACAGGTCCGAACCAGGGGGTAAAGATCGACCGGACGCACCATGCCCGCTGCTGCCGATCTGGCCAGACGCTGCTGTTTGTGGTCGGGCGTCTCCTGGTCGCGTTTGACATCCTTGCCGCCGTAATCGCCATGCACGTCGATCCAATCCTTGGAAGGTCGATGACAGGCCTCGCAGGAGACACCGGCGGTCGCCTGGGGGTGACCGTTGACCATTTGCAGGGTGTAGTGGCACCCCTGACAGGGCTCAGCTCGACGCATGCTTCCTTTGAGACCCATGTTGGTGAGTATTTCGCCCACCTTTTTTTCCTGCTCCAGGGTCCGGAACGACACGGCATGTTTTGTCTCGATCCAGACGGCGGCCTCGTCTTTGTGGCACTCCTTGCCGCAGGCGTCGGGGCCTTTGATCAGGGCCGGATCGTGGTCACGGGCCATGGGTTCGGCCATCGCCGTGCCGACAAACAACAGCGCTGCGCAGGCCCAGGCCCAGGTCAGGATGGGGGATGACTTGTTCGCTTGCATAAAAAGGTCTCTCTTTTTCAGGCGTCGATCACCAGGTCTCCCTTGGGTACAGCGATACAGGCCAGACACGTTCCCTGTTCGGGTGTCAGACCCGGATCGTGTACATAGGAGACCTCTCCGGATTTCAAGGCGACGGCGCAGGTACCGCAGTTCCCCGCCCGACAACCACCATCCAGAGGGACATTGTTCTTTTCCGCCAGCTCCAGGATGGAGTCGGCATCCGGGATCCATGTCACCCGCTTGTCGCTCCGGGAAAAAAAGATGGTCAAAGGTTCGGCGTTGGGTGTCGGAGCAGAGGGAGTACGGCTGATACTGGAGGGACCGAAGGCCTCGTAATGGACATGCGCGTCCGGCACTCCCCATTGCGCCAGACCCGTGACCAGATCCTGCATCATGGCGGAGGTTCCGCAAATATGGAATTCATAATTGTTGGAGGGAAGTGTCGCCTTGAGCAGGGCCATGTCGACATGACCGACGTGGTGGAAATTTTTGCCAGGCTGATCTCCCGGCAGGGGTCGGCTGTAACAAAAATGGAGGTGGAGGCGATCACATGTTGCGGCTGCCGCTTCGATCTCCAGTTTCAACAAATGCTCCTGGCTGTTGCGGACACCGTGGAACAGCCACACCTCCCGCGAATCGCCTGTGCCGCACAGCGACCACATCTTGGTCAGCAGGGGTGTGATGCCGATGCCACCGCCAATCAACACCACCGGCCTCGTGCCTTCCGGGTCCAGGGTAAAATGGCCCGAAACGGGTTTGACATCGAGAATATCCCCCTCCTGTGTCCGGGTACACAGGTAGGTTGAGACCTCCCCGGAGGGTGATCCTGGTGTTTCGGCTGGTGCTGCAATCTGTTTCACCGTAATGCGATAATGATCCAAAAGTTGCGGATGGCTGGAGAGGGAGTAGCACCGCGTCACGGGTTTCTCCCTGCCAGGGATACGCACCACAAACGTCAAATATTGGCCAGGCAAAAAGGGCGGCAAAGGCTGGCCATCGTGCGGCACCAGGTACAGGGACCATACCCCGGGCACCTCCTGCACCTTGCGCTTGATGCGAAATTTGCGCACACCGCTCCAGGAGTGGAGCCGTCGTTCCGTTTCCAGTCGATGCATGGTTGTCGCCTTTTCGAGTCTTGTTTCGAGGAGTTTGATTTCAATCCGTTGCCGCTTTTCCTGCATGATTACCCTGCGCGCCTGCCCGACGATGGCCAGTGACACCTGGATGGCAATGCCGATCACCAGCAACCATCCGGCCACGCGAAAGGGATGCGTCCCCATCACCCCTTCAAGGGCGCTCTGATGGTCCTGTAAAAAGGCGGTCAGGGCTTCGGATGTGGTCATGGCAGCATAAAATCTCCTTCAATATTCACGTTTCGTTCCGACTCTGCCAATATCGAGGTTGACGCCTCTGATGTGCTATGGCCAGTATGATTATCGTCTCTTGCCTCAAGAAATAGACAATGGCGAAAGGAAAATTCCGCATCACGTGGCGGAGACCCCTCCTTTGTTGTTCGTACCAGGAGACTGCCGCTTCCAATTCCGCAGATGCCTCTGGATGTATTTCAAGGTTTGGCAAGAATTTTTTCTACCAAACGGCTATGCACTTCGTCCCACGGCAGGCAGACCACGCTCCCGGTTTCGACCTCTTGCAGACGGCGGGTCATCTCAGCCTGCCAGAGGGTCTCCGTTTGCAAAGATGTCTCCTCTTGATGATCAAGGCTCAAAATCAATCGATGGGCCATCATGGCACGTTCTTTTACCGGGAGGGTCAGTGCCTGTTCCATGATTGTTTCTGTCGGATGAACCATGTCACTCTCCTGGGTTTTATTTGGTGTAGATCCGAGGCAGTGCTCGTTCTCGTTCCATGTGCCTGACTCTAAAGTTTGGTATTCGGCATGCGTTGCGGACCCATGACGGACGACACCCGGGCACATGATACAAAACACAACGCATCTCCACCAGCAGTTTGTTGAGTAACGCTTTTGTGCCAATAAATAGAGTCCATTTTTCTGATGGCCTGGTTGTCTTTCATTGTTTTGGTCGTGTCGCAACCAGCCGGGCAAATTCGTCCAGGGAGAGGGTCTCGCCGCGACGTTGGCCATCAATCCCGGCCCGGGCAAGCCAGGCGGGGATGTCGTCTGCCAGGCCTTTCAAGGCATTGGCCAGGGTCTTGCGGCGTTGACCAAATGCGGCACGCACCACAGGAGGCAAGGCAGCCGGATCGGCGAGAAACACGGCTGGTTCGTCGCGCAAAACCATGTGGATGACCGCCGAACTCACCTTGGGGACCGGATGAAAAGCGGTCGGCGGAACCTCCAGAACCACCTTGATATGGGACCACATCTGGCAATGAACCGAGAGGGTTCCATATGCCTTGTTGCCGGGAGGGGCGGCCAAACGCTGGGCGACCTCTCTCTGAAACATGAGCGTCAGGCTGTGAAAGGCCTGGCGTTGCTCCAAAAAGTGCAACAACAACGGCGAGCTGATCTGATAGGGCAGATTGGCGACCACACATAAGGGACCACCAAGACGATCGGCCAGCTCGCGATAATCCTGGTGCAGGGCATCCCCCGCCACGATATGCAGCTCTCCCAGGCCCCTGGTTTCGTGTCGCAGCAAGGGAATCAGCCGGGTGTCGCGCTCGATGCACCAGACATGGCCGACTTTGTCAAGCAGAGGCCGGGTCAGGCTGCCGAGGCCGGGGCCGATCTCCACCACACGGTCGGACGGGCCAACGCCCGAGGCGGCAACGATGCGACGCGGCACCTCCGCATCGATGAGAAAATTTTGTCCCTGGCTGTGGACCGGCGTCAACCCGTGTGAGCGCAGCAGTTTTTGCAGGCGGAGCGCCTCGGGGTGCATGGCGGGGTCACATCCGCTGTACATGAAAAAGACGCCGTTGACGCACCATACGTGCCGCCAGGGCCAGGGCGGCGATCAGGGAACCCGCATCGGCCAGGCCCCGGCCAGCGATATCGAAGGCCGTGCCGTGATCGACGCTGGTCCGGACGATGGGCAGACCCAGGGTGACATTGACTGCCCGGCCAAAAGCCAACATCTTCAGCGGGATCAGGGCCTGATCGTGATACATGCACACCACGGCATCGTAGGTGCGACGCGCCTGGGGATGAAACAGGGTATCGGCGGGCAGCGGACCGCGCAGGGTTCCGGGTGGATAACGTTCGGCCAGGGAGGCACAAACCGGAGCGATGAGTCTTTGTTCCTCAAGGCCAAAAGCCCCGTTTTCACCGGCGTGGGGGTTCAAACCCGTCACCGCCAGTCGGGGCTGGGCAAGACCAAAATCCTGCGGCAAGGCGGCAAGCGTCGTGGTGATGATGCGGGTCAAAAGGGGTTCATCCAGCGTCGTCGCGACCGAAGCCAGCGATTGATGAATCGTCGCCAGAACCACCCGCAAACCACGACCCACCAGCATCATGACTGCCTGTTCCGCACCCGTACACCGTGCCAGCAACTCCGTGTGGCCCGGGATGGCATGGCCGGCGGCGTGCAACACCCCCTTGTGAATGGGTGGGGTCACCACGGCGTCAACCCGCCCGGCCAACGCCAGACGACATGCCATCTCGATGCTCTCCACCACGGCGGCGGCATGGCGGGGGTTTGCGACGCCAAATTGCAGGTACTCCGGGGAGATCCTCTTGTTTGTTGCCAACAAACCGGGCAGGTGACGTGGCAAATCCCTGGCCTCTTCAGGCGTGGCGACCAGTTGCCCGATACAGGGAATCTCCAACCGCCTGGCGGTCCAGGTCAATACCTGGGGGTCACCCACAAAGAGCCAACGCGGTCCACGGAGCTGTCGCTGTGCCCGGGCGGCAAAGGTCTTGAGGAGGATCTCCGGACCTACACCAGCCGGATCCCCCATGGTGATGGCCAACATGGGGGATTTCTCAGCGAATCTCGACGAAAGCCCGCAGGCGCAGATCCCGCTGCCATTGGCGATAGAGATCCTGCATTTTGGTCTCTCGCAGACGGCTCTCCAGTTCTGCCCGGTTGTTGCCGACCGAGTCGGCAGCAAGCAGCCGCCTCTCCTCGAGAAGGATCAAATGCCAACCGAAACGGGTGCGTACCGGGGGGCTGACCATTCCCTTATTCAGGGAGAAGGCCGCATTTTCAAATTCAGGGACCATCAATCCCCGGCCAAACCAGCCCAGATCCCCGCCATCCGCAGCGGTGGCATCCTGCGAGTAGGTACGGGCCAGCTCCTTGAAATCATCCCCCTCTTCCCAGGCCTTACGCAGGGAGAGGATTTTCTCCCGTACCCGGTTCTCCTCTTCTCCATCGGCAACCTCGGACAGTTTGAGCAGGATGTGACGCACATGCAGCTCCTCTTTCGAGCCTCTCCTGGCACTTGCCGGGGCACTTTTACGTTCCAGAACCTGAAAGACATGGTACCCCTGCGCCGTCCGCAAGGGTCCGGCCACTGCCCCGCCAACCAGTTGAAAAACCACCTTTTCCAGATCCGGAACCATTTCGCCACGCCTGAACCAGCCCATGTCACCCCCTTTGAGGCCGGTGGCGTCATCCGAGTACTGGCTGGCCAGTGCCGAGAGGGACTCGCCGGCCCGCAGGCGCCGGACAATCTCTTCGGCCTGTTGGCGCAGTTTGTCGACTTGGCTCGAGGGCATTTTTTCATCGGTGGCCAGGAGGATATGCCCGAGGTGGATCTGTTCCGAGCCATCGCTGCTGTCCAGGTTTCCTTGCAGGTCCTTGATCTCTTCTTCGGAGACTGCGACAAGCGGGCGAATCACCTGGTTGATCAAATGGGACTGCAAAATTTCCTGGCGCAGATCCTCGCGGAACTCGTTCTGGTCGACGCCTTGTTTGTTCAGCTCTTTCAGGAAGGCGTCGGTGGAGAGTTTATTGTTTTTCGCCACCTGCACCACGGCTTGGTCGATATCCTTGTCGGAGATGTGGATTTTGAGTTCGCTGGCCTTGTGTTCGCGCAGCTTGCGCTGGATCAACTCCTCCAGGGCACGTTTGCGTATCTGCTCTTCGTCGCGCAACTCGCCGCTTTTCGTCAGGCGCCGAACGACCGGATCAGCCACCCGATTGACTTCGCTGGAGGTGATGATGTCCCCTTCCACCACAGCGACAATGCGGTCCAATTGCCCGGCATGTGCTGCAAGAGGCACGCCCCACCACAGACAGAGGGATAAAACCGTCAACATGGGCTTGGTCATGGATCGTTGCACCACCACGCTCTCCTCATTTTTTGATGGGTTACGGTCAGGACAGTTGCGGAACTGACGCCTGTACCGAAACCGGCCTCAGTTGATGCCATAACCACCCAGTCCCTTGAAGTTGATCAAAAATCCAGCAAAGCTTCCACCATGGTCGGCAGTGTTGGCCGACAATCTGCGACCGGCGATCAGTTCCAAGGACCAGCACTCATGCTGATAGATCAGCCCTGAACGCCAATCCTTGACCGCGTTTTGCTCCAGGGAGTAGTTGAGTTTTTGTGACCAGCGCCATTTTTCCAGCAAGGCAAAATTGGCGCCCAGGGCGGCATCCTTGATGGTCTCCGCGGCTGCCGGTCGATTCAAATTGAAGCCGACATCATACTTGTCCTTGTCGGCTGTGGCATATGACAAAACAGCGCTGGCGGAGACGAAGGATCCGGTGTAGGGATTGTAGCGCGATCCTGTCGTCATCGACCAGCGCTCTGACAAAAACATGTTCAGAGAGGCCACCCCATCCGAGAAAGAGTGGCCATTCTGGTAGTCCCGCTGTCCTTCGGGCGCCCAGCGCTGGCCGACGGTCAGCAGGGCCACCTCACGCACCATGCCGGTGTCGGTCTGGCGTCCGAGCAGGCGATTGGTCACCCCGTAGGTGAGCCAATGACCGCCGCTGATACGATCAATTCCCGGATAGAGGTTGGTGGCAAACAGATTGGAAGCGGACAACTCCCTCAAAATGGGATCGTTGTTGGCGACGTTGGCCTGCGAGTCATAGTTGGGAACCTTGTTCTGGCCGTTGACGGTGTTGATGGTGAGCTGCACACTTGGTTCCACGGTGTGTTTCAAGGCCGCAAAATGAAAACCGGGTTGTTCGGTCCGGGTGTAGGTGCGTTGCAGGTGAGTGTCCAGACGCACGTTGACCAGGGTGGCCTCCCGATGCGAGGAGCCATCGGTCTGGTCCCCGACCTGGAGCGGATTGCCGTTGGTGCGATAGAGGGTTTCGCGCATGCCAACCTGGGCCTGCATCTGCCCGAAAGGCAGGGAGCGGGAGTAATCCAGGGTCGGGGCGAGATCGACGCGGTGGGTCATGTCGCCGGACAACTGGTAGAAATTATCGAAGCGGGCGCTGTTGACCATACGCCAGCGCGGTCCCAGAAGGGGCAGGGGACGATCATCCACCAGCCGGGTAAAAGGCAGCTGTTGAACGGTTTGCCGGTCATTGCTGACCTGCAAATCCTCAAACCAGCGTACGCCGGTTTCGACGCCGGTGTAGGTCTCGCCGTGCGACCAGACCCGGTTCAAGGAGGCATAGGAGTCCAGGTGGCGGTGGCTGCTCTCGACCAGTTTCTGGTCAAAATCGTTCATATAATTTCGGGTGCGGACCTGTTCCAGCCGTGTCCTGGCGAGCCAGTCATCCAGGCGACGCAGGTCATCAAAGGTCAACAATCCCCGGTATTCATTCGTTTTGGTATCACGGATGCCGTGCAGTTCAAAGTCGCCCTGATACCCGACCCCCAGATAGCGATACTGCACCTTGCCCATCGTACCGCGCCGCGTGGTTGGATGCAGGGTCAAGGTGGCATCCTGGTCGGGCGCGATATTGAGGTAGTAGGGTATATCCATCTCCAGGCCATTGGCTGAGCTGACCTGGGGGGTGGGAACGAGAAAACCTGATCGCCGGGTATCGCGCAGGGGGTGGCTCCACCAGGGGGTGTAGGCCATGGGCCAACCGTGCAGATAGAGGGTGACGTTTTCGGCGGTGGCCTCGTTTTCCTGGCGATTGATCTTGATGAGATCGGATTTGAGATACCAGGGTATGGGGTCGCAGTTGCAATTGGTGGAGGTGGCCTCTTCCAGGGTCAAGGTGTTGCGGTCGTGCAGGATCACTTTTTTGGCGGTGGCATGCCCGCCCGAGCTTGCCATGTCAATTCTGGCCTGTGCCAGATAGCCGCGATCATGGTTGGGTTCCAGGTGCAGGTGGGAACCGGAAAACCGATCGCCGTTGCGATACAGGTTGACTTCGCCACGGGCATCGATCTCCTGGGTCTTGAGATGGTAGGCGACTTCGTTGGCATCCAGAGTGAGCTGCGCATCGCGCTTGATATGGACATGACCTCTGGCGACCAGTCGATGGCCTTCCTGATCCTGTTCCAGGTGATCGGCCTCGACTTCCAACGGAAAGGCGGTCTCTCCCCATCCGGATCGAGGTGTCAGCCCCACGACAGACAGCAGGCACAGCCACAAAACCCCGGACCACCCTCCTGCCTTCTGTGTTTTTGTTTGCGACGATCCGTTTTTCATGCGTTTTTTTGCGGAGGTGTTTTCGTGTCAACGGGGTCCAGGGGGCTGGCTCCCTGGCAGGTCCAGGACAGAGTCCTGGTGGGGTTTGGGGCGAAGCCCCAATAAAGTCTTTCATGCCAATATTTTTTCTCGATCACAAAAAATGATGTGTTCCAAAATAGACGCGGTTCAGGAGCGCAACAGGGTACTTGGGCCGCTGCTGGAGAGTTCGATCTTGTGGTGAGCGAGGATCTCCTGCATGACCAGGAGTCCGTAGCGGGAGGTGTCCTCATGGATGGTCAGGGTCATGTCATTCCCGACGATGCGTACCACGCGACAGGGGAATCCTGTTTCGTCCGGCAGGTGCAGAAAGCGGAAGGTTCCCGACATCCCCTCTCTCACGGGGGGGGGTGCATCCGTGGCTGTTGGGCGTAGTCTCATTCTGACTCCGGTGATACTGACATCTTCCGTGGTGCCACGGTGGACGACCCCATGTGCCGTTGCAAACTCGGATTCGATTTTCAGCAGGGATCTTTCCGTTTCCCGGCGTGATCCGACATCCTCCGTATGATTGCGGAAGGGAGAGTATCCCGTCTGGCCTTCTCTGGCAATCGCTCCACTCTTTTCCCTCGGTTGACTGCGTGCCACGATATACCCCGCCTGTTCGTTCTGGGTGATGGGGGTGGCGACAGGTTTTTCCTTGAACGTGCTCCCTTTGCTGCGCACGGCGACGGCCCAATCCCCTTTGGCACTCTTGCGGATGCTCTCCTTTTCCGGGAAGAGGTCGTGGACCTCTTCGGTGGGAAAGAGGGTTTCGGTCGGTGATGCAGGGAAAGAGATCTCCCTTGCGCGGGTCTGTTCGGACCAGGTCTGTGCCGGTGCGGGTTCCTGGATCTCCTGGCCTTTGGCGACGGCCGGTGTGTTGGAACGCACCACGGGGTGACTCAAGGCAACTTTGGCGTCCATCAACTGGTCGCGGAGCTGCTGGGAGCGGACGCGCAGCTGGTTGAGTTTGATGACGGTATCCTCTCCCTGATCGACAATGTCTTGTTGGTTGTATTCTTGAGCGGTCGCTACAATTTTTTCCGCTTCCTCGGTAATTTGCTGATAGACCTTGTCTCCTCCCACGAGTTTCCAGCTCTGGTAGTCGACATCACCGCTGACCAGGCCCACCTTGATCTTGACCAGCAGGCGATTGACGTCGGCACACGTCTCTTCGATTTCCCTGGAGAACTGGCTCTTTTTTCGATCCAGGATGCCGATGTCATCGATGCGTTCCAGCGCGTCCTCGATCTGGAACTCGATTGTCTTGAACTGTTCCAGTAACGAAAAGTTGTGTGGGCTCTCGTAATACAAGAGATTGCCGAGTCCTATCTCTTTATTGTAGAGTTGCATCTCATCGGCGACATCGTTGGCGTCTTTGCCGAGACCGCGAATCATTCTTGCCTCTTCTTCAATGTCACGGAGAATGTTGGCGTAATGATTGATCGATAATTTCCAGGCCTTGGCCCATCCACCGTCAAACTCATCGAGTTTTGTCATGACTCTTTTGATTTTATCAGTTCTCAGGGGGGATATCTTCGATAGAATATACTCAAAATCGACATTTCCCTTTTTTTCATGGAGAATGATTTTCTTTCTCTCGATCCGTCCTCTGTTTGATATGCAAAAATCATAAAGCCATTTTTTGCGAGACCAGGGAAAGACATTCTTGTCATTGATGAAGGAGACTGAGAAAAGCCAGTAATGCACCCACCACAGGGGACAATAGACAGCGTAGATCAGGAAGTGGATCAGACTCTTCTGCAGGGAGAGCAACCATCCTTCATCTTGATGACTGATGGGACACCCTTCGCTTATCTTGACTTCGACACAACGCCATGCCTGCAGGAATCCGGAAGAACCACAGTTGGAACAGACACCCTTGTTGCCGGAGAGCGATCCTCCTGACGACGGGGGCATATGGCCGCTCTCCTGTCTTTGTCGTCTGGCCTGTGGATCCAACTCGCTGTAGGCCATGTTGAGCGTCATTTCAAAATCGCGTTGGGATTTTGATTTTGACTCTTCCCGGGCGTGGCTTTTCAAGGTCAACTTTTTGCACAGGTGGACGCCACAGGATTTTTTCAGACTCTCTTCAAACTGTGTCTGTCCCCGTTTCATGCCCAGAGAAATCTGGGATCCCAGCTGTGCAAAAGACAATTTTCTCAGTTTATTGTCCCAGCGCAGACCCGGATACAGGACGCCCAGAAAGCTGCATTTGCCGCGATCCACCGATCTCTGGGCGCGATCCAGGGCGCGATCCCAGGCTTCGAGTCCATAGCAGGCCTCTCTGCGCACTGCAGCGCTGAACAGGCGCACAAGCCACACCTTCCATCGGGTGAATGGCCCGGCTCTGCCTCCGGAGCACGCCAGTTCGCCATCCATCTTGTACAACCACATGAACTGGGCATCCCGCATCAGTATTTCGGAGGGTCGTGGCAACCAGCTCAGCAGGGAAAACCACACCTCTTTTTTTTCAAAGAAGCCGCGCACCTTGTCGATGAATGCGTCATTCCATACGGCGATCGATGCCAGCTTGCGTTCAAGTATTTTTTCATCTTTTCTTGAGGTTCTCAAGGTAAAGCCGATAAACAGCAGCAGTTCGCCGAGATCGAGGGAGATGGAGAAGGCGAGGATGGCCATCAGGATGAAACTGGCCATGGTGGCGCCGTATTCGTCGGCAAGGAAGCGGTTCAGGGCGGCGATATCCTTGTGTGCGGCGACGGGAATCACCCCCTTTTTCAAGGCCGAGATCCCTTCGATGGCCGGCACGTCGACCGTCGCGGAGATGGTGTAGTGGACCTGGGGGGTGTTGCCATATTTGTCGACCTGACGCAGGACGGCAACATGCGATTTGATGAGTGCATTGAGTTCATTGGCGACCTCGTCGTAGATGCGCTTGTTCTCCTCGAACGAGGCCGTAATATGTTGTACCAGAGTGTTGATGTCATAGTATTCCAGAGTCATGAAGCGGCGCATCTCCGCCACCGAGCGTTCATTGGGCCGCATGATCTGGTCCAGCTTGTCCAGGTCATCGAGAATGGAGTCGTTGGTTGCCACAAAACTCTTCTGATAGCGCCCGGTCAGCTCTCGTATCTTTTCTTCGATCCCCTTGCTGAAATTTAATTTGGAGCCGAGCAGAATGGCATTGATGTTCCTGGAAGTATCCGTATTGGCGTAGACACGCGGCAGATCGACCAGTCCTTCGGCATAGCCGCCGAAGACGACAAAATGTTTGGCCCAATAACGTGGACCCTTGCGGGGATCCTGGCTGGAGGCGATGCCGGAGAGCTCATCTTCGGGCAGTTTTTCAAAGGTGCTGATGGCCTGTTGGACGGTCAGATCCAGGGCCTTTTTCAAGCCGTGCAGGGTTTGCGGATGATCCGGATTGGCCGTGCGTGTGTCACCGAGGACCAGTTCGACACGATTTTTGATCTCCACCCACTGTTTTTGCAACTCTCCCTGTTTGGAGACCAACGAAACAATACCGTCATAATTGGTATAAATGGAAAAAAATGTCAGCAACGTGGCCAGAACAATCCACCTCGGATTGACCCCCAACGTATGGAGTAAACCCTGCCAGAAGCGCCCTTTTTCGGCGAACCCCTGAAACAGGCGCCCCTTGAAATCAAGGATGGCCAGGGAGAGAGAGATGCCGACGACAAGACCGGCAACATAACGTGCCGACTCGCCTGTATTGCCAAGAAAAAGTGTCCCAAAGAGTTTCTGGGCGAGAGGAAGTTGAAGGAGTTCGTTCACCCCACGAAACGTCGTTACCGACGATAAAAGAAAGAGCAAAACAGAAATAAAGGGTTTCAGGCCAATGATGACAGTGCGCAGCGTCGCCGAAATATTGCGTCCGATCGCTCTGAATGTCTTTTGTTTTTTTCCTGTTGGTCGCCAGATATCCCTGATCGGGACGACCACCTGCATGTTTGCGCGTTCGTGTTCGGCAAGCGCACTGGCAACAGCATCCTGCATGGCGCCCTGGGCAGCCTGCATGTTGAGGTAAAAAAGCATCCGTGTCAGCTTGAAGAACGGGTTGTCTTCGATGCTCTCTTCGTCTCCTTTTTCGATGGCTTCCTGAAATGCCCGAAACCGATCGAGAATGGGGGTTTTGACCTCATGCGACCTGGCAAGGCCGACCGCAGCGGCCTGTCGTTTCTCCTCTGTCAGGTTCTCCTGCAAGAGGGAGACGGCACGCAGGGCTTCCGACCACTTTTCATGGGCATGCAGAAAAAATTCCTGATAGCTCTCCCGGCAAAGAACCTGGTCTCGGTTGTAAATCGGCAGGAGACATACCGGAGTAGCGGTGTCGATGTCGACCGAAAACAGATCAACGACCGTCTGACCGTAAACGGCCAGAGGACGCAACTCCGGTTTTTCCTTTTCCTGGTCCTGCTCTTGTTCGGATATGTCCAATTGGCCGGAATCCCGCTGGATCAGGCTGAATCAGCTTCATTTTCCGGCATCTCTTGTGGCAGATGCACGACACAACGCTGCCCGCCCTTCGAGGATGCGGACACGGTCACCACCTCATGGGAGAGACCGTAGGTCACCATGTACGGCACTTTCATGATGCCCTCCGGGTGGAGGACCTGAAACACCCCCCGCCGCATGTTTTGTTTCCATTTGACATGATGGCACACCATGTCTCCAGGTCCTACGGTGAAGCGCAATCTGACCCGGCGCTGAATCTCCCCGCCCACTTCCATACCCCAACGTCGCGAAACGGCCAACGAGGCCTTGCTTTGGACCAGTTTCCAAAGGTCGGCTCTCATCTCTCCGTCTGTCTGGCGATCGCGGGCCATTTCCATGTCCACTTTCGCTGTTCGGGTGAACTCATGTTCGCTGACCATGTTGTGGGAACCCTGGCGGTTGTCCAGGGGTATCTCTTCGGTAGCCAGCAGGAGTTGCTCTTCGCCCTCCTCTTCGGCGAGGATTTCGCAGGAGACCAGGGCATCAACCCCTCCGGGAAGGGTGCTTCCCGGTTGCAGGGGAGGGAAGGTACCGCCTGGGCGCCTGGGGTGCCGACTCTCAAAGGCCAGCATACCCAAACCCAGGCCCATGCTGGCACCCAGCCAAATTGGCAATAAAAAGATCATGGCAACCCCCTCGAGAGACCCTTTCAGGCGACATTTGCACGGCGTCCGTACAGCATAATCCGTTGCCTACCCATTTCTCAACCCTTCTGTTTGTTGACCAGGGCAATCGCATTTGAAATTGGCATGCTTGAAAAATCGGACCTTATACCGCGTTTATTTTGAAATACGTCGTTTTTTTGTGATCGGGAAAAAGGGATGACA
>JADGCJ010000029.1 GCA_015229045.1 Magnetococcales bacterium
CAGAGTCCTGGTGGGGCTCGGGGCGAAGCCCTGACAAAGGCTTTCATGTCCAGGCTTTTCTTGAGGAAGTACTGAATAGTCACCTATTCTTTGACATTTTAAAGTGGTTGGGGGAGTCTGAGGGGGAGGCTCTGCCTGTCCCCTCAGCGGGGGCCTGGGGGCAGCACCCCCAGCAAAGTTTCATTGGGGCGCTGCCCCAAACCCCGCCAGGACTCCGTCCTGGACCTGCCAGGGAGCCAGCCCCCTGGACCCCGTCTTCAGGCCGCAGCGTTGATCTTCGCTGCCTGGGAATGTATCCTGACCGCCGGTGGTAGTGGTTGGTGGTGGCTCGCATGGCGGCGCCGTGTGATAATGATCTCTGGATGACCAGACCATGATTTTGAATGTCGTCCTTGTCCTCGGTGGGTTGGCCTATTCCGGCTATCTGGCTTTCAAGGAGAAGAAGGTCCATCAACGCCGTCGGCTGCCTGAACAAACGGCGACGGCACCCTCTTCCGCCGAGCCGGACCTGCAACCTGATCCGTCCGTCCTGGTAACGGGGAGCGTCATCTCCAACGATCAGGTCGATCAGCTCATCACGGTGTCAGGCATTGCGTTCGGGCTGGCCGTCTCCGGAGCGCTGATCAGCAGCGTCTTCACTTTGGGATCCATTCCCCTGATCCTCTACACCGCTCTGCCCATTTTCAAAACAGCGTTTCGCGGCATCCTCGAAGAGGGGCGGGTGACGGCCAGCGTCGTTGATGCCATAGCATTATCCAGTTGTTTGTTGACAGGATACTATGTACTGGGCGCGGTGGCACCCCTCACCTACTTCTTTGGCCAAAAAATGGTCCAGAAGACCGAAAGACGTCCACAAAACAGATCGATCGCAATCCTTCGGCACGATCCCAAAACCGTGTGGCTGTCGAAGAATAAAACAGAGATCGAGATCCCATACCACTCTCTGAAAGCAGGGGATGTCATTGTCCTGCGCGCTGGTGAAACGGTGTCTGTCGACGGGACTGTGATCCAGGGGATGGGATCACTGGATGAACATATCCTGACCAACGAGTCCCAACCCTCGGAAAAATCAACCGGAGACTTCGTTTTGGCCTCGACACGTCTGGTCACGGGAACCCTGTTTGTGCGTGT
This sequence comes from Magnetococcales bacterium, assembly GCA_015229045.1. Next base: position 1,132 of record JADGCJ010000029.1, read on the forward strand.
CGACAGGACCGGGGAGGAGACAATCGCCGCACAGATGGAACACATCATGGCCAACGCTCACGCACCATCCGTGGAGCTGCAAAGCATGCGCGTGGCCGATCAAATTGCACTACCCACCATCGTGTTGGGAGGCGTGGCGCTCTATACGATGGGACCAGTCGGTGCCACGGCTGTCGTGAACTGCAACTCTTCTGAGATCATGCGAATCACGGCTCCGCTGGGCATACTCAACTATCTGAAACGAACATCCGAACAGGGCGTCCTGGTCAAGGATGGCCATTCCCTGGAACTCCTGCACAACGTGGATACCGTGGTCTTCGACGAGGCAGGCTCCCTGACCCTGTCGGAACCTGAAATCCGGTTCATTCATGCCTGGGACGACCATGCCAAGGACGACATCCTTCGTCTGGCTGCCTCTGCCGGACACAGGCAGACCCGCCCCACCACCAGAGCCATCGTTCGCGCTGCAAAGAAGCGCCGGTTGGCCATTCCGCCCGGTGCCGATGCCTCGTACGAGTCTGGCCATGGAATCAAGATGCGTATCGCAGGCCGAACGATTGCCATGGGCAGTGCCCGCTTCATGAACGAACAAAAGATTCTTCTCTCACAAGAGGCCTGCCAGCTGCGTGATTTTTGCCATGAGCAGGGCCACTCCCTGATCTTTGTCGCGAAAAAAAACAAGGTGGTGGGAGCCATCGAGTTGCACGCCAGCATCAGGCCGGAGGCAAAGAGTGTGATCCAGGGCCTTCAACAACGCGGCAAGAAGATTGTCATCCTCTCCGGTGGGCATGACATACCCGTACGCAATCTGGCGCAACGCCTGAGAGCGGACCGCCATGTCGCCAATGTTCTTCCGGAAAACAAGGCTGGCATCGTCGCCGACCTGAAAAATCAAGGCCGTGTGGTGTGTTTTATCGGCGATGGCATCTTCGACGCCATCGCCATGAAAGAGGCACACATCTCCCTGTCTCTCCGGGGCGCTGCAACAGCAGCCATCGATACGGCCGACATCATCCTGATGCATCAGGACTTGCGCTCGTTATGCTCCCTGTTCGACGTTGCCCATGATCTGCACAAAAATACCCGCAGAAGCATGGCGGCAACCATCATACCCAGCGCCATCGGCATGGGTGGCGTCTTTTTGCTGGGCTTTGGTGTTTACACATCCTACGTCGTGTACTCAATCAGCTCGGGGCTGGGAACATTGAGCGCTCTGTGGCCCTCTCTTTTCCGTCAACCGCCGACCATACCGCTTAAGGAGTCGCTGCAACACCTGCCCAGTCAAACAGGAAGTCGTGCCGTTCCCGAACCGGGCCCACTGGGAAGCCATGCTGTTCCCGAACCGGGTCCGCGTCAAAATGCACAGCCTTTTCAGATGGCAGACAGGGTTTGAACGCACCCGCCCCGGACTCAGGTCGCGCCCTGTTTCTTTTCTATGAAAGCAACGATGGCGTTGATGGATCTGAAATTATTAAAGTCCAGATCCTTGTTGTCCATCTTGATCTGAAACTCTTTTTCCAGAAACAGGACCAGGTGCATGGCAAACAGGGAGGTGACCAGACCCGTTGCAAAGAGATCCTCGCTGTCATCCAGCTCGTCGTCACGGATAAACTTGGCCACAAATGCTTTGATTGTCTTGATTGTATCCATGATCTTCAGTTCATACCCATTTGCATTCATCGCGGTAACTTCGTTAGCTGCGTCGTCGGCTCCTCACCGTACCAACATGTACTGTCTCGTCGCCTCCTCCTTGCTGCCTCGTTCCCGCATCGACTGCAAATGGGTATCGGATGGCTGGGTTACGGTCGACCTTGGCGCAGGTCAGATTTGGTAGTCGTAAAAGCCGCGCCCACTTTTGCGGCCATGAAGACCGGCATCGACCATTTTCTTCAACAGAGGGCAGGGCCGGAACTTGGGGTCGTTGAAGCTCTCATAAAGCACATCGAGGGAGTAGAGAATGGTATCCAGGCCGATCAGATCGGCCAACTCCAGGGGGCCCATCTTGTGCCCGAAACAGCTCTTGAAAATATGGTCCACATCCGCCTCTTTGGCGACCTGTTCATGGACGAGAAACACGGCTTCGTTGATGGTCAGCATCAGGACGCGATTGGAGACGAAGCCGGGGGAATCATTGACGACAACCGCCGTCTTGCCCATTTTTTTCAAGAAATCCTTGGATATGTCGATGGTCTCTGCCGAGGTATGAAAGCCCCGGATCACCTCGACCGTGGGTTTCATGGGTACCGGGTTCATGAAGTGCATGCCGATCACCTTGTCCGGTCGCCGGGTGGCCGAGCCTATGCGGGTGATGGATATGGCGGAGGTGTTGGCGGCAAAGATGCAGGCCGGTGGACATACCGCATCAATCTTCGCGTAGACCTCCTGCTTGACGGGCCACTTCTCGACCACGTTTTCGACCAGATAATCCACCTGTGCCAGGCGTTGGAAATCGGTCGTGAAAGTAATCTTTTCCAGGATCTCTTCGGGAGGAGAGGCGCTCTTCTCTTTCGTGAAAAATCCCTGAAAGCGTATATTGTTGAAAATTTGCTGCCGCGCCCGATCCAGGATCTCCTCCGACACATCGATCAGGATGGCCTGCATACCGCACTGGGCAAGGTTCTGGGCCACACCCACACCCATGACACCCGCACCTATGACACCGACAACCCGTATATCCGCCGCGTGTTGCAAGGAACGCTCCTCTCGCCGTGCTTGGAGAGGGACCACACCCCTCTGTCCGACATCCCGGTACGGCGCGCAGTATAGATGGGTCACGACAAAGATGGCAAATGATTTTCCGGCAAATGGACTCGGAGATACTCCGGAAAAGGCATCAGGGTACTCAGGTCATTCTCCAGGATGGTGACCCCCTCTGCGGTGGTCTCCAACTCCTGGAAGTGGGAAAATTTATAAGTGATGTACATCATGCGGTTGCGGTCAGTCGCCACAAACTCGGCCAGCAGGCGAACGCCCTTGCCTCTGGCCGCGTTGCGCAGATGGTTGATCAGGATGGAGCCAATGCCTCGGGACATGACCCGGCACGACATCAACAGCAACTTGATGGTCCAGGCGGTGGCAGCTGTTTCGATCAGCACCAGACCGATTTTGCCGTAGGTACCGTATTTGTCATCGAGGCTGGCCATCAACAACATATGCCGATCGGACTGACGAAACCTGTCCAACTCCTCATAGGAGTAGGTATATCCGGTGGCATTGAGTTGATTGGTGCGCACGGTCAGCTCTTCGGCGCGCTGCAAATCCTCTTCCTGCGCCGGGGCGATGGTGACGACCATCTCCAGGCTGGCCAGAAAGGCCTCCTTCGGTCCGGTGAAACCCTTTTCCACCTGGTCACGCCGGATATCGTTCTGATACATCACCCGGCGCTGTTTTGAATCGCTGGTGATGAAACGGGGGTTCATCACCGGCATGGCTGGCATAGGGTCCACATCGACCGCATCAATGCACAAGACGTCCGGCAGGACAAAATGCACTTCGTCCCGTTCAAAAGGCTGGTCATCGACAAAGGCCAGGGTATCGATGCCTATGTTGAGGGAGCGGGCAATCTGTTCGAGGGAGGCCGCCTTCGAGTTCCAGTTGATCTGCGGATAGAGAAAATACTCCTCCAGCCCGAAGGCCCGCAGCCGCTCCATGGCCTGCTCGTGGGTGTTGCGACTGGCAATCGATTGCAGAATGCCCCGCTCATCGAGGATTTTGATCACCTTGACCACGTTGTCACGCAGCCGGATCGGGTCGTTTTCCGACAGAACGCCCTCCCACAGGGTGTTATCCAGATCCCAGACCACGCACTTGATTTTTTTCTCTCGGGCGGTTTTCATGGCTGCCTGTTTTTTTTCTCCCGTGCCTTCCGGCTCCTGATAAAATCCAGGTGGCCATACTTGGCAATGATGGTCTGCTGAATCTGGTTGCTCCCTTCGATGATCTCCATGATCTTGGCGTCACGAAAATAGCGCTGCACCGGATAGTCCGGACCACACCCATTGGCGCCATGAATCTGCACCGCATCGCTGGCCGCCCTGGCCGCCACGGTGGAAGCAAAGTATTTGGCCGTCGATATGGCCATGATCGAGCGTGGATTTCTCTCCTCTTTGAGGCGTCCGGCGTCGCGGCAGAGCAGCCTGGCGGCTTCGACCTGGGTGATCATGTCGGCGATCATCTTCTGGAGCAAGGGGTGTTCCCGCAGATAGACGCCAAACTGCTTGCGATGATGGGTGTACTCCAGGCAGGCCTCCAGGCAGGCGCGGGTCAACCCCACGCAGCCGTTGCCGACACAAAAGCGGCCATGATCGAGGGCAAGACCGGCCACATGCGAAAAGCCGAATCCGGGACGCCCGACCATGTTCTCTTCCGGCACCACACACTCCCTCATGGCAAGGGAGGCGAGCATGGCCGCGCGAAACCCCAACAGCCCGGTGATGGGCTGCCTGGAAAACCCCTGGCGATCCTTCTCCACCAGGAAGGCGACCGCCTTGCCCTCCAGTTGAGCGAAAACAAGAAAGACATCGGCGATCTGGCCGCAGGAGATCCACTTTTTGTCACCGTTCAGGAGATACGATCCATTCTCATGCTGCGTCACGGTGGTTTCGACATTTTTGGCGTCGCTGCCAATGCCGGGTTCGGTCAGGGCGAAGGCGCCAAGCACCTCGCCGGTGGCAAGTCTGGGCAGCAGGTTTCTTTTCTGGGCGTCGCTGCCCCAGAAGGCGAGGGCCTGACATACCATGCCATGCACGGTCAACAAACTCAGAAGCGAGGCGCTGCCCCGGCCAATCTCTTCGCACAGCAGGCCAAAGGTGACGCTGTCCATGCCGCCACCGCCGTGCTCCTTGGCCAGCGCGGCCCCCAGATAACCCTCCCGGGCCATCGCCTGGATGATCGCCGTCGACAGCGCCTCCTGCCGGTCCCACTGATCGGCAAAAGGGAGAACCTGCTCATCCACGAAAGCCTTGAATGCGGCGTGGGCACGGGCCTGCTCAGGGGTCAATTCCATGTCCAGACAACTCCCCGGATAAGAGTGATGAGAAAACGGGGTCAAGATTACCATGCCCCCTCTTTCCAAATAAACAGGCCCTGATCGGGAAAGAGCGCAGGCACACGCCTTGGAGCAAATTGACCCTGCGGCAACGACAATGGTACCCTGCATGGCGATGGGTACCGGCCACCGGAAAAACCTCGCGCGGGCAACATGACCACATGGGGCATGCAGCGATTCCAGGAAAATAAACAGGATGGTTCCACGACAGGTCAAGGCAGCCTACTACCTCCTGATGGCGATTCCCCTGTGGCTATCGGGGCGATGGTACCGCGTTTTTCGTGCGCCACGCCAAGGCATCGTTCGCGTCCATCTGGGGTCGGGGCAGGTCCACTACATCCCCGGCTGGATCAACCTCGATGCCAACATGATCAGCGCCAGGGCGGATGTTCGCGCCGATCTGCGCCATGCCCTGCCCTTCCATGACAGCACCGTCGATGCCTTTTATTCCCATCACGTCATCGAGCATTTGACAAATACCGACCTGATCGCCCTGCTCCACGACATCCATCGCTGCCTCAAGCCGGGGGGGGTGGTCCGTCTGGCCGGTCCCCACGGAGATATGGCCATGCGGCAATACATCGCCGGAAACCACGCCTGGTTCAGCGATTTCCCCGAAAACCGGCGCAGCCTGGGCGGGCGCCTGGCCAATTTTCTTCTCTGCCAGGGGGAGCATCTCGCCATCCTGACGCCCGGTTACCTGGAAGAGCTGCTCATCGACGTCGGCTTCGACGCCATTCGTTCTGCTGCGCCGGTCACCTTGACCCACCATCCCGATCGGTTCGGTCCCGAGGTTCTGGACAGGGAACATGAAACCACCCCGGAGGCACCGCACACCCTGGTGATGGAAGCAGTCAAGCCTGGCAAGCTCCAAAACCTGTAGGACCAACAGCATGATGGCAGCCCAATAGAGCCATGACCAAGAAAAACATCCAACACATCTACACCCTGACCCCCATGCAGGAGGGGATGCTGTTTCACGCCCTGCACGATCAGGCCGCCAACCCCTATTTCGAGCAGTGTCATTTTCGTCTGCGCGGCCCCCTGAACGTACCCCTGTTCGAGACCGCCTGGAATGAAGTGGTGCAGCGCCATGATGTCCTGAGAACACGCTTCGTCTTTAAAAATATTCCCCAACCCAGACAGGTCGTCCTGAAGGAACAAAAGCTTGTCTTCGCCTTTCAGGATCTGTCGGCCCTGCCCGGAGATCAACAACACAACCGGATCGACATCTTCAAGAAAGAGGACTGGCAACGCGGATTTGACCTGGGGCGCGATGTCCTGATGCGCATGACCGTGTTTCGCCTGGAAGAGACTGTTTTTGAGGCAATTCACAGCTTTCACCATATTCTGCTGGATGGCTGGAGCGTGGGCATCCTCCACGAAGAGTCCTTCCGGATCTACACAGCCCTGCTCAAGAATGAAGCGCATCGCCTGCCGACGCCGGTGCCGTTTGTCACCTACATTCAGTGGCTGGAACGCCAGGACAAGAGCGCGGCCGAAAGCTATTGGCGGCGTTATCTGACCGGCTACCAGCAGGCTGTCTCCCTGCCCGACTGCCACGCCGATGCGACCACCCCCTTCCAGGCCGAAGAGCGCATCTATACCCTCGCCAAACCCCTCTCCGATGCCGTGCGCCAACTGGCAGCCCGCCAGCGGGTCACCCAGAACACCGTCATTCAGGCGGTCTGGGGCGTCTTGCTCGGTCGTTACAACCGGGTGCACGATGTGGTGCTGATCGCCACGGTGTCGGGGCGTCCACCGGAGATTGCGGGAGTGGAGCGCATGGTCGGCCTGTTCATCAACGCCGTGCCGGTGCGCATACGCACCGAACCCAATACCCCCTTCGATCGTCTGTTGCGCCAGGTGCAAAACAGCGCCACGACAGCCCAGGAGTATCATCACCACTCCCTGGCCGAGATTCAGGCCAACAGCGATCTGGGTCAACAACGCCCCGATCACATTCTGGTCTTTGAAAACTATGCCGCCGCCGATGTGAGCCATTTTTCCATCGCCGCCACCGGCGATCTCCCTCTGCGCGTCGAGTGGTACAAACAGGTCGATCACTCCAACTATCCCCTCACGGTTCAGGTCGTTCCCGGCGAACGGCTGGGGTTCACCATGATCCTCAACCGGGCAGCCATGGAGCCAGCCACGCTTGACGCGCTGGTCGGCAACCTGGAACTCCTTCTGACCCAGGTGACGAACGACGATACCCTCACCGTGGCAGCACTCACCCTGCCAGCCCTGCCGCCGGTTCATGCTGCCGCGACGGCGCAAAAAAACACCCCGCCCCTCCCTGCCACCAAGGGCGTCGCAGACGAAAAGAGTGCCAAAAAGCTCCAGCTGGTCGTGGCAGCCACCTTCACCGTCGATCCCGTCGTGCCGCATGTGCGTTGGTGGGGCAGAGCGTTCGGTCTGGCCATCGATGTACAATTGGCCGCCTACAACCAGGTTTTTCAGGAGCTGCTGGACCCGGGCAGCCTCCTGTCGACCCATGCAGGTTACGCCCTGCTGTTGCTGCGCTTCGAGGATTGGCTGCGCGATCTCCCCGTGCAGAGCGCCGAGGCCTGCCACCAGCACCTTGAAACCTATTATGAAAAACTGCTCCAGGCCCTGACGAACCGCCCCAACACCCTGCCTCTGCTGATCGGCTTGCTCCCCCCCTCCCCTCACCTGCCTGAGGTCGAAGGAGCGGTCGAGCGGCTTGCCGATCTGTACCGGCGTTTCAAGATTTTCATCGACGCTCACCCCACCCTGCATGCGTTGGATCTCACCCGGCTGGCCGATCGCCACGCCATCGCCACGCCGTTCGATCCGCACCAGGACCAGGCGGGGCACATGCCCTTCTCCGATGCCTTTTATGCCGCCCTGGGTCAGGCCATCGCCCGTGCGCTCCATGCCCATCTGGCACCACCCTTCAAGGTGATCGTCCTGGATTGCGACAACACCCTGTGGTCAGGCATTTGCGGCGAAAGCGGAGCCGACGGCGTGGTCATCACCCCCGACCATCAGGCCCTGCAACGCTTCATGCTGGCCCGCTGTCAGGAGGGCTTTTTGCTGGCCCTCAACAGCAAAAACAACGCAGAAGATGTCTGGGCGGTGTTTGACAACCATCCCGACATGGTGTTGCAACGCAGCCATATCGTCGCGCAGCGCATCAACTGGCAGCCGAAACCGGACAACATGCGGCAGCTGGCCCGGGAGCTGGATCTCGGCCTGGAGAGCTTCCTCTTTCTCGACGACTCCGGGGTGGAGTGCGCCGCCATGATGAACGGATGCCCGGAGGTGCTCACCCTGCGTCTGCCGGAGAATCCGGCTGATTTTTCCCCTTTTTTGCATCTTGTCTGGGCCTTCGACCGTTTTCAGGTCACCGAAGAGGATCGCCAGCGCAGCCGCCTGTATCAAGTCGAACAACAACGTCGCCAGCTCCAGGAGCGGTCCCCCTCCCTGGATGATTTCCTCGCCACCCTGGAGGTCGAGGTCTTCATGGAGCCGATGCGCCCGGAACACCATGCCCGTGTCGCCCAGCTGACTCAACGCACCAACCAGTTCAACCTCAGCACCATCCGCCGCACGGAGAGCGACATCGCCGCCCTCCACGCCCGGGACGGCTGGTCCTGCTGGTGTGTTCATGTCCGGGACCGCTTCGGTGATTATGGCCTGGTGGGGGTCGTCCTGGCACAGCAAAAGGCGGACCACCTGCTGCTGGAGACCTTTTTGTTGAGCTGCCGGGTTCTCGGGCGCGGCGTCGAGATGGCCATTTTGAGCGGCCTGCGCCGCCACTGCCTGCACACAGGAATCACCCGTCTGCTGGCCGAATACCGGCCAACGCCAAAAAACCAGCCCATTCTGGCCTTCCTGGAGAAGAGTCCACTCCGTCAGGAGGCGACGAGCGCAACGGGTCTTGTCCATGCTGCCGCAACAACAGCCCTGCCGGAACACCCCTTTCCGGTGCAGTTGATCTTTGGCAGTGCGCCACCGCCCGCCCCCTCCAGCACACCGGCCCCACGCACCACCCCGCTGGCCAGGGGTGACGCACAACCACTCCCCCACGACAGATCTCCCGGTGGGAGCGATCCCCTCCCCGGATTGCGCTGGTCCCCCGGTCCGGTCGACGCCACTACCCTGCTGCACAAGGCACACCATCTGCCCCTGATCCACGCCACCGGCGCCGATCTGCTGCGCCTGCCGGTGGAAGAACCCCTCATCCGCGACCGCCTGACGACGCCCCATGTTCCCCTGCAAGGCGAGATGCAGCAGCAGATGGCGCTCATCTGGCAGGAGGTGCTGGGGTGCCGTGATCCAGGCGGCAATGACGCCTTTTTTGCGTTGGGAGGGCACAGTCTGAAGGCGGTACGCATTGTGGCGCGCATCCAGAAGCAGTGGGGCGTCGAGATCCAGCTGGGAGAGCTGTTCGCCCACCCGACGATCGCGCAACTGTGCAGGCTGGTGCAGGAACGCACCCCGCGCAAGCGGATGACCATCCCGCCCGTCCCGTCGCAGGCGACCTATCCCGCCTCCAACGCCCAGTTGCGCCTGTGGATTCTGCACCAGATGGAAAACCACGCCATCGCCTACAACACCACCTCTCTCTATGCCTTCAAGGGTTCCCTGGATGGGGAGGCCCTGGCGTGGGCCCTGGATGCCGTCGCCCAACGCCACGAATCCCTTCGCACCACCTTCGTCCTGGAACAGGAGAGCGCAGCGGCATCCATGCCTGCCGGATTGCAGGAGGGCGCAGCGGCATCCATGCCTGCCGGACCTGGTCAACTCCGGCAACGCATCCATCCGGCATGTCTGACAACGCTCCTGCGCATCGATCTGACCGGCGACCCGGACCCCTCCACCCGGGCACGTGCCCTGGCCCTGGATGATGCCCGCACCCCCTTTGACCTGGCCCATGGCCCCCTCTATCGGATCACCCTCCTGTGCCTGGCAACCGACCATCACCTGCTGCTGCTCACCATGCACCACATCATCAGCGATGGCTGGTCGATGGATATCCTGCACAGCGAGACCATGGCCTTTTACGCAGCGCGCCTCGCCAATAAAACGCCACCTCTGCCGCCGCTGACCATCCAGTACAAGGATTATGCCGCCCACCAGAACGCCCGCCTGAGCGGACCGGAAGCGGGGCAGGCCCGTACCTATTGGCAACACAAACTGGGTGGCGTTCACTCCCCCCTCTCTCTGCCGACAGATCTTCCCCGGCCGGCGGTACAAACCTTTCAGGGACGGCTGCTTGTCCATGCCTTTGCCCCTGACCTGCATGAGGCTCTCGTGCATCTGGGACAGCGTCACCAGGCCACCCTGTTCATGGTGCTGACCGCCTGGGTCAAAATTCTGCTCTTCCACCACGCCGGACCCCTGGGATCGACAACCCGGGATGCTGGCCGGGAGATTATCGTCGGTACGCCGGTGGCCGGACGAGAGCAGCCTGAACTGGAAGGACAGATCGGTCTCTATCTGAACACTCTGGCCCTGCACGATCTCCTGACTGCGGATGAGAGCTTCGCCTCGGTGCTGGCCAAGGTCAGGCAGACCGTCATCGACGCCTTCGCCCGGCAGTTCTACCCCTTTGACCGTCTGGTCGAAGAGCTTGACCTGGAACGGGACATGAGCCGCTCGCCGCTCTTCGACGTCATGGTGGTCATGCAGGAGACTATGCCCGAACAGCCCGCTCCCCCCGGTCTGACGATCACCACCGTCGATGTCGATGCCCGGATCAGTCGCTTTGACCTGGTGTTCAATTTTTATGAACAGGACCGGCAACTCCACCTGGCGCTCACCTACAACACCGACCTTTTCCTGCCGGAACGCCTGCAACGCCTCGTGGCGCAAATGCCAATCCTGCTCCAGGAGATTCTCGAACACCCCACACGCCCGATCCGGGAACTCAATCTTCTGCCAGAAAGCGAACGACAACTTCTTCTGGCGACCTTCAATGCCCATCGGACCCCCTGGCCCCGCCACGCCACCATCCTCTCCCTGTTCGCCGAGCAGGTCGCCGCCACCCCCCTGGCCATGGCCATCCTGGAAGGGGAGGAGCGCATCGATTATCAGCAGCTCGACGCCTGGAGCAGCCGTATCGCCTGTCATCTGCAAACCCGTTTTTCGCTCCACCCCGAAGAGATCGTCGCTCTGTCGACCGATCGTTGCGCTGCCCTCTATGCGGGCATTCTGGGCATCATGAAGGCCGGGGGTGCCTGCATGCCCATTGATCCTGCCACGCCGCAAGAGAGAATCGACTTCATGCTGCAAGACAGCCGCTGCCGCCTCCTGCTGGTCGAAGAGACGACCCCGCCCAACAATGCCGACATGAAAGACTTCATGGGGGCTTCGCCCCAAACCCCATGGGGGCTTCGCCCCAAACCCCACCAGGAAGAAGGGCACAGCCCTTCCTCCTGGACCTCCATCCCAGTCTTTCAAACATTCAAAAATCATGTATCCCGAGAGGACACCGCTGTGATGCGGGTGGCGTTGCAACCCTTGCGGGACGCAGAGACCACGCCCCACCAACCCCGAGCCGTCGCCCCGCACGACCTGGCCTATGTCATTTATACCTCGGGTTCCACCGGCCAGCCAAAAGGGGTCATGGTGGAACACGGCGGCTTTGTCAACATGGCCCTGGCACAGATTCGCGCCTTCGGGGTGACCGCTCAGGATCGGGTGTTGCAGTTTGCCTCCCCCGCCTTCGATGCCTCCATGTCGGAAATATTCATGGCCCTGCTCTGTGGCGCCGCCCTGGTCCCGGCCCGGCAGGCCACCATCCAGAATCCGGAGCGTCTCCTCGATCTCATGGGGAGCACGGGGGTCACGGTCGTCACCTTCCCGCCGATCTACCTGAACACCCTGGCAACCAAAACGCGGGCGGAGGGCCGCACGGAACTTGACCGTCTCAAGACCCTCATCACCGCCGGCGAGCCGCCCATCCTCGACGATGCCCGCTATTTTGCCGACCATGTGGGGTACTTCAACGCCTACGGTCCCACGGAGACATCGGTCTGCGCCACCTTGCATCGGGTCTTGCCGGAATCGATCCGCCCTGCCCAGAGTATTCCCATCGGTGCCCCGCTGGACAATCTCTCCCTCTATATTCTGGATGGACCGGATCAACTGGTGCCCATCGGAGTGCCGGGTGAGATCTGTGTTGCCGGTCCCGGGGTGGCGCGTGGTTATCTGCATCGACCGGAGTTGACAGCCGAGCGCTTCGTCTCCAACCCCTTTCAGCCCGGACAGCGCCTCTATCGTACCGGGGATGTGGGACGCTGGCGGGCCGATGGCACCATCGAACTGTTGGGCAGACTGGATGATCAGGTCAAGATTCGCGGCAATCGGGTGGAGCCGGACGAGGTGGCCCACCTGTTGCGCCAGCACCCCGAAGTGCAAGAGGCCGTGGTCATGGTGCGTCGCCAGACCAACGCCCAGGAGCTGGTCGCCTTTGTCACGCCCGACACCCTGCAACCCCAAACCCTGCGTCAATGGCTGGGTCAGGCCCTGCCCGCCTACATGGTGCCCTCACGCCTGATTTCCCTGGCCAGACTGCCCCTGACCATCAGCGGCAAGGTGGACCGCAAAACCCTGCTCGCCCTGGCCGACACGGCTGACCTCCCCGCTGCAAACGCCATCCCTCCGGGGACGGAGCTGGAGATCCGCCTGGCCCGGACCTGGCAAAAAGTGTTGAATCACCCCTCCATCGGCCTTTTTGATGACTTTTTTGCCCTGGGCGGGGACTCCATCAAGGCGATCCAGGTGGTCGCCGCGCTGGGCGACCTCGGCCTGGAGACCAAGGATCTGTTTCTCCATCCCACCATCGCCTCTCTGGCGGCGGCCCTCGCCTCCGGTGCCTTGCGACCGACCCTCTCGGAACAGGAAACGATCACCGGACAGGTGCCCTTGACGGCCATTCAGGCATGGTTTTTCCGCGACTATCCCGTGGACCGGCACCATTTCAACCATGCCGAATATTTCTTTTTTCAGGAGCGGCTGGATGAACAGGCGCTGGTCGCGGCCATGCAGGCCGTCCAGGCCCATCACGACATGCTCAGGGCGCGTTTTATTCCAGGGGCGGATGGGGAGCCGGTCCAGGACATTGCCGGGTTGGACCATCCGGTCGATTGTGCCGTCATCGATGTACGACCCGAACAGGATCCCGCAGGCGCCATCGACCGGGAGACCCTGCGTTTGCAAGAAAGCCTGAGCCTGGAGCAGGGGCCGCTCCTGAAGACACGTCTGTTGCGTCTGGCCGATGCCGATCAACTGCTCATCGTGCTGCATCACCTGGTCGTCGATGCCGTCTCCTGGCGATTTTTGCTCGATGACCTTCTGCGCAGCTACGAGCAGGCGAGGGCAGGTCAGGCCATCACCCTGCCACGCAAGAGTGGTTCGTTCCAGCGCTGGGCCGCAGGGATCCATGCCTATGCGCACAGCTTGCGCCTGTTGCGTGAGCTGGCCTATTGGCAGCAGATCGAGGCGGTCACGGTCGCACCCCTGCCCTGTACCGCTACATGGGTATCCGACCAAAAGTCAGCGGCGATCAACCAGGCGGGCCATGTTCGCGACCTGGCCTTGACCCTCTCCCGGGAAGAGACCGAAACCATTCAGGAGGTCGCCAGGCAAGGCGAGCATCGCCTGCTTGACCTGCTGCTCGCCGCCCTGGCCCAGGCCTTGAACGCCTGGTGCGGCCAGGAGAGCATCCCCATCATGCTGGAAGGACACGGCAGGGAACCCATCGTCGAGGGGATCGATATCAGCCGGACCCTGGGCTGGTTCACGAGCGTCTTTCCGGTCATCCTGTCGGCAACCCCTGGCCAGGCACGGGAAGAGGTGCGCCGCGCCATGCGGGAAAGATTGGCGCAAATCCCCAACCATGGCATCGGTTACAGCATCCTGAGATACCTCACCCCCGCCGCGTTGAAACAGGGCTGCACGTTGTCTCTTCAGCCGCACATCAGCTTCAATTACCTCGGCGACTATCGCTTCGATCCAGGTCAGCTGGCCCTGCACACCGCCAGCGACATCGCCCCTTATCGTGTCAGCAACCGGGCGGCCATTCTTTATGATCTGACGTTCAATGCCATCATCGAGGGTGGGCAGCTGCATATCTTTCTCGCCTGCAATCCACAAAAGTTTGACGATACTTCGCTGCGCTCCCTGCTCGATGCGCTGCGTGCTTTTTTAATCTGAAACCGTGTCTGTTCCAAAGCACAGGATTTCGTAACTATTCAGCCCCCTGGACCCCGTTGAGCGGAGTCTCCCCTATGCACCAGGTTCACACAGAGCGGGCGGTTGCCTCGGAACCCTTCGATGCCATCATCATCGGTTCCGGCTTGGGCGGCTTGATCGCAGGCGCACTGCTGGCCCAGGCCGGAAAGCGCGTCCTGCTCCTGGAAAGACATGACAAGTTCGGCGGCGCCGCCACCACCTTCAAACGTCGCGACCTGCAAGTCGAAGTGAGCCTGTGCGTCATGGACGGGTTGGATGCGATGGATTTCAAAACCCCTGTCTTTGCAAAATTGGGCCTATCCTCTTCGGTCCCCATCGTGACGGCTCCCGATTTTTATCATCTGCATCACCCCCTGCTGGGAGATGATTTCGTCATGCCGCGTGGCTTCGAGCAGGCCATGGCGGCCTGTACGGAACGCTTCCCGCAGCATGCCAAAGGGATACGCACCTATTTCACCACCATCCGGCAGATACGCAACACCCGCAACGATCAGCTCATCCAGCAACTCAAAACGGGCCACACCCTCCTGAACGACCTGGACACCCTCGGCAAAAATCTGCCGGATGATGCCAGGATCCCCCTCTCCATGCCCGACACCCTGTGGCGCGCCAGAAAAATCTCCATGGCGCGGTTTCTGCAAACCCTGTTTGGCAACGACGAGTCGATCAAGTTTGTCCTGTGCGCCAACATGTACTTCACCTCGAGCGACCTCAACCACATCTCCATTTTTGATTTTTCTCTGTCACAGGCCTCCTACCATTACGGGTCGCACTATGTGCATGGCGGATCGCAAAGACTGAGCGACCAGTTGGTTCACCTCATCCGCAACGCCGGTGGTCAGGCCTGGTGCCGACGCAACGTGACGCGCATCCTGATCGAACAGGGACGGGCCGTGGGGGTGGAACATCACAAGGCACCTGTCATCGGCTCCAGCAAGCCGGTCAACGATCCGGACCCCCAACAAGCCCGCGCACGGCTCATCCTCGGCAACGCCCCGCCACGGGCCATCGGAAATTTGCTGCCGGAACCCCACAAACAGATCTTCGACCAACCCTACAACGGCATCCCCGCCGACAACTCCAACTGGACGATCTATCTCGGCTTCGATAAAAAACCCTCTCATTACGGGGTGCGCCACTATGTCAACTTTGTCTATCCGGCGTGGTTCGATACCACCGGCAAACTCCACGACAGCGGCAATGTCATGGGCCTGCCACCGGGAAGCAAGGTGCCACCTTTTCTCTTCTGTGATTACAGCCAGTTGGGAGAAATGATCGCGGAGTCCGGGCAGTGCCTGGGCATGATGGGCTGGCTCGACCGCCTGAGCAACTGGCAACCCTCGGACGAAAATACCTATCAAACCAGGAAGAGCGCCTGGCTCGATCAGATGATCGCGGCCCTGGATAAACGCTTTCCCGGCATCGGAGAGAGCATCGTCTACAAGGAGATGGCCACCCCCCGAACCGTGCAGGCCTACCTCAACGATCCCGAGGGAGGTGTCCACGGTTTCGCCGACCCGGAACTGATGAAGCTGGGCAGGCCATTGCACAGGAGTTCCAACACCACCGTCGACGGATTGTTGATCGCCTCGGCATTCATGTTTGGCACAGGTTACAGCAAAGCCATTCTGGCCGGCACGGTTGCAGCAGAGGCGGCCTTCAGAGAGCTGCAAAAAGGGTGAAAAAGGAGCCCGCTCTGCATTGCATCACCTTCCGTTCCGGTATACCATCCGGCGCGCACGGGTGATCGGCCCTGTGTGTGGATCGGGTCCGGCACCTCTCTTTCGATCGATCATCCGGATATCACTTCATGCAATTGATGAACTTTTTTAACCGGGAGTTGGAAGTTTCCAAGGCAACCGTTCTCGGTAGTACCATCATTGCCGGTGCGGCCAGCGGAGTCCTTCTAGCCGTCATCAACTCCGGAGCGGAGAAGGCCGCCAATCAGGAGGTCAAATTTCAATTATTCTGGATTTTCGTCGTTGCATTCACCCTCTTCTTTACGACCAAGAAGTACGCTCTCAGCAAAACCTCCATCGCCGTCGAGGGTGCCGTGCGCAAAGTGCGCATCCGCATCGCTGACAAAATCCGTAAATCCGACCTGGTTTTTGTTGAAAACATGGGTAAATCAAGCATGTTTACCCGCTTGACCCAGGATGCCAACCTGATCTCGCAGTCGGCGGTCATCATCATCAATGCCAGCCAGTCGGCCATCGTCTTGCTCGTCACCCTGTTCTATGTGGCCTGGCTCTCTCCCATCGGTTTTATCATCATTGTGGTTGCCCTGAGCATCGGCACCTACATCTATCTTGAACAAAACAAGAGAAACACCGAGGTCTATAAGCTTGTCAACGGCAAGGAGTCCGAGTTCTTCGACGCACTCAACCACCTGCTGAGCGGGTTCAAGGAGACCAAGGTCAACCAAAAAAAAAGCGACAGCCTGTTTGACCACATTCAACGTATCTCCATCGATACCGAACAGCTCAAGGTGACATCCGGATTGCGTTTTGTCGTCGCCTTCATGTTCTCACAGGTCTCTTTTTATTTGCTGCTGGCCATTGTCGTCTTCATCCTTCCGCAACTGGAACCGACCCACTACACCGTGGTCATCAAACTCACCGCCTCCACCCTGTTCATCATCGGGCCGGTCAACCTGCTGGTTGGCGCCATTCCAGTCTTCACCCTGGCCGATGTGGCGGTGAGCAATCTTTACAAACTGGAAAGCGAACTGGATGCACAAAACATTCCCGAGCACTCCTTCAATCATCGTCTGGCCAAAAAAATGGCCGACTTCAAAGAGATTCGTTTCGACAACGTCTATTTCAATTATGATACCGCCGACCCGGGAGAGGATTTCAGGGTTGGCCCTCTCAATTTTTCGGTGAAAAGGGGTGGCATCCTGTTTTTGACCGGCGGCAATGGCAGCGGCAAATCCACCATCCTCAAAATATTGACAGGTCTTTACTATCCAGTCTCGGGGCGTATCGTGCTGGATGGTGTTCCCCTGAACCGGACATCCTATCCCGAATACCGCCACTTGTTCTCCCTGATCTTCAGCGATTTTCACATCTTCGACCGCCTGTACGGCCTGGAAGGAGTCGACGAGGACACCATAGAGGAGCTGCTGCTCCTGATGCAGCTGGAGAACAAGACCCAATATCTGGATGGCCGTTTTACAGCCCTCAATCTCTCGACCGGGCAGAGAAAGCGGTTGGCGTTCATTGCCGCCTCTCTGGAAGACAAACCGATCAGCGTGTTCGACGAGTGGGCCGCCGACCAGGATGCCCAGTTCCGGGCCTTCTTCTACGAAAAAATATTGCCCGACTTGCGCGCCAGGGGAAAAACCCTGATCTGCGTCACCCACGATGACCGCTACTTTGACCATTGCGACCATCTCATCAAGATGGAGATGGGCAAGGTGATCATCGACACCCCGGAACCGGGGAAAAAAGGGTGATCGAGCTGTTTTGTATTCCCTTTGCGGGAGGCAACGTCTATTCGTATCAGAGGCTCGCCAAACATGTGCCCGGTCACATCAAGGTGACTCCCCTGGAACCACCTGGACGCGGTCGGCGCAGTCGGGAGGCCCTGCTGTATACCATTCGAGCCATGACCGATGATCTTCTGGCCCAGATACAAGCCAAAGCCGCAGGTGCCTACGCCCTGTATGGCCACAGTCTGGGGGCTTATCTTGGCTATATGGCCGCGCAACGTCTCGTGGCAGAACAGGCCACTCCGCCACGGCATCTGTTCATATCGGGTTCGGCGGGGCCCTCTTTTCCCAGAACGAAAGCCCATATTCACCACCTCGCCAAAAACGCCTTCTTGGCAGAGGTCGATCGATATGGTGGCCTGCCCAAGGAGATTCTGGCTCACAAAGAGATGATCGACTACTTCGAACCCATTTTGCGTGCCGATTTTCAGGCGATCGAAACCAACGTTCATCGACCCTTGGCGCCTTTGGACATTCCCATGACCGTCATGGCCGGCTCGCAGGATAGGATTGTCCCCCCCGACCATGCCCGCCTCTGGCAAAAAGAGAGCCGTCGCCCCTTCACCTTCGAGGTGTTTCCCGGCGAGCATTTTTTTATTTTTGAGCATTGGCCTCGGATTGGGGAGATCATGGCCAAAACCCTGCAAGATCCGTCCGATCCAATGGTCGCCCCCTCTTTGCCCGACGACCCTCCCCAGGCCGGCCCGATCATGTGATCCGGATTCTCTGGTCAGCCGCCGATCACCCTTTGTCACCCCAGGCGTGGCAACGCCTGCTCGCCCTGCTGCCAGTCGACCTGCAAGACAGCGTTCTCAGATTCAAAAGATGGCAGGATCAACAGACGGCCTTGCTGGGCAAGCTTCTTCTGCGCCAGGGGTTGCTCGAAACAGGTTATACGGGAGATCTTCTGCGCCATTGGCGTACCCATCCGCACGGAAAACCCTTTCTGCCTCTTCCCATCCACTTCAACCTGTCGCACACCCACGGCCTGGTGGTCTGTGCCCTGACCCGGGCAGGAGAGCTGGGCGTCGATCTTGAGCAGATCCGCCCCATCGAGCTGGCTGACTTCCGGCGCATGCTGCCCCCCGCGAGCTGGCGCACCATCACAACCGCGCACGATCCCTGTCAGGCCTTCTTCGAATGCTGGACCCGGTGCGAAAGCGTCGTCAAGGCCGACGGCAGAGGCCTGTCCATCCCCTTTCACTCCCTGCTGATCGAACCAAACTGCGCAACGCTCTCCGGAGCATCCGTACCCGACTCTGCACCCGCCCGGACGTGGTACACCCACCCCATCCCTCTCTTGCCGGGGTACTGCTGCCATCTGGCCACGACGCACAGTAACCCGACCTTTGCTGTTCAACGGATCGATCCGGAATCAATCCAATGAAGCACCCCTCTCATTCACACACTTCAGGTTTATCCTGGCCGGGAATGGGGAAAAATTTCCCATTTTTACTCATTTCTTGAATAAAGATCTTTTTGCCAATAACGTCGCCATTTCGGGAAAAGCGGTGGCACCCTGTCACGCCATGCCAGGGTTTCGCCATGTAGCGCAAGGAGGTGGCAACCTCGAAGGGAATAGCGCTCTCCCCCTCCTTGATGGCATGCACCAACAGGTGGATGGCATCATAGGCCAGGGCGGCCCAGGTACCCGGACGCTTGCCATACTTTTTGACAAAGGCCTCTTTGAAACGTTCGCGTTGCGGATTGCTGCTGATATCGAGAAAGACAGTCGGAACCACCGTCCCGGCCGCCTGTTCACGGGAGGTTTTCCAAAGAGCGGGCGAGTCCAGGCCATCGGAGCCAATCACTGGCGCAGTGATCCCCATCCGGTGTGCCTGTTGAATGAAGGCTCCCCCCTGCTCACTCAATCCGGCAAAGAAAAAAGCATCCAATTTCTGCGAGGGATCCTTGTCCAGGATGGCCAGAATTTCGGAAAGCACATGATTGAAATCCTTCGTGTTTTCTGAAAACATTTTATTGTACAAAATGGATGCCTGATAGCCTGCGACGCTCTCCTCCATAAAAATGTTGGCAATCTGCTCGCTGTTGGTATCACTTGCATAGACAACGGCGAAATTTTTGTAATTCTTCGCGTGGGCATACTCCGCCATGCGTATACCCTGTTCTTTATTGTCGGGTATGGTTCTGAAAATATATTGAAAATTATGATTGGTCAGTTCAACCTGGGTCGACGATGGAGAAAGAAAAATAATACCGCGATGCTCATAAGTGATGGACGCAGGAATGGCAGAGCTCGACGTGGAATGCCCGATGACGGCAACCAGATTGGGAGTTTCAGCCAGTCTGCGTGCCACGGTAATGGCGCCCAGGCTGCTGTCAGTTCCCAGGTCGTGCGTCGGAACGGTTTGGATGAGCCGTCCCAGAACACCACCCTGCTGATTGACCTCCTCCTTCGCCAATTCGGCACCTTGAAAGAAAAGTTCATCGTTTTCATCATTCCACTTTTCGTTCCAGACAACACCAAACACGATGTCGCCCTTTTTTTGCTGATCATTGGATGCCATTTCCGGTTTTTTTGTCTCCAACGACAGCGTCGTATCGGAACAGGAGGCAAGAAAAAAGGCCATGACCAGAACCAGGACACGTTGCAGCATGGCAAACTCCCCTTTCAACCAACAAGGCCTACGACAAAAGTCGGAAGTATTGTCCGATATTTCCTTGGGTAAGCTGTTCATGGGCTGCGAGGAATCGAACTCTTTGCGTTGGGAGCGGACGATTCAGGAGTCCCTTTGGCGCGTTTGATCGTTTTTGGAGAAGTGGCTGGTGGTTCGACAGCCTGTTTGGCGGCAGCGTCAGGCGTGGCGTCGGAACTCTGTCCAGCCGGGTCGGTCTGCATCGTCGTCTCCGGTGGTTTGGGACTGACGGCAAGCGGCTTGGCAACCTGGGCGGGCATTATCGCTTCGCTCGCGCTGGCAGACACCCCATCGAGAGAGACACCACCGATGATAGGCAAGCCGCTCTTCCCCGCTCCGACGACCACAACCTTGGCATTGGCAGAGTTGGCCAGCTCCTTGGTCGCTTCGATGCCGCGCCACATCAGCATTTTATCATCCAGCGCTTTCCCGATGATCTCATGATATTTGTGGATGCCGACAGCTTCGGTCTCTTTTCTCTGAGCCTCCTTGGCCTCTTTGTCGAGTCGAAACTGATAGGATGCCAACTGCTGCTCATAGACCAGTTTTTCCTCGATGGCCTGTTGAATGGACTCCGGCAATTGGATGGTACGAATGATCACATCATCCATGTGGACATACTTTCTGCCGGCCTCCTGCATGGCCAACAACACGATCGAAGCCAGGATACCTTTCTTGGTTTGGTAGATTTCCTCCTGCCGAAAACGGCCAATGCTCCTGCGAATGACCGACTCCACGGTGGGAACGACAATTTTATTGACGTAGTCGACACCCACCCGCTGATGCAGCACAGCCAACGTGGCATACTCCGGCTGATAACGAATCAGCAGCATGAGGTGAATCGGCAAACCATCGGCGCTCAACACCGTGAAGTCGTGTTTGATCGCCTGCACCCGCATGTCATAGATGGTCATGTTGTTCCATGGCCATAAAATCCAGAAACCCTCCTCGAAAACCCTGTCGATGACGGTACCTTCACCGAAGCGCCGATACAAGACCCCCGCTTCGCCCGAGTGAATGGAGATGAAGATATGCGGCCACAAAAAGGCAAGGATCAATATCGTCAGCAGAGAAAAAGTTCCGAATACAAAGAGGTGGTCACGCAACCATACCACCATTCGCCGCCAGAAAGAGGCTGCCCGATCAAGTCTCATTGTCCAAGATCTCCTCGGGGAGTGTGGGAGTGTGCATTACGTGCAAAAATACGGTTGCCAAACCCCTGCAGGCGCGGTCCGGTGAGACGAAACCCCAACTTTTCCAGCATGGTTTCCGCTTCCGCAGCCTCCTGGTCATCACGCATTTCGATCAGCAGATGGTGCAAGCCCGGATGTTTGAGAGTCTCCATGGCACCACGCAACACTTTGAGTTCAGGACCATCCACATCCACTTTCAGGTGGGTGGGCAAAGGAATAAAACCGGCGAGACGCACAAAATCGTCCAGCGTGTAACAGACACACCCCGTAAAAAAGGTCTCACCCGGACTGCTCTTGCGGGCATCGATGCCACCGTGCGACCATCCACCGCTGATCAGGTAGGCGTTGCCGAACTGAACCACTCCGGTGGTATCCGACAAGGCGACGGGAAAAGCCAGAATCTGCGAACCGAGCCTGTTCAGATGAATGTTGGTATTGAGCCGTGCCACATTCAGCGGTGCCGGTTCAAAGGCAACGGCCCTGGCTCCCATCCGCGCGGATACGGCATACAGGCTGTAGTAGCCGATATTGGCACCGACATCATACAGAACACTGTCCGCTCGAAGTGTATCGTTCAGCCATGCCAGGGTATCCTCTTCCGGGATGGCAATCTGTCGGAGTTCGCTCTCGTTACCCACGGCGATCTTGAAGGCTTTGCCCGTCGTCTCGACCGGCTCAGCTTCCTGAAAAGAGATCGGCTCCATCAGACCGGCCATCTGCGGCATGCCATTGTGATCCGTCGTTTTGAACACCAGCGGAACCACTGTACCGTTCACCCCGGCAAGGTGCGCTGTCAGACGCACACCGTCGTTGATGCAGGCCAGCGCCTGATCACGGGTCAGCCGCTGCTCCCGCACAGCCTCGGCCAGACACTGCGCATGCCTGGAACTGACGACGCCAAAGTCGTGTCGCACCCGAAGCGGGAACGGCTCTCCGGCGGCCACGGCACGAAACAGCTCATCGACAGACCTCCGCTGTTCCTGGAGGAAGGGGGCCTCTGCCGATGCACCGCTCAGCTCCTTCAAAACAATCCCGACCCGTTCTTCCATCTCCAGGATGAGGGGGATCATGCGCAACTGCGTGATGGCAGCATCCACCTCGGCTTCGGCCGGAAAACGCCCCAAAACAGACGCCAAAGCCGCGCCAACCCCTCCGATATCAACCTCCCTGCCCTCTTCAATGGCGAGAAGCGCCTGACAGACATGGGAACGCAGCTCTTTTCCATCCATCGGATTCCACCTCAAAATTGGCAAACAGCGCCCACTCTATCGGAAACGAGGACAGTTCGTCAAATTTTGCATGGCGCCTTTTTCTTTGACTTTCTGCCTGAATGGCATCATGTTCCACCCTGATGATTGAAGGCTGTTTTTGCCATACGGCGCAGTTGGTTTTTGCAAAAAAAGAGGTGTGCCGGTTGTTGTCTCGTCTGCAAAAGGGAGGTTGCCATGACAATTCTACTCTCCTCACTTTGGTTGCTGCTGGCGCTTGCCATTGGCGTCATGGGGGCAAGGAGAAAACTGGGGTTTTGGGGTTACTTTTTTGGCTCGATCCTGCTGTCACCCATGATCGGCCTGCTCCTGGTATTGGCCTCCGACAAAAAACCCCGGCAGGAAGTCGGCTCGTGACGGCACCCCCGTTCCCCCCCTGATCCAGTTTGCTCAATGACCATGAAAATTCACGCGGAAAAATCCGCCAATGCCTTGTTGAGAGGCATAAGTACCTCCTTGAAGTCCATTGCGGGTCTGATCGACGTCGCTGCGGGGCAGATCGATTTGAAGCGAACGATCGCCTTTGAATTCGATGCGCGCGGCGATGACATTTTCGTGGTGACCTATCCAAGATCCGGCACGACGCTGATGCAGATGATGCTCTACCAGCTGACCACCGATGGCAACATGGATTTTCAACATATCAACGGTGTTGCCCCCTGGTTTGAGCGGCGTATCCTGTCCAATCCGGAGGCGGCCATGCGCTATTTCGCTACCCTGCCTTCGCCGCGTGTTTTCAAGAGTCACCTCCCCCATTCGGACACGCCCAAAAGCCGAGGAAGGTACATCTACGTCATGCGCGACGGACAGGATGTGCTGGTCTCCTACTACCACTTTTATCGGTCGCATCTCTCGTTTCAAGGATCGTTCGATGAGTTCTTTGAAGCCTTCATGAAGGGGCAGGTGCAATTTCAATCCTGGTTTCAGCACGTCCGAGGGTGGTGGCAACACCGGCATGATCCCCGAGTGCTGTTTTTGAGATATGAAGAGGTCATCGCCGATCTGGCCGGATCCATCCGCACCGTTGCCGGGTTTTGCGACATCGACATCGACCCTGAACGGTTCCCGGTCATCCTGGAACGGTGCGGCTTTCCCTTCATGAAGCGCCACGAAGAGAAGTTTGACCACACAACGGGCTTGGCTCTGGATCGCGGGTACCAGCTGAACGCCTTTATTCGCCAGGGAAAAAAGGGCCAGGGGGAGGGATTTCTGACTCGACCGCAGCTGGAACGACTGACGCGCAAAGTACAGGAAGAGTTGGGAGAGATTGTCGCCAAAACCTGACCGACCCGGGAATCGGCAGGGAGAGGAGACCCCTTTTCTGCCGATTCCCTTTTCCGGTCACCTTCAAGGCAGCGTCATCATGGCCTCTTTGGTCACGACAAAGCTGTCGTTATCGCTCTTGGGCACCAGGGTTCCGGTGTTGAAGCGTACATCGAGCAGGGCTTTGGCGAGAGTGTTTTTGGTATCCACGTTTCTGGTGAGTGCCAGTTTCAATTTTTCTTCAAGGGTCAGCAGATCGACCAGAGCCGAGAGGTTGAGCTGCTCTCTTTGGTTGTTGTACTTCTCCAGCGAACCTTCGACGCTGGGCCAATAATTTCTGATCGACTGTTTGGACAGCTCCACGCTGGGGATCGCATGTTTGAGAGAGTTCAGACTGTTGCGTACACTCAACAAAACGGTCCTGTGACTCTCGGCCAGCAACATGGAGTCACGCATGTGGGCCATGTTGCGCTGGGTGACGACACCCTTGGCAGCATCGTTGCCAAAAGGGTACTCAAACAGCATGATCACTGCCCAGTTGGGATAGGTCAGATTGTCTGAAAACCCCCTGATGGCATGGCCAGCGGATGATCCATCGACATCCCCGCCCATGACGCCAGCCGTGGCATCGAGAACCAGATTGGGCAGGAGATCCTTGTTGGCTTTCGTCAACAGGGTATTGGACTGTTCCTCGGTCAGTTTGGCCGCCCGGAGATCAGAGCGCTCCTTGAGCGCCAACTCCACCAGACGCTTGCCAAAGGTATCGTCGAGCAGATCCGCTGTCAGGTTTGTCGGATAGTCATCGCCGGGATACCCCTTGGTATTCAGTTCATCCACGGAGATGCCCAATGCCTGCGCAAGATTGGTCTTGGCCGTGTAAACGGCTGCCTTCCCCTCTTCCAGATCCTGGGCCTCTCCCGCCAGACGGGCCGACAAGGTATTGACCTCATCCACGCCCTGGCCGCTCTCCTTTCCTCCCTTGTCTCCCTTTCCTTTCGGAGTCACTCTGCTTTTGGCCGATTCAGACCACTTGTTGACCAGTTTCTCGGAAACACGGAGGATATCCTGCTTCTCCATGGCCCCTTTGTAGTCCCAGTAGGCTTTGGCCACGGCAAGAACGCGGCTGGACACCGTGTGTTGGAACGTCTCTTTTTTGGACATGTAACCCAGTTTCTTGTCTTTTTCATCCACCGTCCATTGGTAGGCGTCCGGGCCACTGTTTCTGAGAAGGGGAACCCGCACGTTGAACTGGATCGTGCCAAGACTGGTTGGATTGTAACCATTGGAGGCGGCGGAGACATAGTTGACCGGGTCCGTCCGATCGAGAATGCCTTGAATCTGGGTAAATACGCCCATCCGGAAAAATTGCTTAAGGGAAGTGGTCACCGTCATGCGCTGGGTATTCTGTTCCATGGCAACGGCGCTCAGCTGCCTGATCCCGGAAGCCAATTCCTTAAGATCACTCAGGTTCTTCATATCCATGGCCGTAAAGGTACCGTTGCCTTTTTCCGCATTGGCTTCCTGCTTGCTCAAGGCATTGATCAAGGCGGGTGCCGATCCACCTGGCAGGGCGGCCTCTTGTTCCCTCAGTTTTTGCAATTCGACGCCGATCCAGGGCGCAGCCGGCTGAATGGTCTGGCTGGTATTGGCGTTGACGTTGAGGGTAGGATTGAACGCCCCGCTCTTTTCCTGATACTCACCCGCAGCGACTTCCCGCAAACCCTTGGCCATGATGATGTCAACGCTGTTCTCATTTTCAAGAGCCATTTTGACGGCATCGACGATGCTCAAGGAACCATACTTCTCTTCCGGAGCCGGCGTCAGCGTCTTGAGTATTTCTTGCTGAAGATATCCCCGTTCGGCAGCCACGGCAGACCCCATGCCCAGGAGTGAAACCACAGACAACAACGAGGGGACGACACATGAAAATTTCATCGTTTGTCTCATTCGGAACGAGTGAACATGATGCCCAACGGGCAAACAAACAACACTTTCTCATCCATAAAAATTATCTTATGACCTTCCCGTACGCGCTGACTATAGGCGACATGTTCACGGAAATCAATTTTTCACATGAACACCTTCACCTCATCGATGGAACGACGGGCGGCGGGCGATAAAAAACCGCAAATCGCCGAAACATGCTCAATCTTGCTATCGACAAACACGACAGCCGCGCACAAGCGCCGCATGGGCGGGGAAAGCCCCCTCTCTCCGACCACGAGAGTCACCACGCAATCTCCACGGCGAGACGCAGGAGCACGACCGCAGGCTGGCAGACTTCAAACCAGACATTCAACGGATTGATTTTGATCAGAAGGCAGGAAGAACAATAGAGGGCGAGGGCCAAAAAAGAGCGCGCTCCGATCGACGGAGACGAAGGCAAAAACGCGGGGGTATGGGGGATGCACCCCATACCCCGCAGTCAACTCCACGACAAACCCAGACTGAAGTGCCATCCAACAAAACCCACCCCCGCGCAACAATCCCCGGTTGCCGAGGCAAGAAGTGGATGACAACCCCAGCGAACAGAATCAGGCTGCAACCGCTCCCTTTTCGCCGGACGCCATTTGCTTGCCTTTTTCAAACTCTTGGGCAAAGTACTGTTTGACCTTTTCCGGATCAAAGTTGAGGAAGGTACCGCCAGACTCAAAATGCTGGATGAACACCTTGCCCACGGCATAGGTCGTTGCCGCACCCAGGATGGAGGTGCTGACGATACCGGCGGCAGTTCCCAGCGTGGGAATGGTCTTCAACGAGCTGGCGATACCCAGGCCGGCCGTCGAAGGCAGCGCGCCGCCCAGCAGGGTGCTGAGGGCGGTCTTGCCAATATCCTTGGTAAACTTGACACCATAAATTTTGCACAGGGAATGCAACATCTTCATCTGCACCCCGGTCAGAAGCACCATGTCCACATAGGGGAATGGCAACAGTCCGACAGCCCCGCCGCCTTTCATGTAGTTCTTCAGGGTTGCATTGGCGCGTTGAAGGTTGGTTTTGTGTTCCTCTTTGGCCGGCTGTGCGGCTTCCTGCTGGGTAGTTTCCTTCGCATTGCTCGTCATTGCCACGACCTCACTGCCTTTTGGATTGATTTGATTGTTTTTCGGGGGTGTGCCGGTTCGGTTGAACCTGCCTTTATGTTCGTCTCTCATCGTCGTTGGTGCTGTTTGCTGACCGTTGGATTCCTTCTCATTGCCAATCATGACAAATCTCCATCCTTGGTTGAGACAGGGCCAACTCTCTGGTCATTGGACACTCTGTCAAAATAAGGTTATCTACCATAAACGCAATTGCCCAGGTACACCCCCAAGAAAGGCCTGGATACGAAAGCCTTTGTCAGGGCTTCGCCCCGAACCCCACCAGGACTCTGTCCTGGACCTGTCCGGCCGCCAGCCCCCTGGACCCCAATGCCAAAAAGCGATCATGGCCCCGGGTGTGTCAATTTCAAACGCGATTGCCCTGCCATCTGGGCAGTTACCCATAAACAAACAAAAACGGACTTAATCAGCAATCCTCATGCCAACTACAAAAACCGCCCCACCACCAACCGACCCCTACCCCTGTCACCCTACCAAACAACAACCAAAAGATCCACGACGTTTTCGTCCCTGGAAACATTTTTTTACCGGATACCCGCTTTTCAGGGGGTTCGGCTTTGCGTACGGGGTCTCTTGCCCCCATTCACGCCAGTTCCTCCAGCAAGGCATCCAGATCGTCCTGGTTCAAACGTGCCTCGGGAAAATCGGTGGGGGTGAAACCACCCACATCCGGGGCGAGACAGTGTTCGATCAACTGCTGCAAGGCGATCAAGAAATGGCGGGCAAGCCGCTCAACTGTTTCCCGCCGGTGCAAGGCGGTGCTGTAGGTCCACTCCCACTGCATTCTGCCCTGGGTGACAAAGCCATTGATTTCCACAATGTGCGAGCGAGGCGCCTCCGGAGCGATGGCTGTCCCGGTTGCTTCCGAGGCCAGGGCAAAGAGGTGCGATCCCCCCAGCATGGGGTCATATTGACCAAAGTAGTTGAAACTGACCTCAGCCTCGGGAGCAGTGATCAACGGCATGCGAGTGGCCGGGTCACACAGGACATGGCGCAGCAGACCGTAACCCATACCGTGCCGGGGAATGGCGCGCATGCTCTCCTTGATGCGCTTGATGGCCTGGCCCGGCCACCCGTCAGCCGCTCCCGGATCCAGGTAAACGGGAAACAGGGAGGTGAACCATCCTACCGTGCGCGTCACATCCACAGGGTCGGACAGCGCTTCGCGTCCATGGCCTTCGAGATCCACCAGGATCGGTTTGCCCTCCGGGGAGCCTTGGCTCAAGGCACGGGCCAGGGCGGTCAGCAGGAGGTCGTTGATATGGGTGTTGTAGGCACCGGGGGCCTCGCGCAGGAGGGCCGTGGTCTGTTTCTCATCCAGGGAGAGCCGGATTCGGGCGGCTGAGGCCACCGTATTGCCGACAAGGTTCTCCGGCCAATCGAGAGGCAAAGAGGCACGCGGTTTGGACAACTCGCCCTGCCAATAGGGTATCTCTGCAACCAGCAGGTCGGCCTGCGAGCTGGCGGTGATACTCCTGGCCCACTGCTGAAACGACGTGGTCTTGGCAGGAAAGACGATCGCTTCGCCCCGGCTGGCTTGTGCGTAGCCTCTCTCCAGATCCTCGAACAGGATGCGCCAGGAGACCCCATCGACGACCAGATGGTGGATGACAAACAGCAGTCGTCCTGGTTGACGCGCCGGTCCCTTGAAATAGACCACCCGCAGGAGCGGTCCCCGCGTCAGATCGAGGCTGGCCTGCCTCTCTTCGGCCCGGGCGGCCACGACTTCCAACCACTGCTCTGGCGCCAACGCGGAGAGATCCTCCACCTCAAAGGGAAGCGTGCCATCCGGAACGACCATCTCCTGTCGCCAGCCAGTCGGATGGTCCACCGAGACCTCTTGCCGATAAAAACGCAGACGCAATGCATCATGCCATTCGATCATCCGGCGCAAACTCTTCTCCACCCACGCAGGTTGCAGATCGGGCGGTGTCACCAGGAGATGGGCCTGGTTGAAATGGTGGGGAGCAACCGTGTTGCGAGCGAGAAACCAACTCTGGATGGCGGTCAAGGGCAGTGGACCTGTCACGATACCCTGATCGGCCAACACCACCGCAGCGTGTTCCGCCACCAGGGCCAGCTCGGCGATGGTCTGCTGCTGAAACATCTGCTTGAGGGTCAGCACCAGGCCGGATTGTCTGGCACGGGCGACAATTTGAATGCTGAGGATGGAGTCGCCGCCCAGGTCGAAGAAGTTGTCATGAATCCCCACCGTGTCCAGACCAAGCACCTCCCGCCACAGCTCGACCAGAATCCGCTCCACCGGGGTGGTAGGGGCGGCCAGTTGCGTCTCCAGACCCGTGCGTGAGCGTTCGGGGTCGGGCAGGGCCTTGCGGTCCAGCTTGCCGTTGGTGGTGAGCGGCAAACCCTGGGGCATAAGGACAAACAGGGCCGGAATCATGTACTCCGGCACCCTCATCTTGAGGTAGGAGCGCAGCTCGCCCACACCGGGCCCCGGCTCCGTCCCGGGGACCACATAGGCGACCAGATGGCGATTGTCGTTGGCGTCGGCGCGCACCAGGACCACCGACTCCAGAATGTGTTCATGCTGGTTGAGGGCGTTTTCTATCTCGCCCAGTTCGATGCGAAAACCGCGCACCTTGACCTGATGATCGCGGCGCCCGAGAAAATCGATGCTGCCATCGGGGCGAAAACGGGCCAGATCGCCGGTTTTATACATGCGGCACGGGCGACTGGTCGTCCCGGTCCTGAAGGGGTTGGCAATAAACTTCTCGGCGGTCAGCTCCGGCCGGTTGAGATAGCAGCGGGCCAGACCATCACCGCTCAGATGCAGCTCGCCCACCACCCCCACCGGCACCGGCTCCAGATGGCGGTCGAGAATATAGGCCTGGGTATTGGCAAGCGGACGACCGATGGAGGGGGCACCCAGCAGGTCACGGGGAATGCGCGCACAGGTCGAATAGGTGGTGTCCTCGGACGGACCGTAGAGATTGTCAAAATGCAGCACCGACGGGTTGCGATAGATG
>JADGCJ010000002.1 GCA_015229045.1 Magnetococcales bacterium
CCAGGAAGGGCACAGCCCTTCCTGGACCATCCCAGTCTTTCAATAGTTAAAAAACGACGCATCTTGGAATGGATTCGGTTTAATTTTTTTCAATTTTTTTTCAGGGAGGAGTATCCCCATGAACGACACCACGACCAAAACCATCCTGGTGGCCGACGACGACCCCTCCATCCGCTTTGTTTTGGAACACGCCCTGGTCCGATCCGGCTTTCATGTCTGCTGTTTCGATGGCGGCGACAAGCTGCTGGACCACATGCACAACGTCAGGGCCGACCTGGTCATCACCGACATTGTCATGCCCTCCGGTTCGGGGTTGGATCTGCTCAAGACTCTCAAGGCTCGCCATCCGCACATGCCGGTGATCGTGATCACGGCCCAATCCACCCTGCGCAACGCCGTGCATGCCTTCGAGCGGGGCGCCTTTGAATATCTGCCCAAACCCTTTGACATCAACACCCTGGTGGATCTGGTCAATCGGGCATTGACCCAATCACGACCAGCGTCGGAACATCGGGAAAATCCTGACATGGACCGATTTGGCGGCATCATTGGATCTTCCATGGCGATGCAGGAGTTGTTCCGGGTCATCGGACGTCTCGCCAATTCGGAAATGACGGTTTTGATTCACGGCGAATCCGGTACCGGCAAGGAGCTTGTTGCCCGGGCCATTCACGCCTGTAGCCCGCGTCGCAACCAACCTTTCACCGCCATCAACATGGCCGCCATTCCGCGCAGCCTCATCGAAAGCGAGTTGTTCGGTCACGAAAAAGGGGCTTTCACGGGTGCCATTTCCCGTCGTCCTGGTCACTTTGAACAGGCCCGGGGCGGCTCCCTGTTTCTGGACGAAATAGGCGACATGCCCATGGAGGCCCAAACCCGCCTGTTGCGCGTCCTCCAGGATGGTACGTATACCCAGGTGGGCAGTACCCAGACCATTCACAGCGATGTGCGCATCATCGCTGCGTCGCATCAGGATCTTCCTGCCGCCATCAGCGCCGGTCGTTTTCGCGAGGATCTGTTTTATCGCCTCAACGTCATTCCCATTCATGTTCCATCGCTGCGTTCACGCCGGGAGGATATTCCCCTTCTGGCCGACTATTTTCTCGGTCGGGCAGCCAAGGAACTCGGGCTTACCCGCAAGCGGCTCGCCCTGGCCACCCTGGATCGTCTTGCTGCCCATTCCTGGCCTGGCAACGTGCGCGAACTGGAAAACCTCATCCATCGTCTCATGGTTCTGGTGCCGGATGAGGTGATCCAGCCCAGCCATCTTGACCTTCCGGAGCCGAGACGTCACGACCTCGCCGCCCTGGTCCCGGATTTATCTTCTCAGCATGCCGTGGCTGTTCCGGACGCCCTTTCATCACCCCTTCCGGACGTTCCCCTGCAACAGGCCATTCACAATGAACTCGATCGGTTTTTTGCCTCCTTGAACGGTCTCCCCCCTGCCAACCTCTACGACTTTATCCTGCGCATGGTCGAAGAGCCGCTTTTGAACCGCGTTCTTCAGGAGACCCGTGGCAATCAGGTGAAGGCTGCCCAGGTGCTTGGCATCAACCGGAATACCCTGCGCAAGAAAATCCAGGATCTGGGAATTGTACCGAAAAGGTGACAGAATGTTTTTGACCTTTCAAACATCAGAAACGACGTATCCCGAAATGGATTTTGTCTGGAGGAGAAAAGAGGGGAGGGGAATGACACGTTGCCCGATTCCGTTTTCGGATCGAGATGGATGATTGGCATGACACGTTGAAATGGGGGAAGGCATATGTCTGCAATCGGGGGAGGGCGTTCATGGCAGCCGGGGATCAAGGGTTCTCTGCTGTTCATGGGTTTGGTTTTGCTCGTCATGACGGTACTGTCAGGCAGTTTGTTTCATCTGGTGTCCAGACTCGGCACGACCGATGTTGCGACCCGGGAGGTGATCGAACCCCTGCACAGGATCGCGCAATTTATTCTGGGCGTGTGTGGAGTCGGTTGGGCGTTGCTGGTGCTTGTCGCGCGTGCCATCCTGCGACAACTGGGTGGGGAGCTCTCTGAGGTGACGGAGATCGTCAACCGCGTGGCCCAGGGAGAGTTGGGCATGAAGTTTGACCCTGACCGCCAGTCCATGGGCATCTATGGTGCCCTGAGAAACATGGTGGGTAACCTGAAAGAGACGGTCAACTCTCTGGTGACCGTGGGCGAAGAGGTGGTTCAGGAGAGTCGGCAAGTCAACGCCGCCGCGCAAAAGGTTTCCGATGGGGCCGCACGACAGGCTGCCTCCGTGGAAGAGAGTTCCGCCGCCGTGGAGCAGATGAGCGCCGCCATTCACCAAAACACCGACCATGCCCGTTCCACCGGAGGCATGGCCGAAAAAAATGCCGGCGATGCTGCCCAAGGTGGCAAGGCGGTCGATGAGGCAGTGGAGGCCATGCGCCAGATCGCCGGCAAGATATCCATCATTGAGGAGATTTCCCGTCGAACCAATCTGCTGGCTCTGAACGCTGCCATTGAGGCCGCCCGGGCTGGTGAACATGGCAAAGGGTTTGCGGTGGTGGCCGCCGAGGTGCGTAAACTCGCCGAACGCAGTCAGGGGGCAGCCAGCGAGATCACCCAGATTGCCAACCGCAGTGTCCATATCGCTGAAACGGCTGGAAATTTGTTGAAAAACCTCGTTCCCGACATTCAGAAGACCGCCCAATTGGTCCAGGGGATCGCTACCAGTTCCCTCGAGCAGGATCAAGGGGCTACTCAGCTCAATCATGCCATTCAGCAACTGGACCAGGTGATTCAGAGCAACTCTGCTTCCGCCGAGGATCTGGCGTCCACTGCTGACCAGTTGTCCACTCAGGCCAACAAGCTGCAAGGGGTCATCTCTTTTTTCCAGCTGGACGACATGGGTAGCGGAGACCACGCGCTCCTGATGCCTTGGACCGATAAATTGAGCGTCAACATCGAGGAGATGGACCAGCAACATCGCCGACTGGTGGATCTGGTCAACCAGATCTATGTCGCCGTGCGGGCCGGAGAGATCGAACGCGGTTTGAAAACCATCCTGCCGGAGTTGGTCAACTATACGGTCAAACATTTTCAGGATGAGGAGGCCCTGTTTGAAGGCCATGGCTTTCCGGATACACCACGACATAAACAGGAGCATGTCAAACTGGTCAACAGGGTCGGCGAGTTTTTGAAACGTCTGGAAAAGGGCGGGGATCGTGCATCCGCCTTGGAGTTGTTGGGCTTTCTTAAATCCTGGCTCGTGGAACATATCATGGGAACCGATTCCCAATATGGCCGCTATCTTAACAGCAAGGGGATCTATTGACAGGAGTATTTCATGACCCTGCAACGCTGGGTACGTCCGAACATTCTGGCCATGGCCGGTTATACCCCGGGGGAGCAGCCCCCTGCCGGGCAGCCGGTGATCAAGCTCAACACCAACGAAAATCCCTACGGTCCGCCCGAGGTGGTTCGCCAGGCCATCGTTGCGGCGGCGGGGGAGAGTTTGCGTCTCTATCCGCCACCCGATGCCAGGCCGGTTCGCGAGGCCGCCGCTCGTGCCTATGGTGTCAAGCCGGAACAGGTGGTGGTTGGCAACGGTTCCGACGACCTGTTGACCATGGTGATGCGTCTGTTTGCTGACACGGACCGCAGCGTGGCCGCCCCGGATCCCACCTACACCCTGTACGAACCTCTGACCCGGATGCAAAACGGGCGCTATGTGGCCGTTCCCTGGGGAGAAAATCTGGCCCTGCCCGTGGCTGAACTGGTCGCCACCCAGGCCCCTTTGATCATCGTTACCCGGCCCAACGCACCGACGGGGCACACGGTCGGGCTGGACGCCGTGGCCGATCTTTGCCGACGCACGTCGGGGGTGGTGCTTCTGGATGAGGCCTACGCCGATTTTGCCGACGATACCGGCCTGGGTTTGTTGCCGAATCATCCCAATCTGTTGCTGATTCGCAGTTTTTCCAAATCCCTGTCGCTGGCGGGTTTGCGTATTGGTCTTGGGTTCATGTCTCCGGCCCTGGCGTTGGAGATGCACAAGGTGCGCGACTCCTACAATCTGGACCGACTCGCCCAGGCGGCTGCCACGGCGGCGCTGACCCATCTGGAGGCTTTTCGACCGGCCATCGATGCCATTCGTGCCGAACGTCGTCGCAGCACAGACCAATTGCGGCAACGCGGTTTTCAGGTACCGGAGAGCCAGGCCAATTTCATTCTTGCCACCGTTCCGCCTGGAATTCGCACTGGCGCCGAATGGACGGCAGCCTTGAAAAAACAGGGTATTTTGATCCGTTACTTTGCCGCCGACCCCCGCCTGGCGGACAAACTTCGCATCACCATCGGCACACCCGCCGAAATGGATGCCCTTTTCCGGGCGATGGATCGGGTCTTGGCTGGAAGGGAGGAGGCTTTTTAGTCTTTCATGTAGGGTTTGGGGCGAAGCCCCAATAAAGTTTTTTTGAATTATCAAAAGGGGTTGGGGGATCCAAGGGGGAGGCTCCGCCTGCCCCCTTGGTGGGGTTTGGGGCGAAGCCCCAATAAAGTCTTTCACGTCAATATCTTTCCCGATCACAAAGAAACCACTTGTTCCAAGGCAGACGCGGTTTGGCATGGAAAACCAAAAAGAAAAAAACCGATCCCAGTATGATACAACCTTCAAGGATTTGTTTGGATCGATTGCCGGGAGTTGCTGTCCAGCCCATCGCTGGAGGAGAATATTCTGGCCATTCTCTGCCAGATGGAGAATAAACAGGGAACCATTCGGGAAATTTTGTACCGCATCAGCGTGTTGCCCCCGAAGGCCAGGGCCGACGCCCTGACGAAACTGGTCATTCTGTCCAGGCTGCGTAAACTGGAAGCTGCTGTCAAAACGGAGGCTGAAGAGATGGCACTCATCTTTAACGTCATGGAAAACGATGTCCTGCGCCCCCTATTCGTGAAAGCGCAATTGGACAGCGAGGAGAGGGGCCGCCAGGAAAGCGGCTGCGCAACGACCTGTTTTGGCCGACTGAATCAATTTATGGCGGTGGCCTGGGGATTTTCTTGGTAAATTTTCTCCTTTTTCCCCTATACTGTGCCTCGGCGGTCGGGATGACCCTCTTGATCTGCCCCTCTTTTTCACCCTCTGTCATATCATGGAATGGCCAGCCAGGATCCTCTCCAGAAAGAGAACACCCATGAAAAAATATGCCGCCGGTGGCTTTTCCCTCATCGAGCTTTCCATTGTCATGGTCATCGTGGGTCTTTTGCTCTCGATCGGCTTCTCCCTGATGCCCAACTATCTTCAATCTGCCAAGTACAGCGCCGCTCGCGCCCAGATGAAGGAGATTCAAAACGCCATCGAGGGGTTTGCCATCGCCAACAATCGGTTGCCGTGTCCTGATATTGATAGTGACGGGCTGGAAAATAAAACGGTCTCCACCAACACCATCTGCGACGCCTTCGGCAACACCGCTGGCAGCAGATACGATACCGCCGACCTTCCCTATCGCACATTGGGACTGGCCAGTAATCGCGATCCATGGGGGCGCACCATCAAATACGCCGTCTACATGCGCACCAGTGGCGATACCGGGGATTTGGCCACTACCGCCGGCACCATCAATCGGACGAATTTTTGCACAAAACTTACGACAGCTCTGACGAACAGCCAAACTGCAAATGCAAATCCTTCCACGGATATCCATGTTGCCCGCATATCTTCTACCACCAACAATGACACCTACATTACCAATGCCAACTCCACCTGTAGCACTGGAACGACCGTCGGGACCATGGAAGGGACTGTCATGGCCTATATCCTTGCCAGCTCCGGTATCAATAACGCGAATAAGACGAACGCGGCTGGCTATTTCGATGGCCGGAACAACCCTGGCAACAGCCTTTGCTTTGAAAGTCCCGACCGGAAGCTGCTTTTGCTGGATTCAGAACAAACCAGTGCCACTGTCACCAACAACTATGACGACATTGTCTATACTGGCAGCATCTCTGGCCTGATCAGCACGTTGCAATGCAACTGAAGCTCAAGAGGTTGTTCGAGAAGATTCTGAAAAAAATTGGCATGAAGGACTTTGTTGGGGCTTCGCCCCAAACCCCATTGGGGCTTCGCCCCAAACCCCATTGGGGCTTCGCCCCAAACCCCACCAGGACTCTGTCCTGGACCTGCCAGGGAGCCAGCCCCCTGGACCCCGATTCGTTGCCGAGTGCTGAATAGTTACTGTTTTTTTTGTGATCGAGAGAAATATTGACATGAAAGACTCTATTGGGGCTTCGCCGCAAACCCCACCAGGAAGGGCACAGCCCTTCCTGGACCATCCTAAGTCTTTCAATAGTTTAAAAAATGACGCATCTTGAAGCAGCCATCACTTTCTGCTCGGAATGTCCACAACAAGGTCAGGATGGTAGAAATCACTCTTGAGCAGGGTGGCCACGGCGTGGTGCGCCCGGGGATCGACAAAAACCCTGACCAGACGCCGACGGTTGTGCCCCAGAAAATTAATGTGACTGGAAGCGCGTTCAGCCGCCACGGCCTGGCCGGATCCGTTCAGGACAAACACCGGATCCTGCAAATCGGCGGCATATTGCAGGTGAGCGTAGGGAGTTCGCTCCACGCTGTCCACCCGAACCAGAAAACGCAAAGGAATCAGGCGCGAACTCTCCTCGCCTGGAGAAACAACGGGAACGGGATGGGCACCCCTCTTGCGGAAAAACGCCTCCAGATTCCGGGCACCTTGCAGATCACGAATGACATCCGAACGGAGAGGCTGCTGCGTATCTTCGGGATCGGTCATGTGCCAGTACAGGCGTCGATAGAGGGGTTTCCGGTCGCGAAACAACCGGCTCTTCCAGCGCAGTTCACCCCAGGGCAACGGAACATCAGGCGGAAGCATGGCCCAATGGTTGACGGCATAATCGACAACCGTATCATCCAGGGCCAGAAAAAGATCGAGAGGCAGAGGCTGGATGGCGGGATCCTTGACAACATCGAGAAACCGGCTCAATTCAGGCGGGGTTCCGGGTGGATAGACGCCCAGGCTCTCCCGACCCCAGATCAAGACCGCAAAAAGGTGCATGAGCAGTGAGTCCATGGCCCGGATGGTCTTGTGGTGATAGACCTGACGATACATGTTGTCACGGGCGACGATATAACTCTCCAGGGCGGTGGGTCCACGGGTGATATCCACACACAGGCGCACCACCCCGGCCACCTCGCGCAGACGCAGGCTGTGCAACAACCACTCCAGGTCATAACGACCATAGGTGACGCCGGTAAAATAGGCATCGCGCAGCAGATAATCCATGCGGTCGGCATCGAGCTGGCTGGAGATGATCTGTCGGCCAAAAGGGTCCGGGCCATGGGCACGATGGTCATCGCCCATGATGCGATGCAGGCCCTGAAAAAAGCTCTCTTCGTTCAGACCCAGCCGATGGCAATGGCGCGTGATCATCGAACGAATGGCACCCGGCTCGGCAATCATGCGCCAGCCGAGGGATTCATGATGATCGGTCGCGCTGAACAGGGTTTCAAAGAGATGCGAATAGGGGCCATGCCCCAGGTCATGCAGCAGGGCAGCCACCTTGACCTGCAAGGCGGCTACACGATCCAGCGGCGCCGCATCCTGCGTACCCAGAATGCGCAGGATGCGTTTGGCCAGGTGCATCACCCCCAGGGCGTGGGAGAAACGGCTATGTTCGGCGGTGGGATAGACGCGGGAGGCCGTCCCCAACTGGCGAATGCGACGCAAACGCTGCACCGGCGGCGTATCGATCAAATCCAGGATCAGGGCATCGCCCCACTCCACGGGATCCTGGGCGGGGCCGCTCTCCTCGCGATCCAGGGAGATCATGTCGTGGATGGCATCCCGGAACACCTTGCGCGTCATCTATCGCGGCCTGCCAGCAGGTAGTCCCAGGCGCGGCGATAACGGGCCATGCGTTCCCAATCCTTGGGCAGGGGTTCGACCGGCAGGCGGCGCAGATTCATGTTGTCTTTCAGATCGGCCAGTTTGACCCGCCGTGCCAGGGTGTTGCTGCCCAGCCGCTTGATGTATGTCTCATAGGAGACCTCGGGGCGATGGGTCATATGATCGACAGCGGCCAGCACCTCTTCGGAAAACCCTTGTTTGCGCAAATCATCCAGGGTGACCGAGGTATCCTCCACGACATCGTGCAGCATGGCGACGATGCGCTCCTCCTCGGAGGACAATTTCAGCATCAGGCGCAACGGGTGGAGGATGTAGGGTTGGCCAGCCTTGTCGGTTTGCCCCTGATGGGCCTGCACAGCGACGGCGATGGCCAGTTCGAGAAAGTTTGTCATAGTTACACCACGGCCAGCATGCGATTCAGGGCGACACGGGCTGCTGCCGCCTCACGAGTCGGCACGGTAACGGGATTGACCACATGGCCCGCCAGAAGGTTTTCCAGGGTCCAGCACAGATGCTGTGGATCAATGCGAAACATGGTCGAACACATGCAGATGGTCGGACAGAGAAAATGGATCCCCTTGTCGGGCATCTCATTCTTCAGACGATTGACCAGGTTGAGTTCGGTGCCAATGGCCCATTCGGAGCCAGCAGGGGCAGCACGGACCACCGCCTGAATCTGCTCCGTGGAACCCAGATGGTCTGCCAGGCGGCACACCTCGAAGGCGCATTCGGGGTGGACGATCACCTGAATGCCCGGCGTCCGTTGGCGAAACATCTCCACATGGGCCGGCATGAACATTTGGTGTACGGAACAAAACCCGTGCCATAAAATGACCTTCGCCTGGCGCAGGGCAGTCTCCGTCAGTCCACCCAAGGGTCCGGCGTCGGGGTTCCAGACGACGATCTGCTCCAGGGGGATGCCCAGCTTCCAGGCGCTGATGCGGCCCAGGTGTTGATCGGGAAAAAAGAGGACTTTTTCCCGCTGGGCAAAGGCCCATTGCAAAATTTTTTGTGCATTGGAGGAGGTGCATACCGTACCGCCGTGATCGCCACAGAAGGCCTTGAGATCGGCGGTGGAGTTGACATAGGTGATGGGTGTCACCAGCTTTTCGACAGCGACGACCTTGCCCATCTCTCGCCAGGTGGCAGCGACATCGGGAAGATTGGCCATGTCGGCCATCGAGCAACCGGCAGCCGGATCGGGCAGGATGGCGATCTGCTCCGGCCCGGAGAGAATATCCGCCACCTCAGCCATGAAGTGAACCCCGCAAAAGACGATATACCGTGCCTTGGGGCGTTGCGAGGCGAGGCGGGCGAGCTTGAGGGAGTCGCCGGTCAGGTCGGCGAAGCGATAGACCTCTTCCCGCTGGTAGTGGTGCCCCAGAATGACGCACGACTCGCCGAGTTGTTCCTTGGCGCGGGTGATGCGCTGTTCCAGGACAGCCTCGTCGAGGGCATAGAGAGGTTCGAGGGGAATGGGAGGTTCTTGCATGGTGGTCACTCACGCCCGGCTGGATTGGATGCAGGATGCCGGACCACTCTAGCAAGCTATGGTGTGGACGGAAAGAGGGATTGCGGGAGAAGGGTGCCTGCCCCAGATCGGTCCAGGCCAGGCGGCATCGGTCTGGAAACGGGCGATCAACCCCTCTCCCTTTTGTATGGGTATTGTCTACACTCCCTCTGTTTATGTACAATAGCCATGCGTTCCGTGTACAGAGAAGGGGCATGGTATGAATATAGAGTTTTCTCCTGTTGACGAGAACTATATCAGGGAGAAGGTGAAAAAGGGTTATTACAGCAATGCTGCTGAACTGGTGTGTGATGCCGTCCGGCATATGCGCCAGCAGGAGATCAGCAGGCAAGCCCTTCTTGAAGCTGCACTGGAGCTTGGAGAGCAGGACATTGCCGCCGGGCGGACACTTCCCTATACGCCATCCCTGCTCGACCAGATTGAACAGGATGCCCGGCAGCAGGTGTGCGCAGGAAAGGATCCGCATCCGGATGTCGTTCCATAAACACCGTCTCGATCTCTCTGACGCCGCCAGGAAAGATCTTCGGGATATTCTTGCCTACACACTGCTCACTTGGGGAGAACGGCAATTTGTTGATTATAAAAACCTGCTTGATGGCGCGTTGCATACCATCGAGCGTGATCCAACGACTGGGCGTACAAGAAACAGGTCGTCAGTGCGGGTCTTTCCCGTGGGTCGTCATGTGATTTTTTATCGTATTGAGCAAAATATTGTTTATATAATCAGAATTCTGCACGACTGTATGAGCTTTGATCTGCATTTGGAGGAGTGATTACCACGCAGTTGTGTCCGGAATGGCGTATTCTCACGGCAAGTTGTATTTTGAAGAATGCAAGAAAGCCTCCCTCAACACCCCCACCCGCTCTTCCAGTACCCCCGCTGCATAGGGTAAAGGGGAGTGCCTGCCCCAGATCGGTCCAGGCCAGGCGGCATCGCTCTGGAAACGGGCGATGACATGAATGTGCAACTGCGGCACCAGATTGCCCAAAGAGGCGACGTTCAACTTGTCCGGCTGGAACAAACGCCGCAACACCGCGCAGGCCAGCGCAATGTCGGCATGGAGGAGGGGAACATCCCCCGCCGCAACCTCGTCAAAATCACGCAAACCTGGCCGCTCCGGCACCAGAATGAGCCAGGGATAACGGGCGTCGCTTGCCAATAACACCTGGCAGAGGGAGAGCCGCACCAGGGGCAGAGCATCGCGGACGAGGAGGGGGTGGAGGGAAAAGGGGTCAACGCTCATATGCATGCCCCCTTTGTCCTGCTGTCGGCGGGTGTTGGTCCCCTTTCTGCATGACGAGCAGATCGCGCAGAAACTCCGGAGCCAAATCCAAACCATTGTCCCAGACAAGCGTATCCATGGCCACACGCAAAGCCTGGAACAACTGCGGATCACGCAGCTCCTGAAAAATAACCCGATGGTCGTTGAAAAGGGTCTCCTGTAGATCCGCCACCCCTTCCATACCATCGTTGAAGCGGAGGTGAACCCGGTACTCGCCAACATGCCGGGCGTGGGTGATCCAAAGCATGGGTTCCTCCTCTACACCAGTGGCGCGACCTTGTGAAAACTGCCATCGATACGCAGGCTGTGCCAATTTGACAACAATTCGTTCCGATGAAGTTCCGCCCATTCGATGACAAGCCCAAGAACACGTCCCGGTAATCTACCATCCGACAGGGCCAGGGTTTTAATGTTCAGGTTGTTCCTCGGTCGGATAACCTGGCAAATGGCGCCGACAAATCTCCCGTACACCCTGAAAATGCTCCTGCAACAGCGGTATGATCTCTCCACCCGCCTCCAGATGACAGAGCCGTGCCAGACGCTTGTGCAACACAGGATCGGACCCCAGTCGATTCTCCGGACGATCATGCAACAAGCGCAAACGGCTCTCCACCAGACGCAGAAAGAGGTAGGTGGTGGTCAGACGGGTTACCTCGTCCGGGGGCAGAAGTCCGGCATCACCGGCGGCGAGCAGAGCGCTCATCGTGCTGCGCTGATGCAGACGCGGCTGAACGCTGGCATGACTCAGGATAAAATATTGGGTCAAAAACTCAATGTCCACCACTCCGCCCAGACTCAGCTTGATGTCCAGACTGCCCCGGGCCGGCCCCTTCTCCCGGGCGATGCGGGCGCGCATCTCGCCAATCTCCCGCCCGATCACCTCGGCATCGCGGGGCAGACGCATGATGTCGCGCACCGCTGCGTTGAGGTGATTGGCCAGCTCCAGGTCACCCGCCACCACACGCAGGCGCGTCAACGCCTGATGTTCCCAGGTCCAGGCATCTCTGTTTTGGTAATGGAGAAACGATTCCAGCGCCGTTACCAGCGGGCCGGAGTTGCCGGAAGGGCGCAAACGCATGTCGAGTTCATAAAGACGCCCCGAGCGGGTCATGGTGTTGATCGTGGAGATGATCTTTTGTCCGAGCCGGGTAAAGAAGACCCCATTGGCCAGAGAACGCTCCCCATCGGTATATTGGGCATCGCCGCTGCCGTCATGGACAAAAATCAGATCGAGATCCGAGGCATAGGTCAACTCCCGCCCGCCGAGCTTGCCCAGCGCCAGGATGACGAACTGCGCCGGGCGCCGAATGCCTTCCGGGGTGGTCCAGGCGGGGATGCCGTGGCGCTTCTCCAACGCCTGCCGGGCATCGAGCATCACCTGGGTCAGAATCACCTCGGCGAGGGTGGACAGAGCGGTCATTGTCTCCGGCAACTCGGTGATGTCTGACAAATCACGAATGCCGATGCGCAACATTTCGGTATTCTTGAATTCATGCAGGATGCGCATGCGCTCTTCGTCATCCTCGGCGCGGGCGCTCAGTTCGGTCAGCGCCTGACTCATGCGGCTGCGGTCGGGGGCCTTCTCCAGAAAGTCCCGCGTGATCAGGCTGTCCATCAACTCCGGATGAAGATTCAAATAGCGGGAGAGAAACGGCGAGGCCCCGAACAGCGGGATCAACAAATGCAGCACCAGAGGGTGTTCCACCATCAGGGCGAGATAATTCGCCCGTGCCCCGATGCGCAGCAAAAAGGCCTCGGTATTCTCCAGGGCCATGTCCTGGTCGGAGGCGCGCAGGATCTCTCCCAGGAGCAGGGGCGCCAGGGGTCGATACCAGCGCAAGGTGGTCTCCGGCAGGGCCACTCCCGGCGGGCCGTTCTGAAGAATATCCAAAAGCTGTCGCGCCCGCTCCGGATTGACAAACCCCGCCTGACACAAGGTGGTCAACCCCGCCTCGGAGCGCAGATCTCCTGCCAGCAGGCTGGCCACCAGCGGGTCGCTGATCTCCTGGCGGACGCGCTCGCTGGCCAGGAACAACCCGTGGTAGGCTCTGTGGACGTTGCTGGTCACATCTTTTATCCGGATCATCAAAGCGTTGGCATCGTTGAATCCGGCACGCCGCGCCAGCCTGGCGAGGGCCTCGGCCTCTTCCGGCAGGGAGTGCAGCTGCTGTTCACGCTCGATTTGCAGGCGGTGTTCCAGGGTGCGCAGGACAACATAGGCTTCGGCGAGCTGTTGCACCGTGGCGGGATCGACCAGCCCCAGACTCCCCAGCATGTGCAGGGTGGGGATGGTCTCCCGCTGGCGCAGACGTGGCTCCCCGCCGCCCCGGATCAGTTGCTGCGACTGGACAAAAAATTCAATCTCGCGGATGCCGCCAAACCCAAGCTTGAGATTGCGCTGGTAATCTGCGCGTTGTTTGATTTTGTGGTCGATGCGCTGTTTCATCTCGCGGATGGCATCCAGGGCGGCAAAGTCGAGGTAGCGCCGAAAGACAAAGGGGCGCAAGCGCTCCAGGAAGGCCCCGCCGAGTGCCACATCGCCGGCGACGGGTCTCGCCTTGATCATGGCGGCCCGTTCCCAGGTCTGTCCCCAGGATTCGTAATAGATCTCCGCCGAGCGGCAGGAGAGGGCAAGGTCGCCGCTCTCTCCTTCGGGGCGCAGACGGAGATCGACGCGAAACACCATGCCATCGGCGGTCTGTCCGGAGAGCAGTTTGATCAAATCGCGGCCCAGGCGTGTGTAGTACTCCTTGATCGAGACAGGGCGCGGGCCGGTGGTTTTGCCGTCGTCGTGATCGTAGAGATAGATCAGGTCGATGTCCGAGGAGAAGTTGAGTTCCCGCGCTCCCAACTTGCCCATACCCAGGATGGTGAAGCGACTCGGGGCGGGTGGTAGCCCCTCTTTCTCGA
Organism: Magnetococcales bacterium; assembly: GCA_015229045.1. The sequence continues at coordinate 13,635 of JADGCJ010000002.1, forward strand.
CCATGGGGTATCCCAGCAGGGCGGAGAGCGAGCGATCCAGCCAGCGATACCCCCCTTCCAGACAGGCCTCGGCCAGGGCGGTCAAGGCTTGCGTCGTCGTGGAGAGGGGGATCTCTCCGGCCAGGTCCAGCATGCCAATGCGCAGGAACTCCCGATGCTTCCAGGTGCGCAGGGTCTGTTCGGCGGCGGCCAGGCTGTCGGCGGCCATGACCGCTGTGCAGACCTGGTCTTGCAGCGAGACCGGATCCGGCATGGTCGCATCCGCCATGATCTCCTGCAACAAATGGGGCCAGCGCTGGATAATGTTGGCCAGAAAGGGGGAGTTGCCCAGGGCCAGTACCAGACGTCGTTGCCAGAGCGGGTCATTCAGCCCGGCGATGAGCGTGGCCATGATCGGCGCATTGTCTTCATGGGTGGCCATGAAGCGGTCGAGGCGCACCATCACCCCGTCGGGTTCGGCGGTTTGCCGGGCCCCTGTGGCCACGGCCTCTACGAGATCGCTGCTCAACCCCGGAAGGGTCCATTTTTGCTTGTCCACAGGCAAGGTCACATCTCCTCATGCGTTTTCCGACAGATCAGGCGGGAAAGGGCCATGGATGCCAATCAAAGCGACAAACCCATGAATTCATCCTTCCATATGGCATACAATGGATGACACACCGATCAGGGGTCACCCAAAAGAGATGATGGCAGACCAACCCGATACCCTTCCCCCGCAACCAGTGCCTTCGGCTCCCATCAAGGTTGGGAAGAGCCATTTTTTTTGGCATTTTTTGCTTTGGGCCGAGCGCGTCCAGTTGACGTTGAGCTACGGCGCCCTGCTGATGGTGGGGGCTGCGGTTTTTTTTGTCTACACCTACGGCATCGAGGTGACGCACCAGTCTCCTTATGTCAGTGCTGCCCTGTCGCGTTTGACGGGCTGGCATTGGCTTTCGGGATCCTTGGGTGCGGTTGCGGAGGGATCCACCCTGCGTCTATGGGTCAAGGATCTCTCTCTGGCGCGGTCCGCACAGGATCCTCCTGTTCTCCATAGCAAATTTGCCACGTGCACCATGTCACCCCTGGCCTGGTTGCGGCAGGAGCCTTTGTTTCCGGAGCTGCGCACACAGGATCTTTCCATCCGGATTCCTCGACCCTCCGATGTCTCTTCGTTACCGGCGAAACACGACCGGGGTCAGGGAAAATATCATGACCTGCAAAAGGTTTTGGAGGGATTTTTTCTGGTAATGGGCATGTTTCGTGACACCTTTCCCGTGGGTCAGATGGTTCTTGACAATGTTTCCATCCGGATGGGGGGCGCGGATGCCACACAAGAGACGGAAATCGTTCGGATTCAGGATTGGGTTCTCAAGCTGGAGCGGGAGCTGACCCGCACCAAGGCCTTGAAGGCTGACGGTCACATCGCCTGGCATGACCGACTGACGGTGATCAACATGGTGGGCATTCCCGATGCTCAGGGGGTTTGGCAGCTGCGTTCCCGCATTCATGGGGCAGGTCTCTCCTTGTTGACGCCCCTGTTTCCGGAACTGGTTGCCTGGGAGGCGGATCGCATCGGCGGAAACATAAGCGTCGATGCCCGTTTTGACCCCCAACAAGGCATGGATTTGAAGGCTTCGGCGCTTGTTTCACACGCACACGGCAAAATTCCCGTGCGCATGAGTGGACAACTCCTCGACAATGGTCTCTGGCATCTGGAAGCGGGCTTGACGGGTTTGCGTTTGTCTGATTTTCGGGCGCATCTGGCCGGGGCATTTCCGGCGGGAGAATTGACCTCTCCCTTGACCATCAAGACGGAGTTGCAGGGCGGAAGAGATGTGCCGACCACGGCAACCTGGCGTCTGGAGGCGGGTTCCGGTTCGTTGGGCTGGAAGCCTCTTTTTCGCTGGCCTTTCCCTGTGAGCCGTTTTTTGGCCCAGGGCACCCTGAAGGAGAACAAAACCGGCCTCTGGCAGCTGGTTGTGAGCCGTTTTCACATGCGCAACTCCCAGGGTGAAGCCAGGGGGGATTTTTCTTTGAAAGGGTTGGGCGGGCCGGATCCGCTCTTGGATCTGCGGGCGGAGGCGAGCGGAGTTGCCACCGACCAGGCCAATTTTTTCTACCCGGTGGCCATCATGCCTCGCGATCTGGTGGACTGGCTGGATCACTCCTTGAAAAATGGCCGCGTCACCCGGGCGACGGCGCGCATTCTTGGGCCTGTCGCCCAGATTCCCTTTCCTGACGAGAAGGCTGCCAGGAAAAATGGCTGGATTTTTCGGATTGAAGGGGATGTCGTTGGCGCTGACATCCAGTTTTACCCGGCTTTGCCGCCGGTGTCCAAGGTAACGACCCATCTGCTGTTTGATCGACTCTCCCTGCTGGCCACGGTGACCGATGGTGTCTTGGCCCGGTCAAACCAGGTTCGGGGCCAGGTCGCCATTCCCAACATGCTGATCAACCCGATGGTCATCATCGATGCGACGACCCAGGCTGATCTCAAGTCGATGTGGCAGGATTTGATCGCCCATCCTCGTTTGCGCTGGGATGAGGCTTTGGGACTCGTCGGTTTGCAGGTGAGTGGCAGTGGCCCCGCCCGGCTGAAAATCTCTCTGCCGCTCGATCACCTGGATCAGACCAGACTCTCCGCGAGCGTTGACCTGGCAGACACTTTCCTGAAGTTACCGTTTCTGGAATCTCCCATCGAGAAGCTTGCGGGGCGCCTGACGTTGGACTCGAGCCAGCTCAAACTGACAGCCGACTCTGGTGAGTTTTACCAAATGCCCATTCAGGGTACGCTGGAGGTGACGGATTATCACGACCCGGCCAAGACCAATCTCCAGCTGGATGTCAAAGGTCATGCACGGGGCAAGATGGTGCAGGAGGCGTTGCAGCCTCTGTTGGATCTGTCCAAAAACAGCTTCTTGCCAGACACTCCCTTCCAACTGGAGCTGTCCAGGCTGCCCAAAGATACGCGCTTTCATTTCAATGGGCGTCTGGATACGGATTCCTGGGCTGTCTCCGGCAGACACGGCTGGGAAAAAATGGCCAAGGATCCCGGGCATGCTCTTGGTATCGGGTATTTTGAGCCCGGGCAGAAGAGTCTGGTGTTTCAGCGTTTGATCGGTCATTTGGGTAATCTGAGCTTTGCCGGGGCAGGTGCCTATCAGGTGGTGACCCGTTCGGGGCATCTGGCCATGGATCACCTGCAACTGGGTGAGACCATGGGCAACCTGAAACTCTTCAGAAACACCACGGCCACAGGCGACAATCCGGAATGGAAGGTGGAAATGGCCTGGGACTTTCTCGATCTGCGTCCGGTTTTAAAGTGGATCGAACTGCCCGAGAGCTCTGCCAGGGAGGAAAAAATCAAGGGGGAAAAGTCGCGTCAACCTGTCGAACTCTGGCCGCGCTTGCATCTGTCCGGGTTTGCGCGTCGGGTCACTCTGGCCCAGGGCGAAACGGCACGCGACATGGAGGTCGGCTTGCGCATGCAGCCGGAGGGGTACACCTTCGACCGTCTGCTGTTCAACCAGGATGCCGCCATGCAACGGCTGGAGCAGGGGGAGTTTCGCTGGCAGCAGAAGCCCGGTTCCGGTCCCTATTCCGGTCGCTTTCGCCTGACGAGCGACAATCTTGGCAGCCTGTTGAAAGGTCTCGATCGCCACCAGGGGATGCAGGGAGGCAAGGCCGTTCTCAATCTCAATCTGGCCGGTACGGTGCCAACGGGGGGCCGATCGCTTTTACACCATCTGAGTGGCAAGGGGGAGATCGAATCGCAAAAAGGGGTTGTGCATCGCTTGCATCTCATGGCCAGTTTATTGGGGTTGCTCTCCCTTCCGGATTTGCCCAACCTCATTGTCGGCGACCGGCCTGATCTGGCCGGGACCGGATTTTACTATGAAAAGATGCAGGGCAACTTTACCCTCAAGAATGGTCTTTGGCACTCGGATCAGTGGGCGTTGACCGGCCCTTCCATGAAAATTGTCGCGTCGGGCGATATCAATCTTGTCACCCGGCAGTTGGATATGCTGGTGGGCATCCAGCCGCTCCAGACCATCGACAGGATCATCAATCGTGTTCCCATTCTTGGCAAACTGGTTTCCGGCAGTCGGGAGGCTATTGTGGAGACCCTGTTTCAGGTCAGCGGTCCCTGGTCCGACCCGGTCACACGCATCAAACCCGTGGACAGTCTGGCGCCGGGCATTGTGCGTGACCTGATCGATCTGCCGGGAAAATTGCTGGAAATGGCCCTCCCCAAGGCTGAACCACCTCCGGAAACGGAGGGTGGATCGAAGGTGGAGAGTGTCGAAACAGAATCGGGTGGAACAGCAAAGAGTTCTGCCGAAGCGACTCCTGTTCCAGAGAAAAACCCTCTTGACCAGGGGGGTTCCGTGGCCGGAGGGGATCTCGTCACCGGGAAAAAGGCCCTCCTCGGAGAGAGACCACCCCCGGCTCTCTTGTCCACCGAGGTGAACTCTCCCCCAAAACCCTCTCCCAAGAAAAGACCCGCCAGGGAGGGCGGTTTTTCGCCCGCCTTGCCTACCGAGGCGAACTCTCCCCCAAAACCTTCTCCCAGGAAAAAACCCGCCAGGGGAGACGGTTCTTTCCTTGAGAAGAGACCGGCCAGCAAGGAGAATGGCACCGTCAAGAGGTTCCTCGGTGCCGAGTGATTCCAATTCCAGATCAAGATGGATGCGAGGCGACAACGAGTGAGCGACGAGACAGTACGTGTTGGGTACGGCGAGGAGTGATACCAATTTGCAGTCGATGCGAGAACGAGGCAGCAAGGAGTAAGTTATCGCGATGAATGCAAATTGGTATGAGTGAGGCAGTCAACGAAGCAGACGCTTGATCTGGAATTGGAATGAGGAGAGAAACGCGATGATGAAACTGGGTGTCAACGTCGATCATGTCGCCACCATCCGCCAGGCGCGTGGAACCCGCTTTCCGGATCCGGTACTGTTGGCGGCCCAGGCGGAGCAGGCCGGGGCGGACAGCATCACGGTCCATTTGCGCGAAGATCGTCGGCATATCCAGGAGCGGGACGTCAAAGTGTTGTTGCAGACCATCCAGACGCGCATCAACCTGGAGATGGCGGCCACCGGCGAGATGGTCTCGCTTGCCTGCCAGTTCCAACCGGCCGATTGCTGCCTGGTGCCGGAAAAGCGCGAGGAGTTGACCACCGAAGGGGGATTGGACATCAAAGGGCACATGGACCATTTGATTCGCGTCGTCGAACGACTCACCCGAAGTGATATCCGCGTCTCTCTGTTCATCGATCCGGAGTTGGAGCAGATCGAAGCGGCCCGCGCTGTCGGTGCCCCGGTGGTGGAGTTTCATACCGGGCGTTACGCCGAGGCTGCGACCCCGGTAGCCCGTCGTCAGGAGTTGGAGAAAATCGGCCGTGCCACCCAGCAGGCCCGGGAAAAGGGGTTGGTGGTCCATGCCGGGCACGGACTCACCTATCATAATGTCCATGACATTGCCGCCATTTCCGGTATTGAAGAGCTCAATATCGGCCACGCGATCATTGCCCGTGCCCTGTCGGTGGGCATGGACCTCGCGGTGAGGGATATGCTCGACGCGATGCACCTGGGTTATCAGGCTCGCTTGGTGGACAGGTCGGAATGATCGTCGGTGTCGGTACCGATCTGGTCACGATTCAGCGTATTCGCACGGCCGTCGATCGATTTGGTGCGCGTTTTCTTGAGCGTCTCTACTCTCCCAGGGAGGTGGCACTCTGTTGGCAACGGCGGGATCCTGTTCCCTGTCTCGCCAAGCGGTTTGCCGCAAAAGAGGCCTTCGTCAAGGCTCTGGGAACCGGGTTTCGCCAGGGCATCTGGTTTCGGGACGTGGAAGTCCTGCCCGATGATCTGGGACGGCCCCGCCTGGTCATCAGCGGCTGTGCTGCCCGGCAGTTGGAGCGTTTTGGCATGACCCGCACCCACCTGAGTCTCAGCGACGAAGGCGGCCACGCCCTGGCCTTTGTTGTGGTGGAGGGGGTGGACCAGGGCAATCGCATTTGAAACTGGCACATCCGAGACCATGATCGTTTTTTGGCATCGGGGTCCAGGGGGCTGGCTGCCTGGCAGGTCCAGGACAGAGTCCTGGTGGGGTTTGGGGCGAAGCCCCAACAAAGTTTTTCATGTCACTCTTTTTCTCGATCACAAAAAACGATGTGTTCCGAAGAGAGCGCAGTTTAAATGCGATTGCCCTGGGGAGTGGACCCGGTTACCGTGGAAGTTGCGCAGTAACTCTCATGATTCGGGGGGTGGCATGTTAGCGCTTACGATTATACAGCCATCGGGCCAAACCAACGGCGATGGCGATAGCCACGATCAGCACGAGTGCCGTCTCTTCATATCGGGGGATGTCGGCCAGCAGCCAGTGCAGCGTCGGGCCGAAAAGATAGCCGACGGCAGGCACGATGACAGCCCAAATGGCGGCACCGAGAATGTTGAGAAACAGGAAGCGCCTGGCGTTGACATCGCTCATGCCGATGATGATCGGACCAGCGATGCGAATGCCATACATGAAGCGCACCCCGACGATCAGCGCCGTATTGTAACGCACGATCAAGCGATTGACCGGCCCTGCGTGGGCTGCCAGACGAGGGAATCGCGCCAGGAGAGGTGTGCCGTAGAAGCGGCCAAGATAGAAATAAAACTGGTCACCGATCGTCCCCCCGCAAAAGGCGGTGATGACGACCAAAGGGTAGGAGAGATACCCCTGAAACGCCGCAAAACCGGCCAGCACCAGGATGGTCTCCCCTTCGAGGAGGCTGCCGACCAGTACGGCCAGATAACCATATTGAGACAACAGTTCGTTGAGAGACATAAAACCCTTTCGTGCGACCATCACCCCGTCATTCCAATTCCAGATCAAGCGTCTGCTTCGTTGACTGCCTCACTCGCTCCTCGCCGTACCCAACACGTACTGTCTCGTCGCTCACTCGTTGTCGCCTCGCATCCATCTTGATCTGAAATTGGAATCAGATAGACGTCATAGCGGGTGCTTTGACCGACGATTTCGTAGGTTGGGCGTTGTTGGGAGAGGGGTTCGGCATGGCGCGGACGCTTGATGACCACCCGGCGGCGGGCATGGCGCAAGGCCATCGCCAGGAGAGCCTGGGCATCCGGATCGTCGCCGACGATGGCCCGCAGACGACGCATCTCCTTGCGCACCAGAGCCGACTTGCTGCGCGGCGGGTGCATGGGGTCCAGGTAGATGACATCGGGTTGTGCTGCGTCGGCCACCCCGTTATTCATCAGGTGCAGGGCATCTCCAGGGATGAAAGAGAGGTTTTCCCGAACGATGGGGCCGATGAGAGGATCCCGCCGCGCCCGTTCCAGACCATCTTCCAGAAGTGCGGCGACAATGGGGGAGCGTTCCATCATGGTCACCTGGCATCCCAGCAACGCCAGGATGTAGCTGTCGCGGCCCAGCCCGGCGGTGGCATCGAGGACGTGGGGGCGGGTTGATTGTCGCCGCAACCCTGCGGCGATGGCCAAGTCTCGTCGTCGTCCCTGACCGGGTCGATGCCGGTTGGTCCACTCTTCCGGGTCGAAATGGACATAGACCGGCCCTTCCGCCTTGGGGCCGGTCGCACACAACTCCAGACGTTCCGCCGTGCGGGTCAGCAGGAAGGCGAAACTCCTGGTTTCCACAGGGACCAGGGGCAGACCCAGAGAGGCTGCCAACTGCCGGGTCCAGGGTAGTAAGGCCGGATCGGTCGCGGTAACGGCGACCATGTGGCAAGGCGTCATGGGGACATTCAGGCATTCAATCGATGATGTCTGCGTCAAACCGAACGGTCGACTGTCGTTTGACAGGGCGAAACACCCCCCGTCTGGCCTTTGACCAGCCCAGTTTCTCTGGCGTGTCGGACAGGTCGATTTGCTCGTCGGTCATGTCCTGGATTGTCTGTAATTGCGCTTGTTGCTCCTCAGCAAGGAGTTTGTGATGGCCAGTTTTCATCGCGGCACCTCCCATTGTAACTGCGATTGTGTAGTCCTGTTGAGACGTACATGTCAACGCCCCTGTGTGTCAATCGGTTCAAGTCCGGCAAAAAATCCTGGTCAAAGAATTTACTCTGTCAGTCGGAATCGACAGTGGTTTATACTGAGGGGTCCGTACACGATGACAATGCCAAGGAACAGTTGTGAAACACGACCCTATCATAGCCTTTCAGGGGATGCGCGGCGCCTACAGCGAACAGGCCTGCCAGGAGAAGTTGCCAGAGTATGAGGTGCTGCCGTGCCGGAGTTTCGAGGATGTCTTTTCGGCGGTGGAAGAGGGGCGGGCTGCCATCGGCATGATTCCGGTGGAAAACAGCATGGCCGGCGTGGTCAGCGACAGCTACGACCTGCTGGCGACCCGCCAGCTGCATATCATCGGCGAACACTATCTCCTGGTGCGGCACTCTTTGCTGGGTCTGCCGGGCGCCGACCTGGAGGGCATCCGGGCTGTCTATTCGCATCCCCAGGGGTTGGCCCAGTGTCAGGCGTTCTTGAAACGGTATCGGTGGGAGCGTTTTTCGGTATACGACACCGCCGGGGCCGCTGCCGACCTGGTGAAGCGCGGCAATCCGGCAGAGGCGGCGGTGGCCTCCGAGTTGTGTGCCGGGCGCTACGGATTGAAGGTTCTGCAAAGAGACATTCAGGATTGTCGCATGAACACCACGCGCTTTATTCTGGTGGCCAAAGCCGAGGTGCCCCCTCCCGCCGATGTGGCCTGCAAGACCAGCCTGCTGTTCGAGGTGCGCAACATTCCCGCCGCCCTGTACAAGTGCCTGGGTGGTTTTGCCACCAATGGCGTCAACCTGACCCGCCTGGAGTCAAGGCCGGTGCAGAGTACGCCATGGGCCTACCATTTTTATCTCGATTTTCAGGGGCATCCGGAAGATCTTGCCGTGCAACACGCCATGGATGAACTCAAATTTTTCACCACCAACCTGAAGCTTCTGGGGTGCTACCAGGAGTCGAAAAAACCCGAACCGACCGAGCCTGAAGGAGTGCAAGCCGCATGATCGCCTATCCCCACCTGGATCCGGTCATTGTGCAGATTGGTCCTCTGGGGATCCGCTGGTATGGGTTGATGTATACCCTGGCCTTCCTGTTGGGTTGGCCGCTTCTCAAGCATCGGGCGCGGCGCCTCATGCCGGATTTGAGCCAGGATACGCTGGGGGATCTGGTGGTCTGGATCCTGGCAGGTGTCATTCTTGGCGGGCGGCTGGGCTATGTCCTTTTTTATCAGTTTTCCTACGTATTGGCCCACCCTTTGACGATTCTTAAGGTATGGGAAGGGGGGATGTCGTTTCATGGTGGTCTCATCGGGGTGCTGACGCTCTGTTATTTTTTTTCGCGTCGGCACGGCATCTCCTGTCTGGCCTTGGCTGACATGGCCATTCCGGTGTTTCCGCTGGGGCTTTTTTTGGGTCGCATCGGTAATTTCATCAATGGCGAGCTGTGGGGACGGACCACCGACCTGCCCTGGGGCATGATCTTTCCCGATGGCGGACCTCTGCCGCGCCATCCGAGTCAACTCTACGAGGCTGCCCTGGAGGGGGTGGTTTTGTTGGGCATTCTCTGGTGGCTGGGGCGCTGTGAGCGTCCACGCGGGTTCATGTTGGGAAATTTTTTGGTGTTTTACGCCCTTTTTCGCTTCCTGGTGGAGTTCGTCCGGGAACCCGATGTTCAGCTTGGTTATTTGAGCCTCGGCCTGACGATGGGCCAATGGCTGACCGTCCCAATGGCGATCGTGGGTATCGGCATGGTGGTACGAGCCTTGCGCCGACCCGTACCGGATACATCTCAACGGAAATGAGCCGACCGTGCATCCCCTGCATGCCACCTCGGAGGGATTGCCGGAGCTGCCTGGGGTCTATCGTTTTTTGAACGAAGGTGGGGAGGTGCTCTACGTCGGCAAGGCCAAATCCTTGAAGCGACGGGTTGCCTCCTATTTTCGATCCCAGGTGATGCCGCGCATTCAGACGATGCTGCTCCAGGCCTGCGCCCTGGAGATGACCGTCACGGCGTCGGAAACCGATGCCCTGGTCCTTGAAGCTCATCTGATCAAGCAGTTGCAACCCCGCTACAATGTTTTGCTCAAGGACAGCAAGTCCTATCCCTATCTGCATTTGTCCATGCAGCATGCGTTTCCCCGCCTCTCCCTCTATCGGGGAGGGCGTCAGGAGGCAGGGCGCTATTTCGGTCCTTATCCGTCGGTGCAGGCGGTGCGGGAGACCTTGAAATATTTGCAGAAGATCTTTCCCATCCGGCAGTGTGAGGATGGACAGTTCCAGAGTCGTCACCGACCCTGCCTGCAATATCAGATTCGTCGCTGTGCTGCTCCCTGCTGTGCCCGGGTCTCCGGGGAGCAGTACGCTCTGTGGACGCGCGAGGTGATTCTTTTTCTCGAAGGACGGGATCGACAGTTGGTCCAGGAGCTTGAAAAGGGCATGTGGGAGGCCTCTCAACGCACCGATTTTGAAACGGCCACCCTGTTGCGGGATCGCATGCAGGCCATTCGGCATGTCCAGGAGCAGCGTCGCCTCGATCTGGAACCGGATGACGATCTCGACGTGGTGTGCATCGCCGGGAGGGAGGGTGCGCATGCCGTGCAAGTCTTTTTCATCCGGGCCGGGATCAATCTGGGCAACCGGGGCTTTTTTCCGGAGAATACGACCGGGGTGCCGGTTGCCGAGGTGTTGGAAGCCTTTTTGATGCAATTTTATGCCGACAAAAGGCCGCCCAAAGAGATTCTGGTCAATCTCGAGCTGCCTGACCCGGCCTGGCTGTCCCAGGCGCTGGGGGTTGTCATCCGCTTGCCGCAACGGGGCGGGCGACGACGCATCCTGGAGATGGCTCTCACCAATGCGACCGAGGCGTTGTCGCGACGCCTGGGTGGGGAGGCGGAACATCGCCGTCGTCTCGATGAGCTGGCCACCCTCCTCGGATTGGACCTGCCCCTGGAACGGATCGAGGCGTATGATGTCTCCCATATTCAGGATTGCAACGTGGTTGGTTCCCTGGTGGTATTTGGTCCGACCGGAATGATCAAAAAGGAGTATCGCCGCTATGCGTTGAGCGATGCGCGCCTGAGCGACGATACCGCCCGCATGGCCGCCATGCTGCGCCGACGGCTGACATCCCTGAGCAAGGGAGAGCCGGGAGCAGCCTGGCCTGGTTTGATCCTTCTCGATGGTGGTCCGGGGCAGTTGAACGCCGTCATGGCCGTTGCTCGGGAGATGCAGATGGATTCGTTGACTTTTTGCGCCATGGCCAAAGGTGTTGACCGGAACGCAGGAAAAGAGCGGCTTTTCTTGCCGAGCGCCGAGTTGCCCCTTATACTGCCTCCTGATTCACCAGTCCTGTTCCTGCTGCAAAATATTCGGGATGAGGCGCACCGCTTTGCCGTGGGTTACCATCGGCACAAGCGGGGCCGCGAGCAGATCCGCTCCGACCTGGATGCCATACCTGGCGTGGGCAGCAAACGCAAACAGGCATTGGTTCGTCATTTTGGCTCTGTGAGGAATCTGCGCCAGGCGACGGTGGCGGAGTTGGCCGCCGTCAAGGGGATTGCTCTTGGTCTGGCGGAACAGATTCACGCATTTTTGCACAGCGAAGGGTAATTGGCGTTTGCCATGTCCTGGAATCATCTTCCCAATATCTTGACGGCCGTTCGCATCGGCCTGATTCCGTTTTTCGTTGCCTGTGTCTATTTGCCCGGAACCTGGGGAAAAATTTTGCCGGCTCTGTTTTTCTCTCTGGCCGCGATCACGGATTGGGCGGACGGCTTCGCTGCGCGACGTTGGGGCCTGCTCACTCCCTTTGGCAAATTTTTCGATCCCGTGGCCGACAAGCTGTTGATCATCTCCGCCCTGGTTTTGTTGGTGTCCGAGGGGCGCGCTCCCCTTTTTCTGGTCCTGCTGATAACGGCTCGGGAGATTACCATCACGGGGCTGCGGGAGTATATGTCGGGTCTTGGATCCTCGGTGCCGGTCTCCGGTCTGGCCAAGTGGAAAACCGGATTTCAGATGGCGGCCATCATCATGCTGCTTTTGCAAGATGGCTTGTTGGGGTTGCCCCTGACCGGGCCCGGGATCCTTTGTCTTTATATTTGCACGATTCTTACCTGGCAAACCGGGTACCAATACCTGGCCCAGGCCTGGCCACAGATTCGTTCGAGCATCTGATGCCCGGTGGGCGACGGGGGGGCGTTCTGGCGTGTCTGTATCGGGGGCGTTTGTGAAGGGTTGACGGGTCGGCATTTATTCCTTATAACTCCGGCAATCCATCGCGGAGTTTCGCCGGGGGTGTTGTTTCTTGTCTCGGGTGGTTGTTCTGCGTGGGTGACAGGCGGCGAAGAGGGTCGATGTGGACTCCTCCAAGCGGGAGTAGCTCAGGGGTAGAGCGCAACCTTGCCAAGGTTGATGTCGGGGGTTCGACTCCCCTCTCCCGCTCCAGTCTGGCCCTTTGTGGCCCGATTGGCTCGACAGGAGTGGCGCCTGTGGGATGAGTGCAAAGTGGCCGGGTGGCGAAGTGGCCTAACGCTGAGGTCTGCAAAACCTTTATTCGTGGGTTCAAATCCCACCCCGGCCTCCAAAATCTTCATTCAAGACGCCTGTTTTTTCCCATGTGCGGGAGTAGCTCAGGGGTAGAGCGCAACCTTGCCAAGGTTGATGTCGGGGGTTCGACTCCCCTCTCCCGCTCCATTCTGCTTACTGTTTCGACCCAATGGTTCCGGGGTTTTTGTCGTGCAGGTTTCCCGTCGGCACTCTTTTACATATCCGAAAGCGGGATTTTTTTTCGGGCTTGCCCTTGGTCGCGAATCTCTGGAATAAAATAAAAATTCGGAGCATGACCGAGTGGGAAAAGAGGCAATGGCACCATGATTTGGCATGTTGCCCACTCCAGCACAAAGGATTTCGAGAATGTTTTACCCCGATGAGAAGGTTGCTGTTTTTATTGATGGATCAAATCTTTATGCCGCCATTCGTTCTCTTGGGTTTGATTTTGATTACAAAAAACTGCTCGATTATTTTCATGCCCGCTGCCGTTTGGTGCGAGCCTACTACTACACTGCCCTGGGCGACGATCAGGAGTACTCTCCCATTCGGCCTCTGGTGGATTGGCTCGCCTACAACGGTTACACTGTAGTGACCAAACCCATCAAGGAGTATGTCGACCCGGTAACTGGCAACAAGAGAACCAAGGGCAATATGGATATCGAGATTGCCGTTGGTATGATCAGCATGGCGCCTTATTACGACCACGCCGTGCTTTTTTCTGGTGACGGAGATTTTCGTTCCATTGTCGAGGCGGTGCAAAATCTTGGCAAACAGGTCACTGTGGTCAGTTCCCTGGTGACGCACCCACCGATGATTGCCGATGAATTGCGGCGCCAAGCTGATGAGTTTATTGAATTGGATTCGATCAAGGACAGTTTGATCCGGCGTCCCGGCTGAACGAGGAGGGCGCTGGTGTCCGCCTCGGGTCGTGTGGTTGGGAGGGGGAAAAAATGCGTCGTCTCCCTGCCATCCCTTGCGCAATGGGCTTGAAGTCTTATATCTACGTTTGCGAAATCGAGCCCACAGGCGGTGGCTTTGCTCTCCTCGGGTGGTTGGCTTTTTCGACGGATGATCATCAAACATGTGTTTTCGTAATGGATTATGCCCGTCTGGCGGGAATTGTTTGAGAGGGTTTGGATCATGGGAAAGACAGCCTTCCTGTTTCCGGGACAGGGTGCGCAATCGGTGGGTATGGGGAAAGAGTTGCTGGCTTGTGGCGAGCCGGTCAGTGGTGTGTTCGCCGAAAGCGACCGGGTGTTGGGTTTTCCTCTGAGCCAGCTGATGCTGGAAGGCCCGGAAGGGACGCTGACCCTGACGGAGAATACCCAACCAGCCCTGGTGACGACTGCCATAGCGGCTTTTCATCTGATTCTCTCCAAGACCTCCTGGCGCCCGGATTATGTGGCGGGCCACTCTTTAGGCGAGTACGCAGCGGTGTGTGCTGCGGGTGGTTTCACTTTTGCCGAGGCGATCTCCCTGGTCCGATTGCGGGGAGAGTCCATGCAGAAGGCGGTTCCTGTCGGGGAGGGTGCCATGGCGGCCATTCTCAACATGTCGGCACAGCAAGTGGAAGATGTATGCCGCCAAGCCCAGCAAGAGAGCGGTGGTGTCTGTGTGACGGCCAACTACAATACGTCTGGTCAGATCGTCATTTCCGGGCACAAGGGCTCTGTCGTCAAGGCTGTGGAGTTGGCCAAGGGCCTGGGAGCCAAGCGTTCGATCATGCTGGCCGTTTCTGCTCCCTTCCACTGTCCTCTCATGGAACCGGCAGCCCAGCGGATGGCTGTTGCCATGGACAAGGTTGCCTTCAAGAACCTCTCTGCACCCCTGGTTGCCAATGCGACAGGCCTGGAGGCGTCATCCGGGGACGAGGTACGTAAGCTTTTGGTGCGGGCCATCACCGCTCCTGTCATGTGGGAGGCGGTCATTCGGCGCATGATGGCTCTCGGCGTGGAGCGCTTCATCGAAGTGGGAACCGGCAAAGTCCTGAGTGGCATGATCAAGCGCATCGATAAAAATTTGGCCGTTTTTAACGTATCCGGTCCGGAAGATCTGGCCGCGTTGCCTGCTGCCTGATCGTCTTGCCGTGAAAGTCGCGCAGCGACTCTTATAGTCGGAGGGTGGAGGGAGGCTTCCCCCATCCATGCAATGAATCGGAGGGTGGAGGGAGACCTCCCCCGTCCATGCAATGTCAACGCACTGTTTGGGGTTTGCCATGCTCAATGATCGCGTTGCCCTTGTCACTGGTTCGACCAGCGGTATCGGACGGGTGACGGCGCTGGAACTCGCCCGGCGTGGAGCGAAAGTCATCATCACCAGCAATGAGGGCCAGCGTATCCCGGAAGTCCTGGAGGAGGTGCGTCGCCTTTCGCCGGATGCCGAAGGGTATGAGGCGGATATCGCCTCACGCAGTCGCCTCGAAGAGGTGGTCAAACAGGCGACGGAGCGCTTTGGTCGCATCGACATTCTTGTCAATAATGCCGGCATCACCCGTGACAACCTGATGATTCGCATGAAGGACTCCGAATGGGAGGATGTGCTGAGCATCAATCTGTCCAGCGCCTTCTACCTGACTCGCCTGGTCCTGCGCGCCATGATGAAGGCACGCTACGGGCGTATCGTCAGCGTGGCCTCGGTCGTTGGCGTTACAGGAAATGCTGGTCAGGCCAACTATGCCGCCAGCAAGGCAGGATTGATTGGGTTCACCAAGAGCCTGGCCCGGGAAGTGGCCTCACGCGGCGTCACAGCCAATTGTGTGGCACCCGGTTTTATCCAGACGCGCATGACCGATGCGTTGAGTACCGCAGCAAAGGAAGCTATGCTGGCGCAAATACCTCTGGGCGCTATGGGAAAACCAGAGGATGTGGCTTGCGCAGTTGCCTTTTTGGCCTCGGATGAGGCCGGCTACATCACCGGGGAGACCATTCATGTCAACGGTGGGATGTATATGGTCTGACCAGGTTCTGGATATGAGTTGTTGTTTTTGGTCGATTTCCCTGTAATAACGCCTTGGTTTTCACGATCAAAAAGTTGGGAATGGAAGGGAAAAAATCTCATGAGCGATATCGCACAACGTGTCATCAAGACCGTGATCGATCAGTTGGGTGTGGATGCAAACATGGTGACGGAAGAGTCCAATTTTGTGGACGACCTCGGCGCTGACTCGTTGGACACGGTCGAGCTGGTGATGGCCCTCGAAGAGGAGTTCGGCTGCGAAATTCCCGACGAGGATGCCGAAAAGATCACCACCGTCAAACAGGCTATTGAGTACGTCAAGGCGCGTCTCGAGTCTTGAAACGAATCAATTTGCGGCGTCGGTTCTGTCAGCGGTGCGGGCTGGCGCTCGTTTACCGTGAAAGTCGCGTAGCGACTCTCATGATCGGAGGGTGGAGGGAGGCTTCCCCCATCCATGAAGATTTCTGGGAGAACTTCCTGTGGATCGGAGAGTGGTTATTACCGGCGTGGGTTTGATCACCCCGTGCGGTACCGGAAAAGATAAAACCTGGTCGGCTCTTCTGGCCGGGCAGTCAGGTATTGGTCCCATTACCCGCTTCAATACCGAAGAGTATTCGACACGCATTGCCGGAGAGTGCAGGGATTTTAATCCAGAAGATTGGATTCCCAAAAAAGAGATCAAAAAGATGGACCTGTTTATTCACTTCGGTCTGGTCGCTGCCCAACTCGCCTGGGAGGACAGCGGTATGACCGTCACCGAAGAGAATGCCACCCGTATCGGAACCATCATCGGTTCCGGCATCGGTGGGCTTATATCCATTCAGAATCAGGCCTGGGCCCTGAAGGAAAAAGGCCCGCGCCGCATCTCTCCTTTTTTCATTCCCATGTCCCTCTCCAACCTGATCTCCGGACATGTGGCCATCAAGTACGGACTTAAAGGGCCGAACCACGCCGTTGTGACCGCCTGCGCCACGGGAAGCCATGCCATCGGTGACGGTATGCGCATTATCAAGCGGGGTGAAGCGGACGTCATGCTCGCAGGCGGTGCGGAAGCCGCTCTGTGCGAACTGGGTGTTGGTGGATTTGCCGCAGCCAAGGCCCTCTCCAGCCGCAACGATCATCCACAGGCCGCCTCGCGTCCCTGGGACAAGGATCGCGACGGCTTCGTTCCCGCCGAAGGGGCTGGCGTGGTTCTCCTCGAAGAGTTGGAATCGGCCAAAAAGCGGGGGGCACGGATCTATGCCGAAGTGTGTGGTTATGGCATGTCCGGCGATGCCCATCACATCACCGCTCCCGATCCCGATGGCGATGGCGCCGCCCGCTGTATGAAATTGGCCCTGGATGATGCCCGGATCGCTCCGGACAGGGTCGGCCATATCAATGCCCACGGTACCTCCACGCCTCTGGGCGATGTGGTCGAAACCATGGCCATCAAGCGGGTTTTTGGTGCGGAGGATGCCAAACGCATCCTGGTCTGCTCCACCAAGTCCATGACCGGGCACCTTTTGGGGGCCGCCGGTGGTGTAGAGGCGATTTTTACCGCCCTGGCGCTGCATTATGGGGTGGTTCCCCCGACGATCAATCTGGACAATCCGGATATCGAGGCCGGGTGCGATCTGGATTATGTTCCCCATACCGCCAGAGAGAAAAAGCTGGAATACGCCGTTTCCAATTCATTCGGATTTGGGGGTACCAACGCCTCATTGGTGCTGAAACACTACTCTTGAGTTCTCCTTGAAACTGATCCTCAACAAGTGGCGTGTCGTCATCCTGGGGGGAGTGATCCTCGGGACTGTCGTCGCCGGAGTCGTCTACAAGGATTTCAGGGAGTTTCTGGAGTACAAGGTTGTCCGGTCGGCTGACCTGGCCATCCCCAAGGGGTGGGGGATCCAGAAGATATCCAGCGAACTCGCCAGCCAGAAGGTGATTGCATCGCCTCTCTGGTTTACGGTTCTGGATCAGTTTCACGGTACGGGGTTCATCCAGGCGGGGTACTATCGCTTCGAGCCGGGCGAGACCGCCACGATGGTCCTGAAACGCCTGCGCAGCGGCGATGTCGCCAAGGGAAAACTGGTGATCGCGGAGGGGTTGACCGTCCGGGAGGTGGTCGATCGTCTGAAAAAAGTTGGCTTGCATGAAGCCGTCGCTGCCGTTGCTGACCCTGCCCTTCCCCGGCGTCTTGGGCTGGACGTTCGTTCCCTGGAAGGGTACCTGTTTCCGAGCACCTACTTCTATCGTATCAGGGATCCAAAGGATGATCTCATCCAGCGTATCGTTACGCAGGGGAAAAGGGTGTTTGAACAGGAGTGGCTGGCGCGTCCACCCGGGTTCTCCTTCACGGCGTATGAAGCCCTTATCATCGCCTCCATCATCGAAAAAGAGACGGGGCATGTCGCGGAGCGTGCGCATGTTTCCGGGGTGTTTCATAACCGGCTGCGGCGCAAGATGAAGTTGCAGAGCGATCCGACCGTCACCTACGGGATACCCGACTTCAGCGGCGGCATAACCCGGGCCCATCTCCTGGCACCGACACCTTACAATACCTATACAATTCAGGCTCTTCCTCCGACGCCCATCTGCAATCCCGGACGGGCATCCTTCCACGCCGCCCTGCATCCGGAAGTGACGGAGGATCTCTATTTTGTCGCCCGGGGGGACGGCACCCACGTCTTTGCCAAGACCCTGCCGGAACACAATAAAAATGTCGCTCGATTCCATCACCCGGGGGGTGGTTGACGTTGACGAAGGAACGCGAAAGCGATGCGTGGCCGATTCATCACCTTTGAGGGGATTGAAGGGGCAGGCAAATCCACGCAGATTGCCCTGTTGGCCGATTGGCTGCGCACCCAGGGGGAGTCTGTGCTGGTGACTCGGGAGCCGGGTGGTACCCCCTTGTCGGAACGTATCCGGGCATTGTTTCTGGGTGAAGAGTCAGGGGGCATGTTGCCGGAAACGGAACTCTACCTGGTTTTCGCTGCCCGCGCCCAGCACGTCGGCGAGGTGATTCGCCCGGCATTGGCCCAGGGGACGTGGGTTTTGTGCGACCGCTTTCAAGACAGCACATTGGCCTATCAAGGGTATGGCCGGGGGGTGAACCCCGAGGTGATTCTCCGTCTGGGAGAGTTGGCTGCTGGCGGTGTCTGCCCCGACTTGACCTTTCTGTTGGATATCGCTCCGGAAGCGGGTCTGGAACGCTGCCGCCAGCGGCAGAGCCTTCTGACGCGCCTGGATCAGGAAGAGCTTGCCTTTCATCGCCGGGTCCGGGAGGGTTTTTTACACCTCGCCAGCAGGGAACCGGAACGGATTCTGCTCCTGGATGCTTTTCGACCATCGCCGACCATTTTCCGCCAGATTCAGGAGGGGGTGGCCCATGTCCGGAACAGGATTTGATGCCATTGCCGGGCATCGAGAGGCCATCGTGCGTTTGCAAGGCTATTTGGCGGCAGGGCATGTTCCGCATGCGTTGCTTTTTTCAGGTCCGACCGGGATTGGCAAGGCGACCGTGATACAGGCCTTTGTTGCTGCACTTTTTTGCCAACAGTACGCCGGGAAGGTAAGCCCGGTCGTTCGTTCGGCGTGTGGAGCGTGTACCCCTTGCCGGAAAATTGCCGGAGAGCACCATCCAGACCTGGTTCGGGTGGCGTTGTTGCCGGAGAAAACCCGCATTGCGGTCGAACAAATCCGCGATGTATGTGCCTTCCTCGCCCTGACCCCCCTGGAGGCCGAATTGAAGGTGGCCATCGTCGACGATGCCGCCCTCATGAACGAAACCGCCGCCAATGCCCTGCTCAAGACCCTTGAAGAACCCCCCGCCAGCTCCCTGCTGATTCTCAACACCAGTCGCCCGGGAAGCTTGTTGCCGACCATACGCTCGCGTTGTCAGGCTGTGCGCTTTTTTCCCCTGCAGCCGGAGGAGCTGTCGCAGGTGGCTGCACGCAATCTCGCTGAGGTCGACCCCGAAGCGCTGAAGGAGGCCATCGAGCTCGCTGAGGGGAGTGCCCATCGTCTGTGCCAGTTGTGTACAGGGGATCTCAAGGAGTTGAAACAGCGCTTCCGCGATGATATGGAGCAGTTGCCGCGTCGTCATCTGGCGGATTTATGTGTAATGGCCGGCTATTGGGGCGACCGTGAGCGGTTTCCATTTGCCCAGACCTTTCTCATGGCCTGGTTCCGGGATACTATCCGGGCGACTCTCCCCCGTTGGCGGGCGGGGAGTCCGGAGGCCCGTGTGCTTGATCTGGCCCGGCAAAGTCGGGAGATGTTTTTGCGCGTCGAGGAGTTCAATCTCAATCGACAGATGGCTCTGGAAGCTCTGCTGATTCATCTGGCCCGCTGGCAGGGCGCACCCTTCTGATCGACTCTCGATGACCATCACGTTGTTTCACAGGGGACACGGACAGAACTCCCCAGGCGCGGCATCATGATGAACCTTACTGAATTCCAATTCCAGATCAAGATGGATGCGAGGCGACAACGCATGAGCGACGAGACAGTACGTGTTGGGTACGGCGAGGAGCGAGTGATGCAGTCAACGAAGCAGACGCTTGATCTGGAATTGGAATGACATGGCGGATGCAACGGAATTGGACACGGATACCCTGTCGGAGCTGATGACCGACCCCCTGGAAGCAGTCGTCGATCCCCTGGAATCACCCCTCGATTTCACGGATGAGGAGATGCTCTCTTCGGAACCTGATCAGGAACCCATCGAACGGGAAGCGTCGTATCCTGTTCCTCAGGGGGATGTCTGGCAAATTGTCGGTTTGCGGTTGCCCCACTCCTGCATGACGTATCGGGTAGGCGCCCGGTTGCCTATGCTGCAACCCGGTCATCAGGTTGTCATCCTGACCCGGCACGGTGACGAGAGCGGCGAGGTGGTCTATGCCGCGTATCAGGAAGAGATGCCAGCGGCAGAACGCCTTTTTCCCGGCCCGGTGACCCTGATCAAGCGGGTCTTTGGCAAAGCGGATCACGATGCCCAGAAGTGGCGCATCGAGAAGGAGATCCAGGCACACAAACTCTGCAAGGAGAGCATCCGTCAGCTCGGCTTGACGATGAAGTTGTCCAAGGTCACCTTTTTGCCGGATGGCACCAAGGCGATTTTTTACTTCACGGCGGAAAACCGTATCGATTTTCGTGAGTTGGTCAGGATTCTGGCGCGGCAGTTCCAGGTGCGGGTGGAGATGCGGCAGATTGGTGTCCGCGATGAGACCCGCCTGTTGAACGGCCTGGGTCCGTGTGGTCAATCCTTCTGCTGTGCCGGGCACTTGGATAAGTTCCACCCTGTTTCGGTCAGAATGGCCAAGAATCAGGAGCTGTCCCTCAATCCGGATGCCATTTCCGGGGTGTGTGGTCGCCTGATGTGTTGTCTGGGCTTTGAAAATGATCTGTATCGCACGTTGCGCAACGCCATGCCCAAGGTCAATTGCCGGATGCGCACCCGGGATGGCCGGGAGGTGCAGGTCCGCAATATTCATCCCATTCGTGGCATGGCCGATGTGCAGTATGGCGACGAAGCGGGTGGCAGGGGGACGTTACCGATTGCCGAGTTGACCTATGTCAACCCTGAAGAACAACCCGCCGGTGCCAGGGATGAGGAAGAGGAGAGTGTCGCATCAGCGGAGGAGACGGATCTTCCCGTGGTGACGCTCCTGGTCAAGCCTGCCGTATCGGCTGCCGCTGCGGCAACCAGACCCGAAGAGCAGCCCCCTGAAAAGGCGGCAGAACCAGAGAAGAGCACGGAAGGGGGAGAGAAGCGCAAACGTCGGCGTCGGGTACGCAAGAAAAAGGGGCCGGAAAGGGAGAACTCCCCCAACAGGGCACCCTCCGGGGAGAGTGGCAAGAAGACAGCAGGAGAGAAGTGAGCCATGTCCGATACCATGATCTTTGCCGACAGTCATGCCCATCTCGATTTTCCGGACTATCAGGGGGAGTGGGAGCAGGTCTTTCTGGCGGCGCAGGCGGCGGGGGTCGGTTTTGTCACCACTGTCGGCACTCGACTGACCGGGGCGAAATCTCTTTGCGCCATGGCGGAACGCTTTCCCGGTTTGTTCGCCAGCATCGGTGTGCACCCTCACTATGCCGAAGAAGAGTCTGTCTCGGCCCAGGAGATTCTCGATCTGTGCGAACACCCCAAAGTGGTTGCCATCGGCGAGAGCGGCCTCGACTTTCACTATGATCGGAGTCCGCGCCCCTTGCAGGAGGCCAACTTTCGGGAACACATTCGCGCTGCCCATATGGCGGATCTGCCGTTGATTGTTCATACCCGGGAGGCGGAAGACGCCACGCGACAGATTCTGGACGAGGAGGGGATCCCGGGGCGGGGAGGGGTTATACACTGCTTTACGGGTTCGCCTGGGTTGGCGGAGTGGGCCTTGTCGCGAGGTTTTTATATCTCTTTTTCGGGCGTCTTGACCTTTCGCAATGCCCACGCCCTGCGTGATATTGCCGCCGGGATACCTCTCGATCGCATCCTGATCGAGACCGACTCTCCCTATTTGACACCTGTGCCTTTTCGCGGCAAGCGCAACGTTCCGGCCCATGTGGTCCATGTTGCGCGTGCCCTGGCGGAGCGACGGCAGATCTCCCTTGAAGAGGTCGCGGCGGCCACGACCCGAAACTATAAAAAATTATTCCAGGTGCAGGCGTCTGCGCAGGGCGATACTGCATCACCCCCAGCCAGGACTCTGGCCTATACGATTGGCAAGGGGTTGTATCTCAATGTGACCCGTGGTTGCACCCTGCGTTGTCAATACTGCCCCAAATGGCGCGACGAACCCCAGGTGCATGACTATGACCTGACCTTGGCCCGCAATCCCACGGCAGCCGAGTTGATCGCCGCCATGGGGGAGGTTGCCCAGTATGATGAAGTCGTTTTTTGCGGCTTTGGCGAACCCACTTTGCGGCTGGCGGTCATTCTTGAGGTGGCCGCCGAGGTCAAGCGTTGTGGTGGCAGGCGGGTGCGTCTCAACACCGATGGCCTGGCCAACCTGCTCTATCGCCGGGATGTGACGCCCCAATTTCGGGGTTTGATCGATGCCGTTTCCGTATCCATGACCGCGCAGGATCAGGCGACCTACGACCGTCTGTGTCAGCCATCTCTGGTCGGCTCCTATCAGGGAATGCTCGACTTTTTACGCGCCGTGCAGGCCCATGTTCCCCAGGTCACCGCGACGGCCATCGATGGGGCGGAGGGAGTGGACATCCCCGCCTGTCGTCGGATTGCCGAGTCGTTGGGGGTGCACTTTCGTGTCCGTCTTTTGGACAGACTTGGCTGACGATCGGGGCCCGTCCCACAGAAAACGGGGTCCAGGGGGCTGGCCCCCTGGCAGGTCCAGGACAGAGTCCTGGTGGGGTTTGGGGCGAAGCCCCAATGATGGGACGGCAAGCCACCGCAACCCTGGTCATTCCCGGGGGAACGACCAGGGGGGTCAGCCATGCCGAGGGGTCATGGCGGCCAAAGACGGAAGAAACGATGAGTCGAAGGTCGCGCAGCGACCCTTATGACCAGGTTGAAGGTCGCGCAGCGACCCTTATGACGAAGGTGGAGGACTGCACTTCCATCCCTGAAAGTCAGCTGAACTCTTGGCGCGGCGGTTCCGGAACCTGCTCGAGATACTGCTTGCCCAGGTCCCTGAACAAGGCATTCAGGGATCGCAAAACCAGGTCGAACTCATTCAAAGATTGATTGAGAATGTCATTGCCAACATCCGGCTTGTTAAAGCGCTCCATTGGACTCTCCCAGCTTCTCGAAGTTTTTTCTCCTTGCTCCCTGACCAACTCATCGTCCAATTCGCAAGATTTCTTGAATGAAATTCTTGCCGCTTATCGTTCGTGAAAGGCAATCCTGGATATTGGTGGTTTTGTTTGTTATTGTTTTCTCATGGGAACCCCTCTTCCGGAAATTTTATTGCTGCAAGTGGGAAGAACAGAGGGATGTCGTAATGAAAGTTCTGGTCATCGACGACGACCGCCTTGTGAATATTCTCCTGGCGGAGATCCTGCACGAGGATGGTTATGAAATTTTGCAAGCCTTTGATGGACTGAGCGGAATTGAGAGATTCCAGGCTGACAGGCCGGATCTGGTGATATTGGATGTCTGTATGCCCAACATGGATGGGTGCCAGGTCGCCCGCGAGATCAAACGGCTGTGCATGGGGCGTTTTGTGCCGATCCTTTTTCTGACGGGTATGACCGATGCCTACGATCTGGCGCAGTGCCTCGACTCGGGCGGTGACGACCTGATCACCAAGCCCTTCAGTCAAAATTTGCTGGAGGCCAAGCTCAGGGCTTGGGAGCGCAACCTGAAGGTCATTCGTGCCCGGGAAGAGATGAACCGCCAATCCGGGGCCTCCGGCGCAAGCTTTTCCGGGTCGGTGGGGCAACTTCTGACGCCGGAGGAGATACAAGACCTGCAAAACTGGCCTGTGGAAAAGGCGGGCAAAGAGGCGTCGTGACTCACGACTTTGCTTCGGGCACTCGTCGGATGGTGTTTCGTTTTAAATGGGGAGCAAACAGGACGCCGATTGTTTGCGGCTTTGATGGCATGGTGGTGTGTTCAGGCAGGAAACGGGCAGCATTCATGACGCAGACAGGGAACGACGGCGGAATCAAGCGGCGAAGGGCCTCCGGCATGACACAAACCGGCCGACGAGGACGGAACGGAACGTCCTCTCTCTTCCCCGGTGGGGACCTCTCGTTCCCCACCGGAGAGCTGCATGGTCCAGGGGTTTCTCACGCGCTTTCGGCATGAGGCGATACCTGGGAGTTTGGAACTCGCTGTTTGACTGGCACTCTGGCAACCGCTTCCCTCAATTTGAGGAGCTTTTGATGAACCCTTTTGGCATCTTCCAATGTCTTGAGTCCCACCACCACGTATTGCCGGTCATCCAGGTCGTAGATTCTGAAGTCGTTCTTTTTTGCTATGATATGAAAGTCCATCGCTGTTCATCTTTCATGCGGAACGGATTGGTGGGTGTTCAATGCCGGTAAATGCAGCTTCTGTTCCAGGTGGGATTCTCTAAATAAAAACATTGATATCAACAGGTTGGGAATGATACAGATCATGACTGTCAAGAAAACGGCTATTTTTCCCCCTTTTGGGGGGGTGGGACGGGAAAATAGTGTCGGAAAACCGGCATTGGCTTTTTGGGCCGTGGTTTTTATGCTTTTATCGTCGCCTGTGCCTGGATGGAGCAAGCCACTCCAGGAGGCAAACCCGGAGAAGGATTTCCACGAGGCAACTGTAGCTCTCAAGAGTGGTTATGCGGGTATGGCGTACAATCTTTTTCTGCGGATTGCAGAAAAGGGCAATCCTCGTGCGCAATTTTTGGTGGGGCGCATGCTGGAGGAGGGGATGGGCGTGGCCAAAGAGCCGATGCAGGCAGCTCAATGGTATCGCAAAGCGGCACAGCAGGGTCATACCGAGGCGCAGACCCGTCTCGGATTTTTGTATCTGGGCGGAACCACGGTCCCGCAGGACAACGCCGAGGCGTTGAAATGGTTTCAGGCTGCGGCGGATCAGGGGGGACACCCCATGGCGCAGGCCTATCTTTGCTCAATCCATGCGGAAGGAGTTGTTGTTCCTGCCAATCAAAAATTATCCATGGAGTGGTGTCGAAAGGCGGCAGAACAGGGTATTGCTGCGGCGCAGACCATGTTGGGTTTCCACTATGCCCTGGGCAAGGATCCCCCGCCGGACCGGACAGCGGCCCGGCAATGGTTCGGACAGGCGGCAAAACAAGGCTACACCGTCGCCATCAGGGCGCTGGCCGAGATGGACCGGGGGGGAGACCCGACCCCTGTCAGCCTGCCACCCGCACGTGCGATGTCACCGACACCCTATCCTGTCGAGAACACGGAACCTGTCGGCGTACCCTCACCCAAAAGGTGGGAGTAGGTTGGCACGGACCTCCCTTAAAGTTGCGCCTTGCGAGTTCGCCCCTGGCAGTTCTTCCACAAAGCCGATATAGCCCTCAGGAACCTTTTTGAAGACTGCCGTCAATCGAATGTACATCTTTTTTTCAGGCCTCTGCATTTGGTCACAATCAATCCGAAGCACAACGACCCTCGACCTGTCGCAAGGGAGACAATCCGTCAGTGATGTCTGCAGAGCCGGGAAGGGGAGCAAGGGGAAAGTAGGGAGGGGAGAGTCCCTTGCCGGTTCCGAAGGATCACGTCATCAGGTTGGTTCCTGCTTCAGCTCACGAGGCACGGGCCATTGGCAGAGGCGTTGCGGCACCTTTTTCCGCCTCTGACATGGCCAGGGGCAAAACTGTGGCTGCCATTTCCTGGGGCAGATGACCCGGAATTGACACTGTGTTCGGTTTGTTGACGACCAGCATGGGGCCAACGATGCTCTCCAGGGTGCGCCATTGTGCCCAGGCGCTGTTGTCCTCTGACTGGTCTACCCAGCGGAGCATGCTGCGCAACTCTGCGCTTAAAAGGGGATGCAAGGTTTCGCTTGGCTGGGTCTCGCGCATTTTCCGGGGATCCTTTGTCCAGATTGCAGGCTGATTTTGTTCGTCGGTTTAACGCCGAGAAAAATGACGCAAAATATGTGCCTTTTATTGCTGCAATCGGACTGCAACTCTCCCGGCTCCCTCTTGGAAAAGGATCATGCCTGTTTCGCGGGTTCTCTCTTTTTCCGTGTTTTTGTCTTTGTCTTGACTGCACTTTGTGTGGCGGAATCGACTGCCGGGGTCGACTCGGGTGGTTTCTGGCCAAGCAACAGCTCAAATTGCTCGGCTGGCATGGGGCGTCCCAGCAGATAGCCCTGGACTTCGTCGCATGCCTGACTCAGCAGAAAGGAAAATTGTTCCTCTGTTTCGACGCCCTCGGCAACAACGCGCAAATCCAGGTTGTGGGCCATGGAGATGATGGCGGAGACGATGGCTGCATCGTCCGAGTCCTCGGTCAGATCCCGGACGAAGGACTGGTCGATCTTCAGGGAGCGCAAAGGGAACCTCTTCAGATAGTTGAGCGACGAGTAGCCCGTCCCGAAGTCATCCACGGTGATGCCAAGCTCCATCTCCCGCAACAGGGCCATGGTACGAATGGCCTTGTTCAAATCCACCATGACCATGCTCTCCGTGACCTCCAACTCAAGGTTGCCTGGTGAGAGCCCGGTTTTTTGCAAGATCCCCTGGATGGTTTCGGCGATCGTATCGAGCATGAACTGGGATGCGGAAAGGTTGACGGCCACTTTGGGATCGAACCCTTTGTTGCACCACTCTTTTGTCTGGTGGCAGACCGAGTTGAGGATCCATTCACCCAGGGGGATGATCAAGCCCGTCTCTTCGGCGAGTGGAATGAACTGGGCAGGTGAAACCATACCGATTTCCGGATCTTTCCAGCGTACCAGGGCCTCTGCACCGACCACCTGACGATTGCTCACCAAAAACTTGGGTTGGTAATACATGGTGAACTCGCCATTTTCCACGGCCCGGCGCAATTTCAGCTCCATTTTCATGCGCGTGTTGGAGTCGGTATCCATGGTTGCTTCAAAGAAGCGGAAGACACCGCGTCCACTCTCCTTGGCCCGATACATGGCCAGATCGGCATTTTTGGTCAGGATATCGAAGTCGGCGCCGTCGGCGGGAAAGATGGCAATACCGATACTGGCTCCGACATAGGCCTCGTGGGGGCCCAACGTGACCGGCTCCTGCAACGCCTGGATGATATTGGTCGCAACGCCAGCTGCCTGACTCTCCTTGCCGATATTGGACAGAATGACCGTAAACTCATCACCTCCCAGGCGGGCCACCGTGTCGGATTTGCGAATGCACCCGGAGATGCGCCGGGAAATTTCCACCAGGAGTTGATCTCCGGCGGCATGTCCCAGGGTATCGTTGACGTGTTTGAATCGGTCCAGGTCTATGAAAAACACCGCCAGCTTGTTGGCCTGGCGCTTGCTCAACTCGATTTCGTGTACCAGTCGATCACGGAAGAGCACACGATTGGGCAGGGTGGTCAAGGGGTCGTAGTAGGCCAATTGTTCCAGACGCTGTTCCGTAGCCTTGATGCGGGTGATGTCGGAGAAGATGCCCACATAGTTGAGGGTTCTCCCCCAGGAGTCGCGAACGGCATTGATGCTGACCCATTTCGGGTAGACCGTACCATCTTTGCGGCGATCCCAGATCTCTCCCTTCCAGCCACCCTCCGTCAATAATTGGTGCCACATCTGTTTGTAAAACTCGCTATCGTGACGGCCTGATTTGCCGATGCTCGGGTCTGCGCCGACCACCTCCTCGTGGGAAAAACCCGTGATTTCGGTAAAGGCCGGGTTGACATCGAGAATACTGGCATAATTGTCCGTGATGATGATCCCTTCGCTGGCATTTTCAAACACCTTGCCGGCCAACATCAGGCTGGCCTGGGCACGGACGCGCTCCTGGATTTCGTCCTTGAGGCGATCGTTGGTCTCCTGCAACTCCTGGGTCCGTTTTCTGACCCGGTTTTCCAGTTGGCCGTAGGCGTCGCGCAGGGCCTTGCTGGCCTGTTTGCGAGCCGTGATGTCGTGCATGATGCCGGTAAAATAGGTTTCGCCCTCCTCCTGAAAAAACCCCACGGAGAGTTCCAGAGGAAAGACTCCGCCATCCCGGCAGACACCTTCGACCTCGCGGCTGGTGCCGATGATTTTTTTGACCCTGGAGGACAAGTAGCGGCGAAGATACTCATCGTGTTGAGTCGCATGGGGTTCAGGCATGAGGATGGTGACGTTTTGGCCGATCAGCGAGTTTTTCGGGTAGCCAAACATATCCTCCAGGGCCTGATTGGTGGAGAGGATGGTTCCTCTGTTGTCGATGGTGATGATGCCATCGACAGCCGACTCCACAAGTGCCCGCGAACGGGCCTCGGTGGCGGCCAGGATTTTTTGGCTCAGTTGTACCCGAAGATAATAGCTCCGGAAGCCATGCAGCATCAAAAGCAGGCCAATCAGGATGGCCCCGAGAATCATATTCCTGTTTCTGTTGAATTTTACGACGCGCTCTTCCAGTATTGAAACCAGATGGTCGGAGAATTTGTTGTAGCAGGCCATCGATTGTTGGATCGCCTCGCTCCCCTGGCGATAATACTCAAATGCCGTGACTCGGTTTGGTTCGGATGCCAGCATACGGCCTGATTCAAGGAACGCCCGGATGTCACTTTCCGCACTCAGGAAAAAGCAGTTGGTCAAAGGGGGCAGATCGGACTGTATATTGGAGAGGAGATGCTGAAATTTGGTCAGTTCATCCAGATTGCGCCGCAACCCTCCGAGTGCCTCACCGAGTCGCAGGCGGTCAGGCAGGGGAAGCGACTCCTTTCCGGCCATTCCCCCGCCAATGCCCCGGACGCGACCCGCCGATTCCGCCAGGGCAGGCAGATCATCCACCAGGAGTGTCGCCAGAAAATGGCTCTCTTCAAAAGGGTCCAGACGCAAACGGGAACGCACCGCCGCCAACTTGGCTGTTTCGTGACTCTTTGTGACAGCCAGGGTGTGGGACTGAAAGGTTTCGAGGGGTGTGGCCAGTTGAGGGTGTTCCAGGAGTCGTTGTTCGACATCCTCTGCAAAGCCGTGCAGCACATCCTCCATGCCCAGGTGTTTTGCAGCGGGGGAGTTTTTCAACATCGCCAGTTGGGACTTGAGCGAGGCTGATTTTTCCAAAATATCGTCAGGGCTTTCCAGGTTGTAGGCCAGACGAATCTGCCACAGACCGCGTATATCCTGAATCAGATTGGTTGTCTGCTGTATCTGGCGAAGCAAGCCAATGCCAACAAGCTCTTTTTCAGCGGAGACAATTTCCGTTTGGATTTTTCGATTCACCAGAACCATCGACGCAAGGATGAAAACGACAGGCAGGAGCGTGACCAGAAAAACCTTGAATTTTTCCGTCCGCAAATCTTCCAGAAGGGCCATGGAAATTTCCTTGCACTCCCTGCCAACCGAGATCAACCCAACAGTTGCAAGGCGCGCAAAGGATCAATGGAGCCTTGAGATCCAAGAGAGAACCCCCCATAACGCATTTGATTGGCCAGACTCAAGGATGACGCCTGGGCCTGGGTCAGGGCGCTTGTGGCATTGTTCAGGACATTGAGGGATCCTTCCAGGCTGGTGCGTGTCTTGTTCAGGGCATCAAGGCCTTTGTCGGCGGTGGTGACGTTGGTAGTCAGGGTCGTGATGGCGTTGGTGGCACTCTGCTGGCTGCTCAGGTCCACCTTGGTGAATGACTTGGTGTAGTCGCTGAAGGAGATGGTCGTAGTATTTGTCGACAGGACGCCGGTTTGCACGGTATCCGTGTGTTTTGACGAGAGGAGTTTTTCGGAGCCATATTTTGTCGTGGCGATGATCTGGTCGTTTTGTTTTTGGATGGTATCGGCCTGGGCCTGGAGTTTGTCACGATCGGTCTGGGTGATGGTCGAGCTGCTGGCCTGTATCGCCAGATCTTGCAGGCGGCTCAAGTTGCTGCTTATGGTGCTCAATCCGTTCTGGGCCACCTGGATTTTGCTCAGACCTTCGTTGGTGCTGGATATGGCCCGGCCGTAAGACTTGATGGCCGCGGTGTACGAACTGCTCAGGCTTGTCTTTGCAGCGCTGCCGTAGGGGGTTGTAGCCGAGGATGTGTAACCCCGGTAGGCAGAGGTGTTCTGACTGAACGATCCATAGACCGAGCCCAACAGCGAACTGATCGAACTGAAACTGATAGCCATGGAACCTCTCCCGACTCCGAACTGCGTGACGAGAGGTCTCGTCACCAAGACCCTATCTTATGTTAAATTATCTGGCAAATTCCCCTGGATGGCAAGGAGATTCGACGACGCCTCACCACCTGACGGCAAAGCGGGTCGGAAGGGGATCAGGGAGTGGGTGATCCTGGACATCCATGCGCAGCACCCGGGCCATGGGCGGGCCTTTCTGGCACCAGACGACCATGGTTTCGACCAGACCCGGGGTGCCGCAAAAAATGGCCTCCACGGTGCCATCGGCATCGTTGCGTACCCAGCCGGTGACGCCGATCCGGTCGGCCTCTTCCCGGGTTGACTCCCGGAACCCGACACCTTGTACGCGCCCATGAACGCGGACGTAACGACAAAGCATTTTTTTCGGTGTATCGGTCATGTCGTCTCCTCCGTCGCGATGGATCGATGAAAAAAGCACCGGCGACCCGTTGCGCCAGGCCGCCGGTACCCGGAAAAAATACCCAGCCGGGAAAAGGCACCCGGCTGAGAAGGGGAGGGAGGTTCCATCCTGATCCGGAACGAGATTACATGTCCATGCCGCCGCCGTCAGGCATGGCCGGGGCGTGGGACTCTTTCTTGGGGAGCTCGGTGATGGCGGCCTCGGTGGTGATCATCAATCCGGCGGCGGAGGCGGCGGATTGCAGGGCGCTGCGCACCACCTTGGTTGGGTCGATGACACCACGGGCAACGAGGTCGGTATACTCCTCCGCCGCAGCGTCGAAGCCAAAGTTCTGGTTACTGTTGTCCAGGACTTTGGCCACCACGACCGATCCCTCATGACCGGCATTCTCGACGATGATCCGGAGGGGTTCCTCGATGGCGCGGCGCACGATGCGCACACCGGCCTTCTGGTCCTCATTGGTGACGCTGAGAGAGTCGAGGGCTTTTCTGGCCCGCAACAGGGCGACGCCACCACCGGGAACGATTCCCTCTTCGACGGCGGCACGGGTGGCATGCAGGGCATCGTCCACCAGGTCTTTGCGCTCTTTGACCTCGGCTTCGGTGGCACCACCGACCTTGATCACGGCCACTCCGCCGGCGAGTTTGGCCAGGCGTTCCTGCAGTTTTTCCCGGTCGTAGTCGGAGGTGGTCTCTTCGATCTGGGCACGTATCTGGGCGATGCGGCCTTTGATGTCGTTGGCGGCACCGGCCCCTTCGACGATGGTGGTGTTCTCTTTGTCGACGGTGATGCGTTTGGCCTTGCCCAGCATGTCGAGGGTGACATTTTCCAGTTTGACGCCCAAATCTTCGGAGGCGACGGTGCCGCCGGTCAAAATGGCAATATCTTCCAGCATCGCTTTGCGCCGGTCACCAAAACCGGGGGCTTTGACGGCACACACCTTCAGGCCGCCGCGCAACTTGTTGACCACCAGGGTGGCCAGGGCCTCTCCTTCGACATCCTCGGCGATAATCAACAGGGGGCGCGAGGATTGCACGACGCTCTCCAGGACCGGCAAAATTTGTTGCAGGCCGGAAATTTTCTTCTCCACCAGCAGGATGAAGGGGTCATCGAGGACCGCCAGCATCTTTTCCGAGTTGGTGACAAAGTAGGGGGAGAGGTAGCCGCGATCAAACTGCATACCCTCCACGACATCCAGCGTTGTTTCGAGACCTTTGGCCTCCTCGACGGTGATCACCCCCTCCTTGCCAACCTTGTCCATGGCGTTGGCAATCATTTTGCCGATCACCTTGTCGTTGTTGGCGGAGATGGAGCCGACCTGGGCGATCTCCTCGGAGTTGGTCACCTCCCGGGAGAAGCTTTTCAGATTCTCCACAATCTTGCCGACGGCAGAGTCGATACCGCGACGCAGATCCATGGGATTCATGCCGGCGGCGACGGCTTTCAACCCTTCGCGAATGATCGCCTGGGCCAGCACGGTGGCGGTGGTGGTGCCATCACCGGCCTGATCCGAGGTTTTGGACGCCACCTCCTTGACCATCTGGGCGCCCATGTTTTCAAACTTGCCTTCCAGCTCGATCTCTTTGGCGACCGTGACGCCATCCTTGGTTACCCGGGGAGAACCCCAGGATTTATCCAGGACGACATTGCGTCCCTTGGGGCCAAGGGTCACCTTCACCGCGTTGGCCAGGGTATTGACTCCGCTCAACATCCGACTGCGGGCAGCCTCTCCGAACAGAATATCTTTTGCGGCCATTTTTCCTGTCACTCCCTTTTATTTATTATATCAGTACGATGCAAATTCGTGTCAACCTTCATGAGGGGGAAGCCTCCCCCCACCCTCCGACCATGAGAGTCGCTGTGCGACTTTCACGGTACGACCATAGGGCAGCTTATTTTTCCAGAATGCCCAGAATGTCATTTTCCCGCAGGATCAGAAGCTCCTCGCCATCGATCTTGACTTCGGTTCCGGAGTACTTGCCGAACAAAATCCGGTCGCCGGCCTTGACCTCCAGGGTGCGCACCTTGCCGTTATCGAGCAACACTCCCTTGCCGACGGCAAGGACCTCTCCCTGTAAAGGTTTCTCTTTGGCCGAGTCGGGAATGATGATTCCCGAAGCGGTTTTCTCCTCTTCCCCACTGCGTTTGACCAAAACACGGTCATTCAGGGGCTGAAACTTGACCTTCATCGTTGACCTCCAAATCTGGGTGAACATCGAAGACAGAACACGTGAGGTTTGTTGACCTCAGGTTCCCTTATTGGTTGAACTGCCCTGCCTTTCGGGGGCGATGTTCAGCCCCCTGAAGTTTTCATGATTTTCCGGACGTTTTTGTTCGCTGGACCTCAAGCACCGGACCTACCGGCAACTCTCTCCCTCCCTGTTGTGAAAATCCTCGTCAACTTCGTCAGGATCGGTGCAAAAACCTGGATCCAGATCAAAATCTTCTGCCAGAGGGTGGTTGTTGGCCCGTTTCCTGAGTCCTCGCTTGTCGTGACCCTGGCCCAGGTTGTCATAGTAATCCAAATTGATGTTTTCAAACATAAAATAAATTCCCTCTCATCTCTTTGTTTCAAATTGAGGGGGCCGAACAGCCCCCCTCGTTGGAGACTGATATGGGAATGCGAGCGGATCCTGTCAAGGGTCTGGCAAAAATTTTACCTGGGGTTTTTTTCCAGCGGCCAGAGCCAGGCGGCTCCCCGCACACCGCTGGAGTCGCCATGCTGCGCTTTGGCGATGGGCGTGACACAGGCGCCGGCGTAGACATATTTGGCAAGCTGTCCGGGCACATTGTGATAGAGACGTTCCAGATTGGAGACTCCACCACCCAAAACGATGCAGTAAGGGTCAAAAATGTTGATCACCATGGCCAGGGCGCGGGCCAGACGATCTTCGTAGAGACGCAGATGGGCTTCGGCTTGCGCGTCTCCTTGTTCGGCGCGGGCGGCGATGTCGCGTGAGGTGAGGTGTTCGCCGGTGCGCTCGTTCCAGAGCCGGGCCATGCCGGTGCCGGAAACGAAGGTCTCGACGCAGCCCCGTTTGCCGCAGTAGCATGCCGGACCTGGCCACTCTCCCTCCTGCATCCAGGGGAGGCAGGTGTGTCCCCACTCCCCCGCGACGCCGTTGGGACCTTGCACGGGTCGTCCCGCCACGACGAGACCGCTTCCCGCCCCGGTTCCCAGGATGACCCCAAAAACAGAGTGATACCCCGCCCCGCCCCCGTCCGCTGCCTCGGAGAGGGCGAAGCAGTCGGCATCGTTGGCCAGACGGATGGGCCGATCGAGACCCAGGCGCAGATCTTTTTCGATGGGTTTGCCGATCAGGGCCACCGAGTTGGAGCATTTCATGAATCCGGCCCCGGGAGGGATGGCGCCAGGAACGCCCACCCCGACAGGTGGACCCTCTCCCTGCCTGATGCCGAGTTCACTTTCGACGCCCCGGACCAGCTCGACCATGGCCCTGATGGTTCCTTCATAGTCTCCCTGGGGAGTGGATACCCGGCGCCGGGCCAGAGTGGCCCCCTGCCGGTCCAGGACGATGATTTCAATTTTGGTGCCGCCCAGGTCGATGCCAATGCGCATGATGGTTTGACTCTCCAGGTCAAGAGGTGACATGAAAGGCCTGGTCACCATATTTCCGGGTGACATCGGCTCCCTGACTGCCATAATAGCTCTTCGCAATGAAAAAGGGCACCCTTGACGGACTATCGATCTCCCCTGCTGGGCTGATGCCATGACCCGGATTGTTTCCCCAGAGAGCCAGGCCGTACCTGAAGATCCGGATGCGGAACTCGCGGATCCCGATGGTACGCTGGCGCGGATCTCCGTCTCTGGTCAAGAGGCGCAACACCCTTTCGCCGCCTTGAAAAAACGGCTTCCGCTCCTTCCTGGCCCGACCGATGCCGATCAGACCTGCGCCGGAGAGCGTTGCGTCGCCGAGGCGGACCTGGGGGAGTTTCAACGTATCCGTCCCGGAGCTGAACCCATCCGGCGGGCCGATGGCAGCATGGTGTGGTCCCTGTGCGATGTGGAACCCCTCCGTACACGCAAGGCCTGGAAAAAGCAGGGGCGTCGGGTCGAGGATCACGCCATTCCGGCGCGGGAGAGTCTCCAGGAGGAGGGAATCCTGCGCCTCTTCGCCCTGAGCCAGACCTTGACCGAACAGGAGTACCTCCTCACCCAGAAGGAGCGCATTCAAGCCCATTGCCATGATCTGGGGAGCCGGATCCAGGCCCTGGAACAGACATTGAAGAGCTGGGAGAGCCGGGATCTCCTCCTGGCACAACCCCCGGAAGCCGAAGAGGCCTTGCGGCAGAACCTGGCCCGCCTGGCTGATCTGCAAGAGCGGAGTCGCTCCCTGGAGGGGACGGCAAAGCTGTTGGGAATGGATGTTCCGCTGCCCGACCTGCGTCCATGGACGCGGGCCGTGGAGCTGTTCCGCGAGCGACGTTTTCAGGCGATCATCGCCGCAGAGAAACCCGAAGACAACGAACTGGCCGCTCTGATCGACGAGCGCCTGACCAGGAGGGAGTTGCAGGTTGACGAGCCGTTTCATCTGCAACCCTACTGGAAGTATTACGCCCAGTTTTATAAATCGTATGAAGAGACCCGTTTTGAGCGGGAGGTGGAGGCAGCCACCCGGATCCGGGAGTTTCATCTGCTCTTTCCGGCCCGGCGCCAGCAACGGAAGATGACGTTCTTCCTGGGGCCGACCAATTCAGGCAAGACCTACCAGGCCCTGCAACTGCTGGCGGCGGCGGACAATGGCGTCTATCTGGCTCCCTTGCGTCTGTTGGCCCAGGAGGTGGCGCAAACCCTGAACGAATGGGGTATCCCCTGCAACCTGATCACCGGCGAGGAGCGGCTCTCTGTTCCCGGAGCCAGGCATACCGCCAGCACCATCGAAATGCTCTCCCTGCATGAGCGGTATGCCCTCTGCGTTATCGACGAGGCGCAAATGCTCGGGGATGCCGATCGCGGCTGGGCCTGGACCCAGGCCATCCTGGGTGTGCAGGCGGAACAGGTGTGCGTGGTGGGGGCACCCGAAGCGTTGCCGGTCCTGGAAAAGCTGTTGCATCTGACCGACGAACATCCGGAGGTGGTGCATCTTGAGCGTCTGGCACCGCTGCGCCTGTTGGCGCACACGGTACGCGATCATCGCGCTCTTGAGCCGGGAACGGCCCTGGTGGCCTTTTCCCGGGCGGCGGTGTTGGGCCTGAAACGGGAACTGGAAGAGCATACCGGCCAACGGGTGGCCGTCATCTATGGTGCCTTGCCGCCGGAGGTGCGACGCAATCAGGCGCAACTTTTTGCCAGCGGTGCAGCCCCTTTCCTGGCCTCCACCGATGCCATCGGCATGGGATTGAACCTTCCTATCAAGACTCTGCTCTTTTGCGAAGACCGTAAGTTCATGGACCGGCAGGAACACCTCCTGACCCCCATGGAGGTGCGGCAGATTGCCGGTCGGGCGGGTCGATTCGGGCAAAACGAGATGGGTTTTGTCGGCACTTTTCGCATCTCCATGGAGCACATCCGCACGGCTTTTCATACCCGACCTCTGGCTGTGCGGCGGGCGCATCTGGCACCCAACCTCGATCACATTCTGGCCATGGCCTCGCTGCGCGGGGAGAACAATCCCAAGCTGGCCCGATTGTTGGCGCTGTTTTTAAAGTCGGTCAAGCCGGATCCACGCACCTATCAGCTCGCCGACCTGGAAGATCAAACCATTCTGGCCCGTATCGCCGATGGGTATGCAACGCTCGATTTGCCGACCCGCTTTATTTTTTCCTCGGCGCCGGTGCCGGTGCGTTCGCACGAGGCAGTGGCCGCCTTCACGACCATGGTCGCTACCGTGGCCAGAAACCGTTCCCTCTCCCTCGACGATATCCTGCCCGACGCGACCAACCGTTTCCAGCGTCTGGTCATTCTGGAGACGACCATTCGTGTCGTCGATCTCTATTGCTGGCTCCACTATCGCTTTCCCGGCAACTTTCCCGACCTGGAAGAGGCGCGTGCGCATCGGAACACGATCAACGCCGAGATCGATCGACTTCTTGGTCAAAAGCGGCCCGGTGGTCACCCCCGTTCCCGGGGTCCGGAAGAGAGGGGGCCTCCGAGGTCGCACACCGCCCGCTCCGCCCGATTCAGCGGGCAGCGCAAACGGCAGAGATGAGTTTATACAGCTCTTGAAAATCGTTTGGCTGGTCAGGAAAGGGGATCTCTATCAGGGCGCGACCCGCTTACGACTCCAGGCGCACGGGAAGTCTTGCTCCGTGCCAGATGGCGACGATCCAGGCAGTGTCGTCGGTTACCCGGTAGATGAATCGGTAGGGCGGAACGATGACCTCCCGGTGTGGTAGGTCGGGGAACTCGGGAAGGGAACGTCCGGAGTACGGAAACGCCTCCAAGCGTCTCAACGCCTGCCTGGCGTACTGGAAATACGCTTGTGCCGCCGAGGGGTTCTCCTGGCGAATGTAGTCGAGGGCCGCGAGGAACTCGGCCCGTGCCGATGCTGTGAACCGGAGCTTCACACGGATTCGCGGTGCAAGAGCGTTTCGGCTTCGCCGAACACCTCTTCCGGGGCGTACCCCTGGCCGCTCTGGATCTCCTGATCACCCTTGGCCAGACGCCGGAGGAGAAGGCGCTCCTCTTCCCCGCGTTCATAGGCCTCAATGCTCATCAGGACAGCGGCGGCCCGTCCTCGTTGGGTGATGACGATGGGATCACGGGAATGCTCCAACCGCTTGAGAGTGGCTGCGGCATCCTGGCGCAGGTCGGACACGGGAATCATTTCGGGAAGGACAGCCATTGCAACCTCCTATTGTACGTTCATTCGTCCTCCCAGGATACCTGTGATCTTTACCCGAGGCAAACGGGTTCCGATACCTCTCTTTGGTTCATGAAAAGATCAATCTCTCCCTGATGTTGCAACAGGTGGCTGTGCCAGCCCCGACACAGCCACCCGTTCATGCTGCTTGATTCTTGCGCGGAGTCATCCGGCTATTGTGTGCGGCCTCTCCTTAAAAGTTCTCAAACTCATCATCTTTGTGATGTGCATCCTGCATGTCCAGATCGACTCCGGAACCTGTACCTTTGCTGGTTGCGGGAGACTTTCTGGCTGCCGGTTTTCTGGCTGCCGGTTTGGCGTGGGTGAGCTGCAAGGGGGCGGCTTTATGGCTGGATGAGGTTGATTTCTTTTTGACTTTGGTTCCCTGGGAACTCTCGCCGGTATGGAAAAAGCCGATGGCCTGCGCGAGAATTTCTGCCTGAGCGGAGAGCTCTTCGGAGGTGGCGGCCATCTCTTCCGAGGCACCGGCATTTTGTTGAATCACCTGGTCCAACTGCTGAATGGCGGTATTGATCTGTTGTGCCCCCAGGGTTTGCTCCTGGCTGGAGGAGGCGATTCCTTGTACCAGCTCGGCGGTCTTGCGTATATCGGGCACCAGCTTGCCGATGATGCCACCCGCCTTTTCGGCCACCTGTACGCTGGTGGCCGAGAGGTGGCTGATCTCGCCGGCGGCCAGTTGGCTGCGTTCGGCCAGTTTGCGCACTTCGGCGGCGACCACGGCGAACCCCTTGCCATGTTCACCGGCACGTGCGGCCTCGATGGCAGCATTCAGGGCGAGCAGATTGGTCTGCCGGGCGATCTCTTCGATAATGCTGATTTTGCTGGCGATCTCCTTCATGGCCGTGACGGCTTCGTTGACGGCATTGCCCCCCTCTTCGGCATCTTTGGAGGCTTTCTGGGCAATCTTTTCCGTGGCTTGCGATGTCTCGGTATTGTTGGAAATATTCGAGGCCATTTGCTCCATGGCGGCGGAGGTCTCTTCGACCGAGGCAGCCTGTTCGGTGGCTCCCTGGGAGAGGTTTTGGGCACCGTCGGAGAGCTCGTTGCTGCCAGCGGCCACATGGTCCGAGGCATTGCGCACGTCGTTGACCACATCGCGCAGTTTTTCCACCATGCCGCGCATGGCTTCGGCCAGCTTGCCCAGTTCGTCCCGACGGGGATCCACCTTGATGGATTGGGTCAAATCTCCATTGGACAGGGCTACGGCCAGCTTGACTCCTTCGTTCAGGGGAACGGTGATGGACCGGGAGATGCCCCAACCCATGCCCATGCCCAGAACCACGGCGATCAGGATGAGGATGATCATGGTGTTGCGACTGCTGTAGTACAGCTTGGTATTGTCGTCCGAAGCTATTTTGGCACGCCCGATCTTCAAGGTGGCCAGGTCGGCCAACAGGCCGTCGATCACATTCAGTTTTTCACGCCCTTTGCCAAAGCTAAGATCTATGGCGGACTTCTTTTTGGCCATATCTTCGCTTTGAGCATCGCGTATGACCTCTTCATGAATCGGTTTCCATTCTGAAACAGCAACTTCCAGCTTGGCGATGAGATCCTTGCCCTTTTCCGTGTAGAGAAGGGACTTGGCTTCGGCTATATCTTTCTGCATTTTATTGAAGAGTTCCACCAGGCGGGAAGCGTATCTGTCCTTCTGTTCCTTGGTAGTGGAGAGCAGGTAGTTTTTTTCTGCTCGCACGATGTTGAGCAGGTCGATGTTGGTCTCCTTGATGACGCTCACGCCAATCAGTTCGACTTCGTAAAGTTTGGTATCGGCAGCATCGAGGGTGCCCAGGCTGCTGATGCCAATCCACCCCACCACAGCCATCATGATCGAAATGAGCAAAAACGCCATGATCAATTTTGACCCGATTTTCATGTCTTTAATCCACTGCATTTTTATTCTCCTGGAAATTCATGATATCCGTTGAGCCAATAGAAAAATTGTTGATCTGGCAATTCAATGCTTGATTCTGTCAGCGGTAGACTTCTCGACGATGGCCTATACTGATCACCAATACCAACAACCGATCATCCCTGATAATGTACAGGATACGATAGTCACCGACGCGGACGCGCCATGTGTTGCTCACTCCTTCCAGTTTTCTGGCTCCTGGTGGGCGGGGATCAAGGGTGAGTGAACAGACAGAGCGCAACAGTCGCCGCCTGATTGCTGCATCCATTTTGTCCAGGGTTTTTTGGACCAGTTGCAGATCCACGGTGAAAATCATGACATCAGTTCTTCACGCGAGAGACCGTAGCGGTTCAAGGCATCGTCCAGGGTGAAAGGTTGACCTGGGTTGCGTTGATACTCTTCCAACGTCTTTTTGGCATATTCCACGTCTTTTTGATCTTCCCACTCTGCCAGGAAGTGATCCAACGCATCTTGTACCAACTCGTTCAAAGGTCGTCCGGTCTCCTCGGACAGCAATCTGAACGTCTCTTCAGTGTCAGGAGAAAGTTCAATGGCCAGCATGGTCCATCCTCTCAGGTTGACATGGAAAGGGTGACGTGAGCGAACAATATAGAACATATCAATAAACTACCAATCCAGAATTACCACAGTCGCGTTACTCCGTAAGAGTCAAATATCTCATCGGCAGACATGATTGGTATTCCTTGAAATCTTCCATCGCTGCGTCAAAATCCGGGGCAATGTACAGGATATCATTTTTGGCACCACCCGGCTTTCTGATTGCCTTGACGGGGGTAATTTCATCGTCGGAAGCCATGGAAATCAGCTTGGCCAGGGGTTTGTTATCTTCTAAAAAAGACCACATCCTCACCTGAAAGTACTTTTTTGATCAAGCCACGAATAAGCCCGTCAGCCTTGTGAACATCCACCTCTGTCATGGCCATTCTCCTGATATCCGTCATAATCGGCAACTCTTCCTCAGATTTTTCTGAAGGATCTGACGCTATTCGCATTCGGGGTCTTCAGCATATTCTCGCCACCCCCCCCCAACCAGTGGGAAGTATAGACCACATCGGACAGGTTTGTCATCCAGGGAGCGCAGCAGGGCGGCGTAGGTTGCCATGTGTTCTCGATAACGCTCCTGTTCATTGTCCAAAAATCCTTCCAGGTCACCGCCGGTATGCAGGCTGGTCTTGAAGTCGATGATCCAGCGGGTGTTGCTGGCATCGATGAAGGTTCTGTCCAGCACGACCCGTTTGATGCGGCCATTGTGCAGCCCTGTCAAGGCCAGTTCGGACCGGGCTTCGGTGTGGCGAGGGTCGAGGATCCAGCGTCCCCGGGGATCGGTGAGGGTGGCGATCAAGGCTTTGCCGACCCATCGTGCGGCCGGGGTGATCTCTGGCGTGGCGACACCCAGCCGGGTCAACTGGGCCTTGATCCGTGCATCCAGGGTGCGCACCCGATCCTCATGCCAGGTGGTGATGCCCTCCCGGGCCACGCGCTGCAACCAGCGATGCACCACGATGCCCACACAGCGGACAGTGTTGCCAGCCCAGTCAAAAATCAGGGCGTCGTCACGGGATGTAGCCACTTCTGTGGGAAGACGGGCCAGGGTCGGCAAGGGAGGAGGGGGCTGCCAATCTGCCGGAAGACGCCGCATTTCTGGCGGGACAAAGGGCGGGATGGAGGCTGCCCACTCTGGTGACGACGCTTCTGTCTCGGGTGTATCGGCAGCGGCGGCAGAGCGTGTCGCGTCGGGATTGCCATCCGCAAAGGCCTCCTGCACGACCGGCCACATGAGATGCAGAAAGGATCCACGCGCTGCCTTGCCGGAGTCGGCCTTGCCAAACAGATGCAAGGAGCGTCGCGCCCGGGTCACGGCGACATAAAGGAGACGCACTGTTTCCAGGCGCTCCTTCTCCTGGTCAATGTTGGCCAGAAATGCGTAGATGGGATCCGGATCGGCCTGATCGGAGCGCTTCAGAGGCGCCAACAACAGCGACTCGTTCACCGGAACGGTGGGGCGCTCCATCCACAACAACAGGCGACTGGCGCTTCCCCGCGACCGGCGATCCAATCCAGGCAGAATGACCGTATCGAATTCCAGGCCTTTGGCCTTGTGAATGGTCATCACCTGGACCCGGGCATCGGGATGGGCAGGGGAGGCGAAGAGCTGCCGCAAACCTTGATCCAGACGGCGAAAGTCGGCGATATCACCCCCTTTTTCCAGAGATTCCAGCAGATTCAGGAAGGTCAAGGCATCGCTTCTCTCTTCAGGTCCGTGGCAGGTGGCAGGACCGCCCAGGGCATGCCAGGTTGTTTCGATCCAGCGGCGCAACACCCCCGCTCCATGATGAAAACCTGCCCGGCGTCGTACCTGGAACGCCCGAGCCAGGATACCAGCAACCCGTTCCAGACGCGCCCGGCTGGCTGTTTCCAGTCGGTTGGTGCGGGTCGGATCGTGCATCGATTCCCAGAGGGTGATCCTGTTGGCGTCCTCCCCGGCCAGATGGTGCAACTCGGTCAGAGTCAAGCCACACCAGGGGGCGCGCAGCACTGCCAGCCAGTGAATCCGGTCCGCAGGATGCAACAGCGCCCGGGTGAGGGCATACAGATCCTGCACCACGGAGGTTTCTGCCAGGGCGGCAATCTCCACAGCCTGGAAAGGGATGCCGTTCTGGCGCAAGGCCGGTACGATACTTCCCAAATGGGCACGAGAACGTACCAGAATGGCGATATTCTTTTGTGGAAAGTTGCGCAGGCTCTCCCGAATGGTACCGATCACCTGGTCCGTTTCGGTTTGGGGGTCATCCGCCAGGTGTGGGTGGAGGGCGATCGGGGTGGCATCGTGCGTCGCGTGGAAAGGGTGCGCTGCGACGAAGGGTGTTCCTCCGGTCAGAGGGTCATTGCCGGGTGGCATCAAGTCCTTGAAAAGGGTATTGACCCAGTTGACCAGGCCGCCATCCGAACGAAAATTGACCGACAAATGTCTTGAGGCGGGCAGAATCGATCCCAAGCCCTGCCGTTGGACCAGGGAAAAGAGTCCCACCTCCGCCTCCCGGAAGCGGTAGATGGACTGCATGGGGTCGCCAACCAGAAACAGGGTACGGCCATCGTTGGGTATCCAGCCGGCGGTCAGTTGCTTCAGGAGTTGGAATTGACTCTGGGAGGTGTCCTGAAATTCGTCGACCAGGAGGTGACGGAGCTTGTGGTCAAGGCGCAGGGCCAAATCGGTCGGCTCGTCGTCCCTGCCTAGCGCCCGCACGGCAGCCATGGCGACTTCGGTAAAATCCACCTCGGCGCGAGCGGAAAAAAGGATTCGCAACTCTGCCGCCGCCAGGGGCAACAGTTGCTTCAATGCCTGGAGAATTTCCCACTGGGTATCGTTGTAGCGTGGATCCGGCAGAGTGGTGACGTCGCGGAAGAGCCGTTCCAACTCTGGTATGGCCGAGAGGGTTTCCAGCATGGCCATGAGTCTGGATTTGTTGGTCTTGAAATGTTTTTTCTCCTCCGGATTGCCCCCGGCACTTTCAGGGGGAAAGCCCTGACGGCGATCCACTTTGCTGCGCCATTTTCCTTCCCGGGTCAACAGCAGGCTGGCGATGCCACGCCATTTGGGGAGATCGACCGGATCCGGTGTCGGAAACTCGGTACCCGCTTCTCGCCATGCAGCCAAGGGGGATGCCGTCGATTCCGCTGGCAGATGGTTGGCGGCAAACCGGAGCAATTCCGGCAAGGTGCTGTTCATCCCCGGAGGCAAGGCCGCAACCAACTGGCACAAAGGTTCGCGCACCGCTGCCGCCAGTGCCGCTTCCAATTGCCGACGATCCAGAGTGCCACCCGACAAAAAACGCAGCCACTGGTCACGTCGCGCCAGGAGATCGGCCAGCAGGGTTTCGCTGCGGCCAGGGTCGTTGTCCAGGTGGTCCAACAGTCTGGCCACGGAGGGGGACCAGCGGTCGTCATCTTCCAGGTGAGCCAATACACTTCGGGCAGCCTGGCGGTACAGATTTTCCGCCTCCCGGGTATGGCCAGGGGGGACGCCCATACCGGAGGAGAGCGGCATTTGTCGGGCGATGGAGGCGCACAAGCTGTCGATGGTCACCACGCGCAGCCGGGCCGGATGATTGACCAGATGCCACTGCCGCTCCTGGTCCCGGGTCAAGGCATTCCGGGCCAGGGCATGCGTTCGCTGTGCATGATCATCCTGGGGCGCCGGGGTGTTGCTTCCCTGCCGCAAGGCTTCCAGGATGCGATCCCGCATTTCGGCGGCTGCCTTGCGCGTGAAGGTGATGGCCACCACCTCTTCCGGGTGTTCGACACCCGCAAGCAGCCGCAGAAAGCGCTGGGTCAGGATACCCGTTTTTCCTGATCCAGCCGGAGCCTGGACAATGAAGGAGCGCAGCGGATCCAAGACTTCCGTGCGGACCTCGGCATCTTCCAACACCTTTTTACAACC
This sequence comes from Magnetococcales bacterium, assembly GCA_015229045.1. The sequence continues at coordinate 57,468 of JADGCJ010000002.1, forward strand.
AGTCGACTCGACCGCTTTCGGTGTGATACATCGCTCCCACAATCTTGATTTTTCCCTCTTTTACCATGTGAGCCAGCTCTTCGCTGTGGGCGGTGAGATCGGAGATGGACTGGCGGACGTTCTCTTTGGTGGCTTCCAGGATCAGGGCGTCGTCTTTCAGGCCTTTGGCTTTGGCACGTTCGGCTGCCGGAATGATGTTGTCCACCAGCTTGGGGATGCTTCCCCCAACCTTGGCACCCGTGACGACAGCAGTCACGGCGCCACATTTGGTGTGGCCCATGACGACGATCAGGCTGACACCCAAATGGCCGGAGCCATACTCGGCGGTACCGATTTCATCGGTATCGGCCACGTTGCCCGCCACCCGGATCACGAACAGATCGCCGATGCCCCGATCAAACACCTCTTCCACCGGCACGCGGGAGTCGGAGCAGGAGATGAAGGTTGCAAACGGGTGCTGTCCGCCGCTGGTTTCGGTGATACGTTTGATGGTCAGGTTGGGGTGCTCTGATTTGCCGGCCAGAAAGCGGGCATTGCCTTCCTTGAGCATGGCCAGGGCCTTGTCCGGAGAGACGCCGGGGGCAGCATCGGCACTGGCCAGAGAGAGTCGTGACAGCAGCAGCGCTACTACCCCCGACGAGATGCCGACAAGTGCCTGACGACGATTGACAGGGTGATCACACATGGCTGTTTCCCTCACAATGACGATCTGGAGTGGCAATTTCTGCTTGAGGATGGAGCGTACTCCAAACCAGTGGTCCTGGGCAAGAATTGCCAGCTGGCGGCAAATATTGCCGGACAGAGGGGGTGTGATAACGTGCTTTCTGTTGATCATGTTATTGTATTTAAATGTTTTATTGTTTTGGTATGAATATTTCTCTTCCAGTCAAAAAAAACGACGCATCCCGAATTTGATGACCGATCTAAAAGAAGGCCTGGCAGAGAGTGCTATCCAGGGTTTTCCGGCGGAGGATGGGTGGTGAACGGTGGCGATCAACCTGGGTACGGTTTCTGGTGCGAAGGCCTCTTCCGAAGAGGATGCAAAGATTCGGGAAGGAGCGTGGTTGGGTCGGATCTGGTTTCCGCGTCGTCGTTCGGATGGAACGGCGTCAGCGGTCAACCAGCCGGAGATTTGGCCGCGATTCTCTTTCAAGGTAGCCATTTCCGGTGCGGGGCGCATGGTTGCGGATCTGCTCGGCAGTGTTGGTGCCACGGTTCTCGACCGTGTTCTTCGGCAGCAGGTGCGAGGTACGGATCTCTATGGGCGGGATGGACAGATTTGTTCATCCGACAAGAGTGTGCGTTCATCCGAGGCAACTCCGGCAGCGGCATCGATCTGGCCGGTGGCTTCCAGTCGGGTGACCCTCTCCGATGCGTCACGCCTGGCCTCCGGGGTGATCGCCAACCTGGAGACCACCCCGGAAGAGCAAGACGCCTTTCTGCAACAGATTCACGAAGCGGACCGGCAGGGACGTTTCTCGGGCAGTGTCCTGGCCGAGGCACGACGTCTTGTGCAAACCTTTCTCTCGCCGGAAACTTCTTGAACCGTGTCCCACAAGTAGACGCAGTTCGATGGCCCATCGTGGTCAGCTTGGACGATTCTCCTTGGGTTGGAAGCAAAAAACTGTTATTATCTCCCGTGGGATCTCGTGGACTCAATTGACAATGTGAGCAATGGAGTCAAGCCAGTGAATGATCGGAAAAAGGAGTTTCTCAAAGGTTGTGGGGCTGCTACGCGGGCCATCCAGGTTGGTTTGCACCAGACTGGTGAGCAGGAGAACAGTCCGGCCCTGTTTTTGACGTCGAGTTACACCTTCAAATCTGCGGCGCAAGCCCAGGCCGTTTTTGCCGAGACCGAACCGGGGAATGTCTACAGCCGGTTCACCAATCCGACGGTTGCCGTGTTCGAGGAGCGTCTGGCGGCTCTGGAAGAGGGTGAAAAGGGATTGGCCACGGCCTCCGGCATGGCGGCCATCACGACGGCGTTTTTGGCCCTGCTTTCGGCGGGGGACCACTGTGTCGTCAGTCGGCAGGTATTCGGTTCCACTTCCAACGTTGTGCAGAACATTTTGCCGCGATTGGGGATCGGTGTGAGCCGGGTGGATATTGCGGATATCGCCCAGTGGCGGGCCGCGATCACCGACCGGACCCGCATGTTTTTTGTCGAAACCCCCTCCAATCCGACCCTGGAAATGGTCGATCTGGCCAAACTGGCCGTCGTGGCGCGCGAGCGGGACATTCTCCTGGTCGTGGACAACGTCTTCAGCACCCCCATCCTGCAACGTCCTCTTTCGCTGGGTGCGCACCTGGTGGTTCATTCGGCCACCAAGTACCTGGACGGTCAGGGACGCGTCCTTGGTGGGGGGTTGGTAGGCAGCCGGAAACTGATCCAGGACAAGCTTTTCCCCTTTTTGCGCAACACCGGCCCAACCCTCTCGCCGTTCAATGCCTGGGTCTTGTTGAAGGGTCTCGAAACCCTGGCCATACGCGTCGAACGACACTGCGACAATGCCGAAAAAGTGGCCCGGTTTCTGGATATCCACCCGACCGTGGCCGGGAAGGTCTACTACCCCGGGTTGCTTTCTCACCCTCAACACGAACTGGCAGCCCGGCAGATGCGTCGTTTTGGCGGAATCCTCTGTCTGGAGCTGGGAGAGCGGCGTCGGGCGCATCAATTGATCGACAACCTGCAATTGGCCACAATCACGGCCAATCTTGGCGACAGTCGTACCCTGGTCACCCATCCGGCCACCACCACCCATGGTCGCTTGACACCCCAGGATCGGGAGGCGGCTGGCGTTACCGAAGGGTTGGTGCGCCTCTCCATCGGTCTGGAAGATCCTGAAGATATCACGCGCGATCTTGACCAGGCCCTGGCATCGTTGGCGAGCTCCTCCTGACGCGACAGGGTTCTCCCTGGGAGTCTCTTCCTGCCCATCCGGAGTTGGATCAGGGCGGGTTCTTCTGTTCGGTGGGTCTGTTTCGGGAAGGGGAGGGCGGAGGAATCAGTGCCTCGCCCTCGACCACGGGTGTGAGGTCTCTGGTCGGGGGGGGTGGCTCGGGTTGTTGTGTCTGCAAGGCCCGGGCGCGCTGGTGGAGTTGCCCGGCGGCCTCGGTCTGGTTGCGCAGGCGTTCGATGTGCGCCAGGCGCTCCATGACCAGGGAGAGTTCCTGGCGGTGGGGCATGACAGGGGTATCGAGAAGCGTCTCCAGACCATGCAGGATTTGCGATGCCCGTTCCAGATCCAGGTCGGCCAGGAGATAGTCGGCCATCAGCAAGGAGGCTTGCAGGGTCTTGAGGTGAGCAACCCCCCATATGGTGCGCGTCATCGTCAACAATCTGGCCACATAAGGCTGTCCCTGGCGACTCTTTTTCTGGGCAAGCAGATTGGTTGCCAGGCTCTGCAATATCGGAACGGTGGCCGGATGGTCGCTTCCCCACATGGTCTCTGTCATGGCCAGGGCGCCTTTTTGCAACTCGGCGGCCGGTTCAAAAACTTCTCTCGCCTCGTGGAGTCTGGCCAGTTTGAGCATGAGTTCCACACGCTTCGCGTGGAAGGGGCCGGCGCTTTTCATGAATATGTGCAGGGCCTGCGTATAATTGCGGATGGCGGCGTCGGCGCGTCCCTCCTCTTTGGCCACGTCACCTGCCCAGAGCAGGGCCTCTCCTTTTCCGGGGTGAGGTGTATCGAAACGGGCGGCGTGAATCATGGCGGCCTGTTCGCGCAGTTCGGTCGGAATCGGATTGGTCGGGGGATAAACCGGCGACGGGGCAGACTGGGAGGAAGCCTCGCCCAGGCTTTGAAGGGTCTCGGCCATGAAAAGTGAATCGGCAAGGGCATGGTGTTTCACCAGGTTTTTTGCCAGAGCATATCTTTCCCGGGCCATGGCATACTGTCCGCGACGCATGTCGATGCGCCCCGAACGGAGAACGACAGCGAGGAAAAGGGGATGATCCTCGCCAACGACTTTTGCCAGATGATTCCTGGCCTCCTGCAAGAGGGCGACAGCCTGGTCCCAGGCATGGCGTCTTTCAAATGTTGCCGCCGATTCCATCGCCTCCCAGGCCGGGCGCAACAGGTCCGATTTGGTTTCATCTCCCATCGAGGGGGTTGGCAACAAAACAACGGACACCCCCATGAGCCAACCGGCCAGGATCAACAGGCATGATGATGGAAGGTGACAGGGTCTCATGGCGGTGGCTGCTTCTCCTCGGAACAGGCGATCACGCGGACAAGAATCCGGTTTGATCGACTGCAAATTTGGTATGAGGCGGCCAGTATAGAAAGCAACCACGCCGGTGGGAAGTTGTCGCCGGGGGAAAAAGAGACACCAGGACATGAAAAGCGTGATGCGTTGTCTGGACGAAGGTGGAACTGTTTTGACGGTCAACCGTCGCCTGGCGCGCTTTCTGGTGGCGAGCTGCGACCAGTACAAGGTGGAGCAGGGCTTGACGGTCTGGACGACCCCCGAGGTGCTTCCCTATGGCGGATGGCTGGAACGATGCTGGGATGAACTGACCACCTTGCCTCCTGTCCAGGGCAGGATGGACGTGGGGTTGTCAACGGAGCGGACGTCTGATCTGGATGGAGAGTTGTCCAAACCTCCGGTCGGGATTGCCGACTGGCCCATGTTGTTGAGTCCGGCCCAGGAACAGGCTCTCTGGGAACAAATCATCGGGGCGGAAAACAGCTCCGGGCTCTTTCTCGACCTCGCCTCGGTTGTCGGGAAGGTGATGCAGGCTTACGAACTCTGGCACACATGGTCATCGGACGCGGAACCGAGGATCGATTCGGCGGGGTATGGTGTCGATAGCGATGACCAGGCCTTTCAAACCTGGATGGCCCTTTTTGAGGATCGTTGTACGGAGGAGGGGTGGATCTCTTCAGCAAAGGTGCCGGGTTGGCTTGCCCGTTTTTCGCATCTCATATCGGTGGGTTCGCAGCTGCTCCTGGCCGGGTTCGATCGGCTCTCTCCGGCCCAGGAGCGGCTATGGCACTCCCTTGCCCGGCAGGGGGTGACGGTTTCTCATTGGCAGCCTCCGGGGCAACAATCCAGAACATCGCGCCTGGTTTTTCCGGATCAGGAGAGTGAGATCGTTGCCGCAGCCCATTGGGCGCGTCGCTGGTTGGAGAATGATCGGCAAGGATGGATCGGGGTGGTCGTACCGGATTTGCACCGTATTCGGGATCAGGTGGCCCGCATTTTTACGACGGTTTTGCATCCCGAAACGTTGGCGATGACAACCCTTCCTGAGCGACCGCTGTTCAACATCTCCCTCGGCTGGCCTCTGATTGGTTATCCGTTGATTCAGGATATGTTTTTATTGTTGGAAGGCATGAGCGGGGCATGGTCGCTGACGGATGTGGGGGTGTTGTTGCGTTCGCCGTGCATCGCCGGTGGTGAAAGCGAGCGGTTGCCCCGGGCGTTGCTGGATCGTCGGTTGCGTGACCGGGGATCTCTTCGTATCACCCTGGAACGGTGGCAGCAAAGCGCCGGAAAACAGTCTGGTCAGGGCCATTGTCCGCTGTTGCAGCAGCTTTTGACGCGGGCCATGGCCTTGTTGCCACCCCCTGGCATGCAGACTCCGGGAGAGTGGATCGAGACCTTTGCGCGGTGGCTCTCGGCCTGGGGTTGGCCCGGCGAGCGGAGCCTTTCCAGCCGGGAGTTTCAGACCTGGGAGGCTGGCCGGGAGTTGTTGGCGACTTTTGCCACTCTGGAGCGTGTCGTCGGGAACATCTCCCTGCCCGATGCCCTGCGGCGATTGCGCAGCCTGGCCCGGCAGCGGTTATACCAACCTGAAACTCCCGACGCACCTGTCCAGATAGAGGGTGTCCTGGAGGCGACGGGTGAGCCTTTTTCTGCCCTTTGGTTGTTGGGGTTCTCCGGGGAGGTTTGGCCGGCAGCTCCGGATCCCAATCCCTTTTTGCCCATGGCCTGGCAGCGGCAACGGGGAGTGCCTCGTGCCTCGGCGCAAGGGGAGTTGGCCTTTGCCGAGGGCTTGACCCGGCGCTTGCTGGCTTCGGCGCCGGAGGTGGTGGTCAGCCATGCCCAACTGCTGGAGGGGCTGCCGCACCAGGTATCACCGCTGATTGCGGATGTACCGGAGATTGAAACAGATTCTCCGGAGTGGTCTTTTCTTCGGCCCGGTTGTCAGAGTACTCCCTGCACAGAGGTCTGGGAACACTATGTCGACCATCAGGGGCCGCCCTTGGCGCGTGGAACGCTGGTTTCCGGCGGGGCCAGAATCCTCAAATCACAGGCGGAATGCCCTTTTCAGGCTTTTGCTCTTCATCGACTGGGGGCGACGCCTCTGTCCGAGGTGGAAGCCATGGTGGATGCCCGTACCAGGGGAACGCTTGTTCATCATGTCATGGAGCAGTTTTGGCGGGTGACGCCATCCCTGGAACGGCTGATCGACCTCGATGCGACCACTCTCACCGAACGCATCCGCAGGAGTGTCGTGGCGGTGGTACGCAGCGAAGCTGAAAAGAAACCGGACTGGTTTCCTCCCGGCCTGCGTCGCCTGGAAGAGAAACGTCTGATCCGCCTCCTGAGTTTTTGGCTCGAACTGGAGCGGAGTCGAACCAGGCCATTCCAGGTCATCTCCCAGGAGGGCTCCCGACAATTGGCTGTAGGGGGACTGGTTCTTGAGCTGCGTCCGGATCGGGTAGACCAGCTGGATGATGGTCGTCATGTGGTCATCGATTACAAAACAGGAGATCCCAGTTTAAGTCACTGGCGCGTGCCGCGTCTCCGTGAACCCCAGCTCCCTCTGTACTGCCTTATTCAGGGGGAGTCCGTCGCCGCTCTGGTTTTTGCCAAGGTGCGATCCGACAAACCTGAATGGATCGGACTTGGGGAGGAGGATGGTCTGCTTCCATTGCACAACAGCATGGAAAAGACCCTGCGTTCTTTGGGGGTTGCCGATTGGTCGGGGCTGTTGTCTCTTTGGCGGGATGACCTGACTGGATTGGCTGAGGAGTTTCTGGCTGGCAGGGCTGTGGTTTCACCCCTGGCCGGGGCTTGTGACCGTTGCCGACTCGCCCCTTTGTGCCGCATTCACGCCAGCGAAACTTTTTCAGAACCGGCCGATCAGACAAGCGATCATGAAGGGGAGTGACTCTGTCCAGACCCGGATGGCTCGACGGGCCATGCCACTTTTCTGATCAGGATGGATGCGAGGTGGTGGGAGTATCGATCCAGCGTTGTTTCCAGGCTTGCGCCATGAGGACGCCCCACAGGGAGTATTGCCAGTTGCGTTCCCGGGAGAGATGCTCTTCCCACCGTTTGCGAATGAGAGGCGCATCGAACAGTCCATCGGCATGCAATCGTCGTGCATCGAGGAGATCTTCGGCCCAGTCGCGCAGAGGGCCGCGCAGCCAGCTGTCGATGGGGACACCAAAACCCATTTTGGGCCGCCTGATCAGGGATGCCGGCACATAACGGTAGAGTACCTGCCGCAACAGCCATTTGCTTTCGTCGGCACGAATTTTCCAGTTCTGGGGCAGTCGCCAGGCGAATTCGACGACGCGATGATCGAGCAGAGGGACGCGCGCCTCCAGTCCCACGGCCATGCTGGCCCGATCCACCTTGGCCAGAATGTCATCCGGAAGGTAGGTCAGGATGTCCAAAAGCTGCATCTGTTCGGTATCCCCCGTCAGGCAGGCCAGAGAGGAGTTCGCATGGGGCAGGGGGGGCGCCGCTCCTTCACCAACCACCACCTCCTGATGCAAAGGCCAGACAGAGAGCAGTTGCGAATGGATGGCAGCGGTATCCTTCAAGGCCAGGATTTCGGCAAGCTTATGCAGCTTGTCTCCCAGCAGGGTGGGGCGTGATCCGCTGGGAATGATTCTGGTGACGCGATCCCAGGTGGCCGGGGAGAGAGAACGCAGCCCCCGGGCTGTCCATTGGCGCGATCGATGGGGCAGGAGCCGAAAGATAAGCCGCAGACGGGCCGCCATCAGATAACGATTGTACCCGGCGAAGAGTTCGTCGCCGCCATCCCCGGAGAGGGCCACGGTCACCTTGCTGCGCGACAGGGATGAGACCAGACAGGTTGGAATCTGCGAGGAGTCGGAAAAGGGTTCGTCGTAGAGTTCCGGCAAGTGCGGGACCAGATCAAGGGCATGCGACGGTCCGACATGGAGTTCGGTGTGATCGGTGCCGAGATGCCTGGCCACTTTTCGGGCAAAATGGGCTTCGTTGTGGTCTTTTTCGTGAAAGCCGATGGCAAAGGTTTTGACAGGACGTTGGCTTTCCGCCTGCATCAGGGCCACGACGGTGGAACTGTCCACACCACCAGACAGGAAGGCACCAACAGGGACATCGGCCACCATGCGTTGTCTTATGGCATCCATCCGGCCCCCGCAGGGCCAGGGTATCGGCCATGCGCGTCACAACAGCCACCTGAGTGGCCTTGTCGGTGCCAGCCGTCAAGTCCCAAAACCCGGTTATTCCGCACACGACGACATCTTGCCTTGGACCAAAAGGATGGTGAGCATAACTTCCTGATAAGATTTATGATTTATATCAATTTTATGGGTCGACATTTGACCGGGTACACATACATTCCTTCCGCTCCGGACACGCTCGCAACGGGACGTTCAAAGCGACCAGGGGGGCTTCACCTTCAACGACACCAGAGTCAGCACTGTATGGAAGAGAGACAGAGGTATGGGGGGTGGGGAAGGGCGGTGCCGCTCCTGTCAGGCGGATACGTCCCGTCAGGCCACAACAGTCCGGGTGTGGTGATGCAAAGAACGAATCCTCGGTTGCATCCGGTACCCGGCGGGGAGAGTGAATGTTATCGCGTTTTTTGTCAACTATTTTCAAGACGGCGAGGCCCCGGCTTTCAAGGGTGACAGGCAAGCAAACCATCTGTTTAAAGAGCGCTCTTCTCCCCCACGACTCTATGGCATCCATTGCAAAGTGAGCCGACGCAGTTCATCCTGTGGGGGAGTTTTGCGTCGTACACTGTTAAACGGTCAACTCACTGAATGGGAAATGGAAAAATGAGTTCTGCACGCTACCAGGATCCCGGATATGGCATCACCCTGATCGATACCGGCTATCACCGGGCCGAGTATGCCGCCAGTTACCTGATCGAGGACGATGGGGTTGCGGCCTTTGTCGAAACGGGTGCCACGCCGGGTGTCCCCTCTCTCCTGGCGGAACTGGATCGACGCAATGTTTCTCGAGAGGCGGTTGCCTATGTCATTGTGAGTCATGTCCATTTGGATCATGCGGGCGGGGCTGGCGTGTTGCTTTCCCATCTGCCCAATGCGCACCTTGTGGTTCACACGCTGGGTGCGCCTCACCTGATCGATCCGTCGCGGCTGAGCGCCAGCGCTCTCGAAGTGTACGGTGAGGTGGCTTTTCGCCAATCTTTTCAGGAGATTCGACCCATTCCGGAAACCAGGGTCATCAAAGGTCACGACGGCTTGCAGTTGCCCCTGGGCAGCCGGACGCTGACCCTTTATGACACCCCCGGTCATGCCCGGCACCATATCTGTGTCTGGGACGACAAAAGCCGGGGTCTCTTTAGCGGCGATGCCTTCGGTATCGCTTATCGGGAACTCGATAACGATGGACAGCCCCTGATCTTTCCCGCCACCACTCCCACCCAGTTCGATCCGGAAACGATGCGCCGCTCCATAGACCGTCTGGCCAGTCTGCAACCCCGAACCGTGTTTTTGACCCATTATGGGCCACTGCCTTTTTCCCCCTATCTGAGCGAAACCTTGCACCAGCTTCTGGATGCCTATGTGACCGTCGCCCAACGCCATGCCACCGATGGACAGGCCCGGCATGGTCATCTGGTCGCAGGGATTGAAAAAACCCTCCTGGATTTTCTGGCCAGGTCTCCTTGCAGCCTGCCCCTCGCGACCCGCCGGGAGTTGTTGGCCATGGATGTCGAAATCAATGCCCAGGGCCTGGCCAACTGGCTGGATCGGGAGCTGCGGGCGCAACAGATCACCCCCTCCGCTCACCAACCAGGGCGACGCTGATGCGTACTTCCGTCACAGGGGGGAGTGTCGCCAGTAAACGCTGGCAAAGATCTTTGCCGACGGCGTGTATGTTGGCCTGATCGGGGTGATCCTGGGCCACTTCCAGCACCAGATCCAGGATGATGCCCTCCATGGTGTAGTGTGGCGTCAGGTGGACCAGTCGCGAAAAAGCTTTTCCCTTTCCGATCTCTTTTTCCACCTCCTCGGTCAGGTTCGAGCGGTTTGACAGCGCTGGCAGGGCTTCGAGTTGATCATCCACGGTGTCGACGTGGACCAGAACCTCGGTGACGGCGGCGACATGTTCCAGCAGTTGCAGACGCACCTTTTCTGACACCTGATGCCCTTCGGAGACGGAGAGAAAGGGGCTGACAACGACATGCACATCGACGCGAATGTCAGGCCCCATGCGTCGGGGTGTCAAAAAATGGGCCGAGTGAACCTCCGGAATCGCTTCGACCAGGGTGGAGATCTGCTGCTGAATCTGCTCGTCGATGGCTTGTGTCGAATCGGTCAACTCGTACATGGCCTCTTTCAGCAGGTCCCAGCCTGCCTTGGTGAGGATCATGGCGACGACGATGGCCGCTATGGGATCGAGAAGCGGATAACCCGCCATGGCGCCACCGATACCCACCAGGGCGGCAACGGTCGAGATGACATCGGAGCGATGGTGCAGGGCATTGGCGATGATGGCGCGGGCATCATATTTTTTGCCGATATGCAGCGTGTAGTGAAAAAGGGCCTCCTTGGCCACAATGGAGAGAAAGGCCGCGATCAGGGCGATGGGCGCAGGTGGTGACAGGGCAGGGGATCCCAGCCGGGAAGCGGCATCCCAAAAGATACCCGCCGCCACCAGTAGCAGGCCCACGGCGATAAACTGTGAAGCCAGGGTTTCAAAACGGCCATGACCATAGGGATGAACATCGTCGGCATCCTGTTTGGCATAGTGCATGCCGACCAGGACCGCCGCATCGGTGACCAGATCCGAAACGGAGTGAATGCCGTCAGCCACCATGGCAGCGGAGTGACCAAAAATCCCCGCCAGAATCTTGCCAACCGACAGAACGACATCAACCCCAACGCCTAAAACGGTGACCCGGTGGGCGGCGGCGAAGCGTTCCTGCTTATGCTCCTCGGATGTGGCCATCGGCATGCTCCTTCCGTGCGTGACTCTCCTGTTCTTCGATGGAGAGGGAGACCTGCTCCCATTCTGCCATGAGAAGTTCCAGACTGCGAGCCAACTCTCCCTCCCGGGCCAGGGCGCCCTTGAGGGCCTCTTTTTGGGAGGCCTCGTAGAGGGTGGCATCAGCCAGTCGTTCCCGCAAGAGGGATTGCTCCTGTTCCAGGGTGTGAATTTTTTTCTCCAGGGTTTGGGAGAGTGACCTCAGTTCGCGTGTTTCCCGATGCAGGCGGTTGCGAATCTCCGCCGCCTGACGTCGCATGTCCCGTTCGGAGCGTGGCGGCGGGGTTTTCTCGCCGCTTGCATCCGTCGCCGGTGCCTGGGTTGGGGCAGTACGGGCCGATGTTATCTGGGCCAGATATCCTTCCAGGCCCTCTTCGAGGGGGCGGATGGCACCATCGCCGGCCACGAGATAGCGGTCACAAACCCCCTCCAGCAAATCCCGATCGTGCGAAACCAGGATCAAGGTGCCGGTGTAGGACTCCAGGGCCTCTCCCAGGTTGGCGCGGGCAAACATGTCGAGATGATTGGTTGGTTCGTCCAGGAGCAAAAAATTGCTGCCGGTCAAAAACAGGCGGGCCAGGGCCAGCCGTGCCCGTTCACCGCCGGAGAGGACACCCACCCGGTTGAAGACCATCTCTCCGGAGAAGAGAAAGCCGCCCAACAGGGAACGGATCGCATTTTCGGGCATCTCCCGGTCGGCGATGGAGCGGGCCGATTCCAGAATGGTATGGCCTGGATCCAGGGCATCCATGGCATGCTGGGCATAGTAGGCAGCGCGGACCCGGTCCCCGAGTTGCAGGGTTCCGGCATCGGGCGCCACCTGCCCGGCGATCAATTTGAGAAAGGTACTCTTGCCATAGCCGTTGGCCCCCAGCAGGCCGATCTTTTCTCCTCGCCAGAGGGAGAGATCCACCCCCGAGAAGACCTTTTTCTCGCCAAAACTTTTGCTCAAGGCGCGGACCGACACCACCTCGCGGGCACAGGGAGCCGGTTCGGGCAGACGAATGCGCGGGGCGTTGACGCTCTCTTGGGGACGATCGACCGGGGCGAGCTTTTCCAGGGCCTTGACCCGGCTCTGCACCTGTCTGGCCTTGGTCGCCTTGGCGCGAAAACGGTTGATGAAGCGCTCCAGTTCCGCCGCTTTCTGGTCGCGTTTTTCCGCCTCCTTTTCCAGCAGGCGCAAACGGGTGGCTTTTTGTTCCAGGTAGGCATCAAAGGCCCCCTGATAGCGGGTCAGGGCGCCGCTGCCCATCTCGATGGTCACCTCGGTGACACGGTTGAGAAAGGCGCGGTCGTGCGAGACGACGACCAGGGTTCCCGGCAGACGTTTCAGGTAGGATTCGAGCCAGGTGACCGATTCCAGATCCAGATGGTTGGTCGGCTCGTCGAGCAGCATCAGGTCGGAACGGGAGAAGAGCAGTTGCGCCAGCGCCACGCGCATGCGCCAGCCACCGGAAAATGATGCCAATGGCTGATCCAGATCGGTGCGGGAGAAGCCCAGACCCATCAGGATGGCCCCGGCCCGGGCGTGGGCCGAGTAGGCATCGATGGTTTCAAGGCGATGATCGATCTCGCCAAGCCGGTGGGAGAGTTGCTCCTGCCGGGCGGGGGTTTGGGCCTGGTTGATTGCCTGATGCTGACATTCGCGCTCCTCTTCCAGGGCGATCAACTCCTGATCCCCTTGCAGGGTTTCGGTCAGGATCGATTGCGCCGATCCGGCCAGCTCCTGGCGCAAAATGCCCATTCGGGCGCGAGGCAGCACCTCGACCCGACCGGCATCGGTCTCCTCCTGGCCGAGAAGGATACGAAACAGCGTCGTTTTTCCCGCCCCGTTGGGTCCGATCAAGCCAACCTTTTCACCGGCATGGATGGCCAGATCGGCGTTGTCCAGCAGGATGCGCGGGCCAAAACGTTTACTGACTTTTTCCAGTCGCAGCATGATGATTTTTGTCCCTGCGCAGAGAGGCCCTGGCGCAAGATGTGATGCGGTCGATTTCCTGTTCGACGTTTGGCACCGATTGCCACTCACCCCGTTCGTAGGAGGCGAGAATTTCTTCTTCGAGCTTGCGTTCTTCATCCATAGCCAAAGGGCCTCCAGGCAATCGTCCTTGTTCAAAGGACGAGAAAACAAAAACCTCCCCCGGCACGAGCCAGGGGAGGCCAGATCCTACATGAATTGTACCCGACAGGCGATGGTATGCGAACCAGGGTGGGTCGGCTCAGCCCCCGGCCATTTCCAGCAGGAGTCCATTGAGGCGCCGGACAAAATCACCGGGGTTTTCCAGTTGGCCCCCTTCGCTCAACAGGGCCTGGTCGTGGAGAATCCGGCTCAGGTTTTCAAAACGGACCTCATTTTGTTCATGTTGCAGGCGGGTGATCAGGGGGTGGGTCGGGTTGAGTTCGAGGATGCGTTTCGAGGTTGGCAGATTCTGGCCAGCCTCCTTGAGGATACGTTCCATGGTGGCGGTCATGTCATAGGTCTCGCCGACCAGACAGGCGGGAGAGTCGGTCAGGCGATGGCTGACGCGAACATCCTTGATGGTCTCGCCCAACACCTTTTTCACCTTGTCCACGACCTCCTTGAAGTTGGCATCGACCTCCTGGTGGGATTTTTTCTCCTCTTCATCTTCCAGCTTGCCCAGGTCAAGATCGCCCTTGGTGATGGCCTGGAGCTGTTTGCCCTCGAACTCGTGGATATGGTTGACCATCCACTCGTCAACCCGCTCGGAGAGCAGGAGGACTTCGATGCCCTTTTTGCGGAATATTTCAATGTGCGGGCTGTTTTTGCAGGCATTATGGCTTTCGCCGTTGACGTAGTAGATCTTTTCCTGCCCGGGTTTCATGCGGGCGACATAATCGGCCAGGGTGACATCCTGTTTGTCGCTGTCGGTGAAGGTTGTCGAGAAGCGCAACAGTTTGGCGATGCGCTCCCGGCTGGCATAATCCTCGATGATGCCCTCTTTGAAGACGGTACCGAAGGTTTTCCAGAATTCGGTGTATTTGTCCGGCTCTTTTTCGGCCAGCTCTTCCAGCATGCCGAACACCTTGCCGACCGCTCCCTTGCGCATGGCCTCGACCATGGGACTTTTTTGCAAAATCTCCCGGGAGACGTTGAGGGGCAGGTCGGTGGAGTCCATGACGCCGCGCACAAAACGCAGAAAACGGGGCATAAGCTCCTCCGCCCCGTCCATGATGAAGACGCGCCGCACATAGAGTTTCACCCCATGTTTGCGCTCCCGGTCCCACAGATCGAAGGGGGCCTTTTTGGGGATGTAGAGCAGGAGGGTGTATTCGTATTTTCCTTCCAGACGGACGTGCAGCCAGGTCAGGGGTTCTTCAAAGTCGTGGGAGACGTGTTTGTAGAACTCCTTGTACTCTTCATCCTTGATGTCACTCTTGGCGCGGGTCCAGATGGCCGAGGCCTTGTTGACGGTCTCCCATTCCGGGGGTGGAGGCTCTTTGGCTGCCTGCTTGTCGGCATCGGGTTTGTCGTCGGCTTTGTCGTCGGCTTTGTCATCGCCGGTATCAAAGGGCTTTTTCTCCATCAGGATGGGCAGGGAGACATGGTCGGAAAATTTCCGGATGATGGAACGCAGGCGCCAATCATCCAGGAACTCATCTTCGCCGTCGCGCAGATGCAGGGTCACTTCGGTGCCGCGTGTCGGTTTTTCGACGCTCTCCAGGGAGTACTCCCCGTCACCGGCGGAACTCCACAACACCCCCTCCTGCGCCGACTGGCCGGCCCGGCGCGTCTTCAAGGTAACCCGGTCGGCAACGATGAACGACGCGTAGAACCCCACACCAAACTGACCGATCAGGGAGGCATCCTTGGCCTGGTCGCCGGTCAAAGACTTGAAAAACTCCCGGGTGCCGGATTTGGCGATGGTGCCGATATTGGCGATGACCTCATCCCGGCTCATGCCGATGCCGTTGTCGGTGATGGTGACGGTACGGGCATCCTTGTCGAAGGCGACGCGAATGGAGAATTCAGGGGCATCCTCGTAGAGTCCCTGATTGGACAACGCCTCGAAGCGCAATTTGTCCACGGCATCGGAGCTGTTGGAGATCAACTCCCGCAGGAACACCTCCTTGTTGCTGTACAAGGAGTGGATCATCAGATCCAACAATTGCCGTACCTCGGTTTGGAACTGTCTTGTCTCTTTGTTGACCGCGTCGCTCATGGCTGCAACTGCCCCTCTGTCGCAATAAAATTAGGTTTGAACCCGAAACGGAAGCAGGGTACCCCATACGGGCGCTTTCCGGATACGCCTGTGTTGCAGACGATATGGGAATTCCCTGTTATTTTTGCAAGTGTTCCTGGAAAAAAGAGTGCATTCCGTCCTCCTGACAGATATGGACCGAATCCTGCATGCCGATGGTGTCGAAAGGGAGAATCGAGTATGCGATCAATTCGTTCCATACCCATGTTTGCCTATCTGCTCATTTTCTATAATGTATTTCTCCTGCATGGAACGGCGCAGGCCTATCTTGGCATTTTGGCGCAGAGCGTTCTGGTCATTCCGCTCAGGCAGGTGACGGTCACCGCCAATCTGGGGGATGTACTGATCATGGTCGGTGCAGGTGCTCTCTACGTCGAGTTGTTCAAAAAGGCGCGCTCCCCCAGGGTATCGGTCAAGGAGCACCTGTTGTCCATCCTGGTATGCGTGGTTTTTCTGGCGGAGTTTCTACTGGTGGCAGTCGCCGGAACGGTTCCCTTCCTGACTCTGACGCTCATGTCATTTTTGGATGTCATGGCCGGTTTCATGATCTCGGTCTCGTCGGCGAGACGCAATTTTTTCAGAGGTTGATCGTCTCTTCGCGTGGAGATCAGGGGTTGACCGGAGGGCAGGTCATTCCAATTCCAGATCAAGATGGATGCGAGGCGGCAACGAGTGAGCGACGAGACAGTACATGTTGGGTACGGCGAGGAGTGAGTGAGGCAGTCAACGAAGCAGACGCTTGATTCGGGATTGGAATCAGTGGGCAGCGGTCGCACGGAGATGGTCTCTGGGGAGGAATCGGGTCTGGGAGATGGCCCCCCGTGGTTGTCCAAGAAATCGATTTAAAAGGGGGAGAAGAAGTGGTATGTTGTCGGTCCCACGCTGTTTGCAGGCAGTTTTCTTGCGGGGTTGGTGACTGTCATGGGGGGAGATACCCGGGTATTCGGGTCTGTCCCAGTCAAGAAGATGGTGCGGGTATGAAATGGTTACAAGATTGAAAAACAACAGGTTCTGGAGGCAAATCTCCTCCTATCTGTTGACACGGTCGCGTCACACGAAGCAGTCCATTCTGCTTTATTTCGATATGCTTGCCATCTTGACAAGTGTTTGGGGAGGATTTGCCGTTCGGTATGAGGTTTTGTTTCCGGAAGCGCTGAAAGTCAGTTGGGTGGCCATGCCCTTGGCCGTGGTGGTTTCATTTCCGGTTTTTCAGCATTTTGGTCTGTATCGGGCCATCATTCGTTTCATGGAGGCCCAAGCGGTCTTCAGTATTCTCAAGGCGGTGACGCTCAGTGTTTTTTTGACGGTTGTTGGTGCAAAAATACTTGATATTTCATTGTTTTCTCCGACGGTGTGGATCATCGAGGGGATGCTGCTGCTGATCCTGATCGAGGGCAGCCGCATGCTGGTTCGCTTTTTGTTGGTGTCCGGCCCGAGTTCTTCGAGGAAGCGGATCCCCGCCGCCGTTTACGGGGCAGGCGATGCCGGTGTCCGGCTGGTCATGGCCATCAAGCATAGTGTCGAGGCCCAAGCCCTCTTTTTCATTGACGACAACAGGGAAATCCAAGGACATGAAATCCTTGGCATGCCTGTTCATTCCCCCAAGGATTTGCCAGACCTGATCAAAAAATACGGGGTGCAACGCATCATGCTGGCCATGCCCTCCGTTGACCGGGTGCGTCGCTCGGAGATCATCCGCGAGCTGGAAAATGTCCCCGCTCAGGTCATGGTGGTTCCGGATCTGGGACAGATCGCCAGCGGCAACAAACGGGTCGAGGATGTCGAACAGGTCGGCATCGAGGATTTGCTGGAACGCACCCCCGTCCAACCCAACCAGATGTTGATGGATGCCTGCATCCGCAGCAAATCGGTCCTGGTGACCGGAGCGGGTGGCTCGATTGGTTCGGAATTGTGCCGGAAGATTCTCCGGTTGGCTCCCAGGCGTCTGGTGCTGGTCGAACGGACGGAGTTCGCTCTTTATACCGTCGAACAGGAGCTGCGGCGCATCCTTGGTGGATTGCCGGAGAAACCGGAGCTGATTCCGATCCTCGGATCGACCGAACATCGCAAGCGCATGCTGTCGGTCATTGAATCGTTTGAAATTCGCACAATTTATCACGCCGCAGCCTACAAGCATGTTCCCATCATCGAGCGCAACCCCATCGAGGGGGTGCAAAACAACATTTTTGGTACGTTGCACCTGGCCGAGGCAGCCAACCTGGCGGGAGTGGAGACCTTCGTCCTGATCTCCACCGACAAGGCGGTGCGCCCGACCAACGTCATGGGAGCCACCAAACGCTTCACCGAACTGATCCTGCAAGGGCTTGCCCAGCAGCCCGATGTCAGGACACGTTTTGTCTCTGTCCGTTTTGGCAATGTGTTGGCTTCGTCCGGCTCGGTGGTGCCTCTGTTCCGCGAGCAGATCAAACGCGGAGGGCCGGTGACGGTGACCCACCCCGACGTGGAGCGTTTTTTCATGACCATTTCCGAGGCGGCGGAGTTGGTCATTCAAGCGGGATCCATGGGCCGGGGCGGGGATGTCTTCGTCCTGAATATGGGCAAACAGGTCCGCATTGACGATTTTGCCCGGCGCATGATTCGTCTGGCCGGGTTGACGGTCAAGGATCAAAACAATCCCCAGGGGGATATTGAAATAACCTATACGGGTTTGCGGGAAGGCGAAAAGCTCTACGAGGAGTTGTTGATCGGCAACAATCTCCTGCCGACCGAACATGAAATGATCCTGCATGCCCAGGAGGAGTCGTTTCCCTGGGAGCGGGTGCAGAAGGATCTGGTGCGACTCTCGCAGGCCTCAAAAGATTTCAACTATACGGAGATCATCAAGGTTCTCCAGGAATCGGTCAGCGGCTACTGCTCGTCCGGTGGCATCCAGGATTGGGTCTGGGTTCACAAGGCGCAGTGACCTAGTCTATCTTTTTGCCATGGAACGACTGAGAAGAACGATCCCGACCAGGAAGAATGGTATGGAAAGGAGTTGTCCCATGGAAAGAGGCGCGTCGGCTGACAGGACCAGGGGCTCCTTGAAGAGTTCCGCCAGGATGCGCAGGCCGAAATAGCTGGCGGCGAAAAGCCCTGTCAGCATGCCGCGCGGGCGATTCTCCCCGCCGCCACGGCGGTCGGCCCAGAGCAGGATGCCGAGCACCACCAGGCCAATAAACGCCTCGTAGAGCTGGACAGGGTGACGGGGAACCAGCCCGACGGTGTCGTAGCGCGGCAGGCAAAAGGCCCAGGGGACGGAGGTGATCTTGCCGACGATCTCGGAATTGGCCAGGTTGCCCAGGCGGACGAAAACAGCCACCAGCGCCGTGCCCAAGGTGATGCGGTCGGCCAGATCGAGAAAGGGGATGCGTTTCCAGCGGTGAAAAACGTAGAGGGCCAGCAGAATGCCCAGTGTGGCACCGTGGCTGGAGAGGCCGATGATCGGTCCCTTCGGGCTGAAGGTCGCCCAGGGATCGGCGACGACGTGGCCCCACTCGTAGAACAGGCGATGCCCGGTGAAAGCCCCGATGAACATGCCCAGGGCCAGGACCCAGGTCAGTTGTATGTCAGCGTTTTCCGGGTAGCCGCCGCGCCTCATCTGCCAGGAGAGCAGATGGTGACCCAGGATGATGCCCAGGCCGAACAGAATGCCATACCAGCGCACGGAGAGCGATCCCAGAGTCACGACGGGGTCGATGTTCCAGACCAGGCACTGAGCGATGTCGCTCAAAAGGCCCTCCCGCAAGCGTCAGTCATGGGTCGTTGGTGAGGCCTTGAACGGTGTTGCCCAATCTTTTTCGGACTGGATGCCCATCATGATCTCGCCCAGGTGGAGCAAAAAGGCCTCCCCCTTGGCGGTCAGGCGCATGGATCCCGATTGGTGCCGACCACCCAGAGGATGCTCGAATTCCACCAGTCCCATGGCGACGTTGCGTCCGTGCGGTGCTTCCTGGAAATCCTGCAGATCCCACATGGTGACCAGGCGTGATTTGCCAATATCTTCCGCCAGTTGGTTCATGTCTACCTCGGAGCGGTTGCCGAGGATGGCAAAAGCCAGAATGGCATGCAGCTGAATATCGGGCTTGAGTTCCCGAAAGGTCTGCAACAAATTTTCCAGGCGTTTTTGAATGACCGCCGGATTGTCGGGGAGAGCGGGTTTTTTTTTGCCTGCGAACTCGGCTGCCATCAGCAGGGCCTGGCTGATGACCGTGGCGTCGGTCGCGCCGACCTCCAGGGACTTGAGCCGTTCCAACGCTTCCAGGGTTTTGGGTGCGAGCCAGACGGCGACGCGCTTCTGCCCCTCGTTGCTGCGACGTTCCCGGAAACGCTTCTGTCGTTTAAGGGTAGCCTCGTCGGTGACCATGGATTCTCCCTCGCTTGTTTCCCCCCTGCCCTGCGTCGATGGGAAGATCGACCCGAAAAAAATGACCCAAGGGTGGTGGAAAAGCAATCAAAAATGCGCCGGGGTTGTTGTCGGGTCATCCCTGTTGGCGATGTGACGAAGCGAGCCGTGCCCGACGCAGGCGCCGCACTCCAACCAGCACCCCGCCCATGCCGACCAGCAGAGGAATCACCCCGATATCCAGAAACTTGATCCAGGTTTGTGTACGTTCCACTTCCAGATTCAGGCGTCTTTGGGCATCGCGCAGCTCTTTGCGGATGGTGAGCAGCTCCTGGCGGAACCTGTCGATTTCGGCCAGTTGGGCGGGGTTGGGCGGGGTCTCCTTGCCCTGCTGATTCTGCAGCTCCGTGAAACGTTTCTGGGTCTCCAGGAAGCGCTGGTTCAGCACCTTCTGGATCTCCTGGGAGTGGAGTTCGGCCTGTTGCCGGATGGTTTGCAGACGCACAAAGGGGCGTGCCGCCTGCGAACGACTCTGATTTCGGGCACTGATCAATTCGGAGCGGGAGAGCAGGTCATCGACGATGTTCAGGACCAGGCGCCCGTTGGCGGTGTAGGGTACATCGACCGGCATGTCCAAAAATTCCGTCCGACGCACCCAGAATTGATCCTGGAGCAGATCGCAGTCAGCGACCACGACCAGTTTGATGGGGCCTTGGGGGTTGTCCAGGTGACCGGGTTTGCGATTTGTGCCGGCGTCGTCCGCAGTCCTGGACGGACGACCCTCGGGAAAGGCCGAGGGGAGGTGACCACGGATACGTGCCGCCAGAATGGCCGACCCTTCGGGTTTGTACTCCTGGATCAGGCGTTGCGGCGAGGAGGTGGGACCGAGCATGCCCAGATCGAAACGGCCTCCCTGGTCGCCGGTCCTGATCAGGGGGTCGATCTGGATGTTGTGCCTGGACGGCGCGGCCAGGATCCCCGCCGTGGCCAGGGTGACCAGATCCAGATTGGCGGTGATGGGATCCTGCCGGTGCAGTTGCAGGGGCCCCACATCGATCCAGACCGGGTAGTTGATCAGGGTGCTGCCGGTCTCGACGCTGTTGAAGCGAATCTTTCTGGCGGCTTGCAGATCGGCAGCCACCTGATCCCTGCTTGTCTCTATGCCCCAACCGATCAGCAACGGATTGGGCAACGAACTGGCCAACCATGGTGTGGCGTTTTCCTGGGCCTGACAAAAGGGGTCGGCAAACATCACCGTTGGCTTGCCGCTCAGGACAAATTGATCGATGGCGTACAAAGGAGGCGTGGTCAGGTCACGCGGATGGACCACCATCAGGAGATCGACATCGGCGGGAATTGTGTCGTCACCCGTTTGGATGGGCTTGATGGTGAAAAACTTGTCCAACTCTTTATAGATGGCCCAGGGGGGCTTCCCCGAGGGGCCATCAGGCAGGATGGAGGCGGCAACACCAGCCAAAGGCAAGGTGGAGAGCAGACCCAGGACCGGCTTTCTCGCGCGTGTCAGACGATAGATCAGCGCGGTGAGGTCATACTCCAGCTGCTCGCCCCACTGCGGAAGAAGAAAGGGGATGCTTTCGGTGCGCTCCTGGCCGCTGCGAGCCACCAATCCCAGATAGATCTTGCCGGAAGCGTTGGGAATGGAGACCCCCCGCAATCCGGCATCCATCGCCAGATCCTCTTCCACCGAGAAAGGCTCCGGATTGACGATGGTCAGACGCAGGTTCGGCCCGGCGATGCGGACATATTCGTCCAGCAGGTCGTAGATGCGTGTGACATGAGGCCCCATGCCGGGCACGTTGTTGGTCAGGGAGCGCGAAACAAAGAACCAGAGATGGACCGGCTCTTGGAGGTTGTTCAGGATGCGCCGGGTTCCCTCCGACAGGGTGTAGAGGTGGTTGGCTGTCAGGTCCAGCCGCGCCGACTTCAGCAGGTGATTGGCCAGAATGTTGAGCAGGAGAAAGGCCACCAGGGCTATCGTCAGGCGACTTGCCGAGCGCATACGTGTCACAATCCGTGTCAACATGGCGTCACTCCCCTTTGCGCTGTTCAAGAAGCAGGACGTTGGCATAGAGCCAGAAGGCCATCAATGAACCAAAGTAGATCCCGTCCCGCAGGTCGATCACCCCTTTGCCAATGTTGGTGAAATGGGTCAAAAAACTGAACGAGGCCACTGTTTCACGCAGGATGACCGGCGCCCAACCATTGAAAAACTCCAGGATCATGGGGTGGCCGCTCAGGATGAAGCCCAGCCCCACGGTGACGGTGATCACAAAGGCGATCACCTGGTTGCGCGTAACGGCGGAGAGGCAGGAACCGATGGCCAGAAAACCACCAGCCAGAAACAGACTCCCGATATAGCTGGCCAGGATGACGCCGTTGTCCGGGTTGCCCAGATAGTTGACCGTCAACCACAAGGGAAAGGTCAAGATCAGGGCAATGGCCGTAAAACACCAGGCGGCAAAAAATTTGCCGAGAACCGCCTCCACGGTACGGATCGGCAGGGTGAGCAACAGCTCGATGGAGCCACTTTTGCGCTCTTCGGCCCACAGGCGCATCGTCAGCGCCGGGATGAGGAAGAGATAAAGCCAGGGATGATACGTGAAAAACGACAGCAAATCCGCTTGTCCCCGGGGGAAAAAATGGCCGACATTGAAGGTGAACACCCCGGAAAGAGAGAGAAAGATCACCAGAAAGACATAGGCGATGGGGGTGGTGAAATAACCTGTCATTTCGCGTTGAAAGACCCTGGCGACAGAGTTCCACATGGTTTCAGAATCCCTCGGTATGGTTGCGCAATGGTTGCAGGACTCCTCAGGAGGGTTGCGCATCGGTGGGTTGTGTCAAGGTGCGGAAGGCTTCGTCGAGATGACCGCGATCGACGAACAATTTTTCCAGCGACCAGCCGCGGGCGTGTGCCGTTGCGCCCACCATGGCGGCAAGAGAAGCCCCCGGACGCGGCAAGAGACGCAGCTCCACACGCTCGGGGTTGTCGATCAAGGTTTGCAGCTCGAGCACATCCGGCAGATTGGCAAAGATTGCGCGGGCCTCGGCGGCCTGACCGGGGTTGAGGGCCAGGGTGACGGCGTTGTGATGGCGCGAGCGGCTCTCGAAGGCCTCGGGTGTCTCGTTGGCCAGGAGTCTGCCCCGGGCGATCACCGCCACCCGGGTACACACCGGCTGCACCTCTTCGAGGATATGGGTGGAGAGAATGATGGCTTTTTTCTCCGCCATCTGCCGGATCAGGGCACGCACCTCCTGTTTTTGGTTGGGATCGAGGCCATCGGTGGGTTCGTCCAGGACGAGAATCTCGGGGTCGTGCAGAATGGCCTGCGCCAGACCGACACGCCGCTTGAATCCCTTGGAGAGGGTCTCGATGGGCTGGTGCATCACCTTGTCGATATGCACGAGCTCCACGGTCTCTTCGATGCGACGTTTCTTCTCCCGACCGTCCATTTTGCGGATACCGGCAACAAAGTCGAGAAATCCAGCCGGAGTCATGTCGGCATAGGCCGGCGAGCCCTCCGGAAGGTAGCCCAGAGAACGTTTGCCCTCCAGGGCCTGCTGGCGCATATCGAAGCCGGCGACACGCACACGCCCGCTGGTTGGCGGCAAAAAGCCGGTGATCATGCGCATGGTGGTGGATTTCCCGGCGCCATTGGGTCCGAGGAAGCCCAACACCTCACCCCGCCGCACACGAAAGGAGATGCCATCGACCGCCTTGACCCAGCGGAACTCTTTGCGCAGGTTCTCGACTTCAATCAGGATGCCCATGGAGACCTCATAGGAGCCACACCTTTTCTCTCCATGATTGGGACATGAGGGAGAGGAGGAGGGGGTCGCGGAAAGCTGGTTGATCAGGCCCAGGATCGAGTCAATTGAACTCAATGGCCGTGTTTTTGATCCATGTGTTGGGTGTGGTCAGCGTCTGTCGGGGAGGAGCTTTTGATATCCTTTTTGACCATGGCTGTCACGGTGAGGGGTTTTCCCTCTTTGAAGGTCAGGGTCAGGGAGACTTGATCACCCGTTCGCAGGGGCGTGTTTTTTTGTGGTGCGATCAACATCAGGTGGTGTCCGCCGGGCTGCAGAGTGACGTGTCCGCGGGCAGGAATGGACAACTCTTTCACGGCCTGCATGTGCGCCTGTCCCTGGTGTTGCACAGTCTCATGGAGTTCGACCTTGGCAAAATCGGGCGTGGTGACACTGGTCAGGACGACCGGCTTGGCCGAAGCGTTTTTCAGGACCATGTAGGCAGCGGTGACCTGCATGGCCGGGGGGGCTTCGCGCACCCAGGCTTTTTCGACGGCCATGCCCGACTCTTCGGCCATGGCCAGGCTGGTCAGGGAACAACCAACCATCCCCAGGACCAGCCAGAGACCCCTGCGCGGTGATTTCATTTTTTTCCTCCAAGATGGCTGACGATACGTTTGATTTTTTCGGCTGCCAGATCCGGTGAATTGTTGTTCGGGGAGAGGACGCCGACCAGGTTTCCCGTCGGTGCGATCAAGAAGAACGCCGAGCTGTGGGTCACTTCGTAGGCATCTTCCGTTCCGCCGGGGTTGACGGCATAAAAGGCTCCGACCTGACGGGAAAGCTCTTTCAACGCGACCTCTTTGCCGGTCACGCCCAAAAACCCCGGATTGAAAAAGGTGACATAATCTCTCAACAGATCCGTGGTATCGCGTTTGGGGTCCACCGATATGAAAATTCCCTGCACTTTTGTCTCACCAAAGGGTTTGTTGCCCAAATGAGTGAAAACATCACCCAGGAAACCCATGGACATGGGACAGACATCCGGGCAGTGGGTATAGCCAAAGAAGAGCAGGCTCCATTGGCCTCGCAGGCGTTCCAGAGTCCATGCCTGACCGTGATGGTCCGTCAATTGAAAGTCGGTCAGCGTTTTTGGGGAGGGGAGGAGGGTTCCCACCAGGTCGGGGGGAAGATGGCTGACCTGTGTCGGTCGATCCTTGGCCAGGCCGTAAAAGAGGTTCAAGGCGGCGAGGAGCGTTACAGCCATGGCGACCAACACAATGATCATTGCCTGTTTGGGGCGTTGTGCCTGCATGATGCATCACCTCTTGTCGTTGAACCAGCTGTCCATGAAGAGCTGAAACGCACTGGCCGGGAGGGGTCGACTGAAATAATACCCCTGAATTTCGTCACACTGCTCGGTGCGTAAAAAGGCCAGTTGTTCTTCGGTTTCCACCCCTTCGGCGATGACCCGCAAACCGAAACTGTGGGCAATGCCAATGAAGGCACGGATGATGGCGGCGTCTTCCGGGCTGGAATTGCATGTACGTACAAACGATTGGTCAATTTTCAAGGTGTTGATGGGAAATTTTTTCAGATAGCCAAACGAGGAGAATCCCGTACCAAAATCATCGATGGCCAGGCGTATATGGCTGCGTGACAAGGTTTGCAATTTGGCCAGACTCTCGGCGACGTCTCCCATGGCGATGCTTTCGGTCAGTTCCAGTTCGACGTGCCGGGGGTCAAGCCCGACCTCCTGGATGATGGCCAGAACCTGTTCGGTAAAACCGGGCAGTTTGAATTGAATCCCCGACAGATTGACCCCCATGCGCAGGGGCGGATACCCCGCGTCCTGCCACACTTTCGCCTGCCGACAGGCGGTAAGCAAGGCCCAGCGACCCATGGGAACGATCAAACCCGTCGCCTCGGCCAATGGAATGAATTCACCGGGCGAGACCATCCCTTTTTCCGGGTGGTTCCAGCGGATCAGGGCTTCCACGCCGACCAGACGCATGTGTTGCAGATCGACCTGGGGTTGGTAATACAATAAAAATTGATCCCGTTCCAGGGCATTGCGCAGACTGTTTTCCAGGAGCATGCGTGCCAGGGATGCCGTGTTGAACTCGTTGCGATAGAATTGCCAGTTGTTGCGTCCCTGTTCTTTGGCGTGCGACATGGCCGCATCGGTGTTTTTGGTCAGGGTCTTGACATCTTCGCCATCCAGGGGGTAGATGCCGATGCCGATGCTGCACCCCAGGAAAAACTCCATGCTGTCCATCTTGTACAGTTCGGAGAGCCGGGCCAGAATGTCGCGCGCCAGGGCGGCGGCGTCGTTGGTGCTTTCCGGGTGGGGCAGGATGACGCCGAATTCGTCGCCGCCTACGCGAGCCAGGGTGGCATGGGGTGGTATGCAGGCCGAGAGTCGTTGTGCTACCTCGACGAGCAGACGATCCCCGACATCGTGTCCCATGGTGTCGTTGACCACCTTGAAGCGATCCAGGTCGAGCAGGAAGACGGCAATCATCGCTTCCGGTTCCCGTTTGGCTTCGGCAAGCAGGCTCCCCAGACGTTCGTGAAACATGAGACGGTTGGGCAGACCTGTCAGGAGATCATGCCCGGTCAGATAGAGCAGATTTTCTTCGGACTCCTTGGATGCCGTCAAATCCGAAAAGACCATCACATAGTTGGTCGTGTTTCCCCGGGGCGAGCGAATGGCGTTGATATGGGTCCACTGGGGGTAGATCTCGCCATTTTTTCTGCGGTTCCAGATCTCTCCCTGCCAGCTGTTGTCGCTGGTCAGGGATTTCCACAGGTATTGATAGAAGGCCGCGTCGTGTCGGCCCGATTGCAGCAGGCTCATGGGTCTGCCGATCGCCTCTTCGGCCTGGTAGCCGGTGATGCGCTGAAAGGCCGGATTGACGGAAAGGATGGTTGCCTCCGGATCGGTGACGACGACCCCTTCGGCGGTGCTTTCGAGGACGTTGGCTGCCAGGTAAAGTTGCCGCTCTGCGCTCAACACCTGAAGCAGATAGCGCACCCGATTGCGCAGGATGGCCCAATGGATGGGCTTGGGGACAAAATCGGTCGCACCGACATCGAAGGCCTTGTCCACCGACTCT
This sequence comes from Magnetococcales bacterium, assembly GCA_015229045.1. The sequence continues at coordinate 84,107 of JADGCJ010000002.1, forward strand.
TCGTCATTCAGGCCGGTGATCATGATGACCGGAACCTGGGCGGCGCCCGGTCGTTTCTTGATCTCCAGGCAGGCCTGAAAGCCGTCCATGACGGGCATTTTGGCGTCCATCAAAACGACATCGGGAATGCGCTCCGTGAAGCGCTGGATGGCTTCGGCGCCATTTTTGACGCCCAGAGTGTCATAGCCGATTTTTTCCAGAAAGCGACACAACATCAGCCGGGTGACGGGGTCATCGTCGGCAACGAGAAAATAAGGCTTTTTTTCTTCCATCATCCCAGATCGATCAGCTCGACATCGTCATGAAGAGTGTTCAGGAGCATCACCGTGGCACGGGCGCCAAAACCGTGAGCGGTACCCGGATTCAGGGCCAGAGTGGCACCGATGCGTCTGTTTTCCGGCTGGTGGGTATGGCCGTAAACGACGTAGTGGTAGTGGCCGCTGGCAATCAGGGCATCCCGCAGGGGTGGGTAGGTGCCGTGATAGACGGCCATCTGTTTTTCATCCACGGTCACTTCAAGAAAATCTCCTTGCAAACGCCAGTCGCGTTCATGAAACAATTGGAGAAGACCCTGTTTTTCCCCATCGTTGTTGCCGAACACCGCTGCCACGTTCGCCATTTGCAGAGAGCGCAGCGCACCTGGGCTGACCATGTCTCCGGCGTGGATCAACAGTGCCACCCGACGCTCCTGAAACACGGCGCAAGCCCGGTGCATATGACCGATATGATCGTGTGAGTCGGACATCAGGCCGATGAGCATGGACGTGGCATTTCCCAAAAACGGCGAAAGTAAATGATCCATCCCGACATGTCACCGGAAATAGGGCACGGTTCCGACATAGTTGAGGGGGAAGCGCCCATTTTCGGAGGTGAGACCAATCGTCTGGCGCAAGAACTCTTCCATGGCCTGCTTGTTTTCTCCCGCCTGGACCTCGATCATGCCTTTGAGACGATAACGACCTGTTTCCCATATTTGCAGTTTGATGCTCGCGATGAGAGGGCTGCGAACGTCATTGATTTGGATGGAGATCATATCACTTTCCATGCTGGATACCAGGCGAATGTCACCGAGAAATATTTTCCAGGGGGGGCCAAATTCAAGATTGGTTATGCCAACGCGACCTGTTGCCTCCGGGAAACCATTGGGTCGCAGGGCGAAATCATCGAAGGCAAGTTCGACGTCCCCTTTGATCTGAAAAGTGAAATTCTTGAAGAGATTGGCCAGGTACGGGATGGTGGTGTCTCCCACGACCTGTTGCAGACGCGCATGTTGTCGATCGATGACATCGACGCGACCACGGAGGCGGAACTGCCTGGAGTTGCCAATGTAGAACAGACCAGTCCACTTTCCGCGCAAAACCTCCTTTGGATCGACCTCCCAACGCAGGGACTCCAGCTGGACAGAGGGATGAACCAGCCGGTTCGCCCGACCGCTCCACAGGGTTCCGGAGATATCATCCAGTTGCAACGGGGCGATGTTACGACGGAACATTTCATAGACGAAAGAGGCCGGCAAATTGGCAAAAAGAAAAAACAGAAACGACACAACAGCAATGATAGCGTAAAACCACCATCTGCTTAATATATAGAACATGATATCTCCTCACGAGTCACGGAGCAGCCTGCATGACCAGTACCAACTGGGTATTGACCAGGCCAGGATTTTTTCCCTTCTCGATGGAAACGTTGACTGTTTCGATTCCGTAGCGATCGTGGAGGGCCTCCATCCAGACGAGCAGAGGCTGAAAAGGGGCCTGTTCAAACCACAACCTCACTTTGTCCTGGCCATCCGGTTCCACGCGTTTAAGTACCGGCCCCAGGCCTTGTTTGCGGACGCTGCGGTCGGCCAGGGAGAGAAGCGAGTCCCCTTTTTCCAGAGACAGTCTGGAGCCGGTCAAGGATTTCAAATGAGCCACCTCGCGGGATGCCTGTTCCATCCAGCGTATGGTATTGGCACGGTTTTCCGTCATGGTGCGCAACTCCCGATGCTGCTCCTGAATCGGCGACCAGACCAGGAAAAACAGCAGCAGGAAGGCCAACAGCAGGCTGCCGCCCATGACCAGCACCTTCTCGCGATCGCCGATGCCTGACCAGCGGGTTTGCAGGTATGCGTTCAGTTTCAACATTACAATCCCTTGATCTGTAAATGACTTTCCACAGAATCATCATGTTTGACGGCCGAACGAATGGTGACCTCCATCCGACCGGATGTTTCAATGGTTTGCTTGAGTTTGTTCAGTTGCTCGAGGTCTTTGGTGTAGAGATAAAAATCCAGGAGACCATCCTGGTAGCGGATACGTTCCATGATGGTTCCGGGTGTGGCCAGGACGGGTGGGCCCACCTGAATCAGGAGGTTCAAAAACTCCTGGCCACCTCCGGCATCCTGGCGCAGGCGTTTCAGTCGTTCCTGCATTTGTGCTTCGGGTTTGACGACCCGGGTTCCCGGAAACGCTTGCTGGAATATCTCCTGGATACGGGTCTCCTGTGCCTGGAGTTGGGCTTCCATGCGTTGGTTGTCGACAAAAACGACGCCCAGTTTGACCAGGATCCAGAGGAGCGCCAGGGCGGCGGTCAGGCGGAACGGACGTAGAATACCTTCCCAGCGTCCCTGAATGCCGAAGCGTCCTTGCAGGAGGTTGAAGTTTGTCGATTCCAGCGTACTTCTGGCCATGAGGGCTGCCGGATCCATGTCGGGGCGGGTCTCTTCGACGATCAGCTGCGGGTGGTCCGGAAACAGGGTGTTGAAAGGCTCGGCGGTGTAGTTCAGCACCAAAAGTTTTTCGGGTTGGGCGGTTTGATCCGTTTCGGCCAGGAGGCGGTCGAGGAGGAAGCGGGCATGGGCCGTATCCATGGCCAATCCGGTATACCGGCCTGTGCGTATCAGGGCTTTTTCCGGGGTTTGCAGCAGGGTCCAGCTGGCGGGTGTCCAGGGCAGCAGCAGGGTTTCGCTGACCATCGAGTCAGGCCGGATACCGATGTCACCCAACTGGGCAAGCCACTGCTCCATGAGGTCGATATCGGTGACAGCCACGGGCCGTTCGTCGTTATCGAGCGGTGGCCCCAGCGAAAAGTGCAGTTTTTCCAGTGGCGATGCGACCTTCTCTTCAAGGAGAAAGGGGATCGCCTTGACGAGATTGCGCCGACTGGTTTTGGGCACAGGCAGGGCGTGGATCAGGACATCGACGCCGGGAGCCACTGCCACAATACGCATACGGGCCGTGGCAGTCGCCACCTGTTTGGCCTCTTCAGTTCTGGTATGGCCTTCTGGTCCAACCCAGGTCAGTTTGTCGCTCGCACGGGTGGCGGACTGGTCCGCCTGCGTCGTGAGATGAATATAAGCGCAACTCCCCATTTTATTTGTATCACTCCAAAACAGTGTGTCCGAAGGTGCGTGGCCATCATACTCCCTGGTCGTGCGTGAGGACATGTGTGCCATGACGGCAGGTCCATCCACACGGAGTCATAATACTCCCTGGCCGCGCATGAGGACATGTATGTTGGTGTTGGTGCGCTGGAGCAGACTGAACAGATGCACCCGACTGTTACCAATGCGCGCATGGATTGTCACCAGAAAATAGATACTTGCCACGTTGATCCCGCGTGGGGGGATCACATAGTGGGCCAGGGTTGGGTCAGTCAAAAAATCGTTGGCATTCTGGAAGGGTTTTTGTTTGCGGCGCTGCAACAGTCGTTCGAGGTCGCCATCCTTGAGATTCTCGACCAGAATGCGCAGTACCACAGGAGAGGCGGTATTGACGTTGATGTCGGTATAGGTTGGCAGGGCGGTCACAAACGGCGCCAATTTCTGGTAACTTGCAGCATCGAACCCTTTGATCATCATCAATTCCGTCGTGCTGGTCATGGGTCGGTTGGCGGCACGATAGGGGGGAGTCATGGCCAGATATTCCGGATCTTCGGCCCCACCCGGGCCACCGATGATTTCATTCTCGTCGATCCAGTCCGCCACCGCGTAGGCCAGATCGGGATTGAGACCCAGTTGCAGCAACAATCTCCGAAAGCGTCCCATATCCAGCAGGCTTTGATTGTTGACGGTGACCAGGTTGTTGAGGTTGAAGCGACCGGTCATATCCTCGATGTAGCCTGATACCACGCCGTGGTCGAGGGCCATCGGCGACAATTTTTGTGCCCACGTCTCATCCAGGGTATCCAGATGGTTTTCCACCTTGTCTCTGGTCAGGACTCTTTTGGCCCAGATTTCGCCGCCATAGGCGATCAAGGCTGCCTGATCGTGGGCAAATATGTTTTCCGTGCGGCGCAGGTCGATGCGTTGCGCGTTGATCATGGAAACAATGGCTGTCGTGGCCATGGCGACGATCAACAGGGCCATGATCAGGGCGACTCCCGCTTCGTGCCTCGCTTCGTGAGATTGTTTTTGCGGGTTCCTTTGTCTGGTCATACGGCCACCTAGTCCATGACCCGGACGAGTTGACGAACTCTTCCCAGACCGCGTACCTCCAGGACGATCTCCACGGCTCGGGGCAGACCGGATACTCCGGTTCTTCCCCCTTCCGGCCAGCGCGTATGCCAGGCCAGGTCGTTATCCAGATAGCGCACATCCACTCCTTGCAGATTGTCCAGCATCACATCGCGTACCGGGAGGGTGTTGGGGGTCTGGTCCAGCATCTCCCAGGAGAGGCGAACGAGCTGTTTTTTTTTGAAGGCGTAGGCCACCCTTTGCAGGGCACTTCGATGGACATGGAGCGGATTGTCGCGTCCGGTACGAGTCAAGGACAGGAAGGGAATATCGGTGTTTTTGTCAAGCGCGGAGGGGGGATCCTCCACAGCGGGCTGGCCCACCATGGGGGGGTGATCGGTACCCTCCGCATCTCTTGCGGGGCGATTGGCCGCCTGTTCCAGATCGGTTTTGATCTGGTTGACGAGCATTTGCAGTTGGCCAAGTTCCCGATTACGGCGGGCCACCTCCTCCTGGGTATTCAGCAGCACCTTCAATCCGCCAAAGGCCATGACGAGCATGATGGCAAGGACAGCCATGGCGATCAGCAACTCCACCAGGGTAAAACCGGCGGAGAAGGTACTCCTCTTTTTGGGCAGGAACAAACTCCGTTGGTCGGGATCACGGTTTGCCAAGGTAACTCTCCAGGCGAACCAGGGGGGAGGCTTTTTTTTCCTTGCCCAACCGGACAGATATGGTCAAGCGTCGCAAGGTCGCATCCGGGGTCGAAGAGACCAGGATGGTCCACGACCAATCCCGGTTGGCCATCTCTTCATGCCCTTCAAGGGTGCCGGTATCCGGCCAGCTTTTCATGACATGAAGCGTTGTGACTGCGTTCATGGCTACCCAGTGGGCGAGGATCTTGTCTCGCATGTAGACGGAATTTTCGGCCTGACGTCCGCTGGAAGTCACCATGACACCCAGGGAGATGGCCAGAACCGTCAGGGCCACCAGGACTTCCAGAAGGGAAAACCCTCCGCTGCGAGGGCGGCTGCCGGACACTTCACGACCTGTTGGGACGTTGCAACTGGATCGTTCCCCGACCATTTCCGGAGAGAGTCATGCGTTGGCCATTCGGACCCTGCAAGTCGAGTTTGAAGGGCAGGGTCTCTCCGGTGGTCCCAAACACCATGTGAGGTTTGATGTCGTGTTCCTCTTCCGTCTTCAATTCCACGGGTCGGGTCTCCAGGGTCAGCTCCATCCGGAATCCAGGTGGCAACAGACGTTTTCCAAGGGGTTTCTCCAGTATATACCGCCACTTGCCATCATCCTCCCGCCCCAGGAAGGCGTACCCCTTCTGGTAGAACTGCATGCCCAGCTCGCGACCCGTCACGATGGCCTCGTCAGAGACCATGGAGATGAGTGCCTTCAGTCGTTTTCCTTCATCTTCAATCTTTTTCAGGTTGTTCGGCGTACCCCGGACCATCAGGACCATGGAGGTCATGACGGCAACGATGGAGAGAACAACCATCAGTTCCAAGAGAGTGAAACCGTACCCTTTCCGTGCATGGTCACAAATGGCAGATCGGGCAGGGGGCCGGTGTTTCGTCGCGGGCATGGGGAGGTTGGCCGTGATCAATCGTCCAGATTCCAGTTGCCGATATCGGCGTTGATGCCGGTGCCACCTTCCCGGCCATCGGCGCCATAGGTAAAGAGGTCAAAAGTACTGCCGTGTGTTCCTGGTTGCAGGTATTGGTAGGGTCGTTTCCAGGGGTCCATGGGCATGCGGGCGATGTAGCCGCCCTCTTTCCAGTTGGGGGCATCCGGTTGGCCGCTGGGCTTCTTGACCAGGGCTTCCAGCCCCTGGTCCGTCGAGGGATAGACGAAGTTGTCCAGTTTGTAGAGATTCAGGGCGTTTTCCAATATACGAATCTCTTGTTTGGCTTTGACCATGCGCGCCTGATCGGGGCGATCCATGATGCGTGGCACCACCAGGGTTGCCAATACCGCCAGAATGACCAGCACCACCATGATTTCGATCAGGGTAAAGCCGCCCGTGTCATTGTCTCGTTGAAATTTCATGCGTACCTACCAGGGATATGTCAGGGAAAAGGCGACCGGGTCATGGATCGAAAATTTCTTCCAGCGAGTTGGCTTTGAAGAGGCGAAGGCTCCATCTTTCCAGGGTTGGTTGTTCTGTGTTGAGGACTTTTTTCCGGACCTGACTGGGCAGGCCGCCGAACCTGTTCTCCAGCAAACAGAGGAAAAGGGAGGCACTCCCCTTCTGGAGTCCTTCTTTGAGTCCTTCCTGGAGTCCCTTTTGGCGTCCTTCCTCTTCCCATTGGAGGGTCCACTCCTGCACTGTTTCGGCCAACATGGCATCAACCTCCTGTAAATCAGATTTTTCTGGAATTGTCTGTCCAGGTATTCGTCTTGGCAGCAACACACGACCCAGCCATACCGTGAAGGCGCGGCGCAGGCTGGTTTGCTCGGGTGCCTTCACCCAGTCGATCAGATCCCGCAGAACCAGACGGATTTCATCTGTGCTGCGGCACTGTTCCAGGCGGAAGAGCGCTGCCACCAGGTTGCGTTGCGAGGATAACCCGGCCTTGGCGTAGCGGACGCCATCGATGAGCAGATAACGCATTCGGGGGCGATATTGCTCCAGACCGCCGGGGGGTTGGACGATCAGATCAGCCACATCGAGCGCAGCACTCCACCTCGCTTTGCCATTATATATCACAACCGGCAACACAGGTGGCAACTTTTCCCCCGGTTTGATGGAACCGCTGCTGATCAAATCCTGGTAGAGCAGCATCGTGTAGCAGTCCATTCGCACCGACATGAACCACTCCACGGTGGATTGGAACTCGATCAACAGGTAGATGAACAGCCATGTTTCTTTCCAGCGAATTTTCCAGATGAGGTCATCTTCGCGATCCCGCAGATCGTCTGTGACATACCCTCCGCTCGCTTTTTCCAGGGTGGAGAGATCCACTTCGTTGACCCAGCTCTCCTTGACGAATCCCAGCAAGAGATCGCGTACCATTTCCGGATGGGAAAAGAGCCGCTTGTAACCACTGTCGTGATCACCCATGGTTCGATATTGCCTTGTCGTGCGTGTTGATACCTTGAACGTGCATGCCTGACAACGGAGCCAGAGTGTCACCATGCGGGCAGACAAGCAAATGACTCTGGGACAGGGGTGGAAAAGCGATAGGGTCAAAGTTGATCACCAGGCTCTTTCCAGGGAGTCGCGTTACGGCTTTTTCAACGTGGCAAGCTGTTTCAGCGCCTCGTCGAAGCTGAGGCTGTTGATGGCATGGGTGAGCTGATCCAGCTCCGCCGCTCCCAAATGGGCGGACAAGGTTGGCGCCAACGCCTCGAAGAGAGATGTGGCTGCGCAATTTTGTTGCTCCAGGGCGGTCAGCAGCGCGTCGATGGCTGCCTGATCCGCAGGTGGGATTGCCTCAGCCCTGGGGGAGGCAACCCCGTGATCGGGTGCGGGAGTGGCTGGCGGGGCCAGATGCGGTGCGGCGGCGCGGGCCAGTTTCTGCAACGCTGCGTCGAGCAGGGGAAGGCGGTTGGTGATATCCTCATCGGGGTGTGCCCGCAAGAGGGTTTCCAGCTCGCCGGCCATCCGGTGGATCGCTTTTGCCCCCGTGTTGCCTGCGGAGCCGCGCAACTTGTGCAGGCGCATGGCAGCCTGAGTCGTCTTCTGTGCCAGGAGATCCTGTTCGACATCCTGTGCGATGGTGAGAAACTCGTCGAGCAGGCGCGTCAGGAGTGACAAAAAAAGTGGCCAGTTGTCTCCCAGACGCAGATAGACATCCCGGAGATCGATACCGGCAATCTCCGGCCATGCTGCGGAGGTGACAGGCGGCGCCGCACAGGTCACGGGCGGGGTTGCAAGGGGTCGCGTCTGTTCGACCAGAGTGCGTATGGTACGCATCATCTTTTCCACATCGAACGGCTTGGCAATGAAATCGCTCATGCCGGCGGCGAGCGCCCGTTGCCGCTCGCTGTCCAGGGCACCGGCGGTCAGGGCGATGATCGGGAGGGAGGTCCATTGCGGCTCCTGGCGGATGATGCGCACCACCTCGTTGCCATCCATGATGGGCATCTGCACATCCATCAGCACCACATCGAACGCTTCCGGGTGGGTGCGCAAAATGGCCAGGGACTCCTGGCCATGGCGGGCCGTGGTGACCTCGGCGCCTTCCAGTTCCAGAATGCGGCGGGCTACATCGAGGTTGATGTCGCTGTCATCCACTACCAGGATCCTGATTCCGAACAGACGTTGCTCCTGATGGTCCGAACGCCCCTTGGCCACCAGGTCATCACACCACTCGGCGCGTTTGGCCTTGGCGTGGAGGAACGCGTTGAAGAGCGCGGACGGGGTTACCGGCTTGGCGAGGATGCCATCGATGGCGCCAACCTCCGGTGCCTGGCGCAAGGTCTCCTGATCGTGGGCCGTCACCATGAGGATGATGGGCGATTCGGGACAGTCGGGATCGGCGAGCAGGGCACTGCTCGTGGCCAGTCCGTCCAGACCGGGCATTTTCCAGTCCAGCAGGAGGATATCGAAGGTGTGCAGTTCCCGGGTACGTGCCAGGACAGCCTCGCCTGATGCCACGGCCTCGGCCTGCCAGCCCAGGGTTTGGGCGGTGGCCGTCAGAACCTCACGCTGGAGGTCATGATCATCGGCGATCAGAACCTTGATCGGCGGCGTTGTCTTTTGCACGGCCTGTTGTGGTGTGTCGACGATGTCGAGGGGGATGTTGACCCAAAATTCGCTGCCAACCCCCGGCGTACTGCTGGCACCCAATTCACCACCCATCAGTTCGACCAGACGCCTGGTGATGGCCAACCCCAGACCCGTGCCACCAAAACGGCGGGTTGTGGAGACGTCAGCCTGGGCGAAGGGCATGAACAGCCGCTCCAACACCTCCGGTGCGATGCCAATACCCGTGTCCTGTATGACAAAACGCAGCACGGTGCGGCTGACCTGCCGTTCCAACCCTTGTACACGCAGGGCGACATGCCCGTGATCGGTAAATTTGATGGCATTGCCGACCAGGTTGGTCAATACCTGCAAAAGACGCATGGCGTCTCCTTGCAGTTTGTCTGGCAGGCCGGGATCCAGACTGATGATCAGCTCGATGCCTTTGTTGCCAACGTTGCCGGTCATGAGGGCGGAAAGATCCTCCAGCATGCCGTTGAGATGGAAAGTGGCGTGGTGGAGTTCCATACGCCCGGCCTCGATCTTGGAGAAATCGAGCACATCATTGATGATGCCCAGCAACGCCCGTCCTGCTCCCTGGACTTTGTGGACAAAATCCTGCTGTTCCGCATCCAGCCGGGTTGTGTCGAGGAGGTGGGCGAAGCCCAAAAGCGCATTCAGGGGGGTGCGAATTTCGTGGCTCATGTTGGCCAGGAAGCTGCTTTTGGCTTGACTGGCGGCCACCGCCTTGACGACCAGTGCCTCCAGTTCGGAGTTCAGCAGACGAACCTGGCTGGTCCGTTCGGTCACCAGGCCTTCCAGCTCCCGCTGGTGTTGAGAGAGGGCTTTTTCCATCTTTCTGCGTTCGGTGATGTCACGCCCGATGCCCAACACCCCGATCAGCCTGCCATCGTCTGTGCGCATCGCGGCCTTGATGGTTTCCCGCAAAATGGGTTGATCGAGTTCGACACTGGGCACCCACACCTCATCGGTCAGGGGCTCGGACGCGGAGATGGCGTCCAGATCCTTTGCACGCAGCTCCCTGGCCACGTCATCGCCAAACAGTTCCCGGTCACTTTTGCCGATGATCTCGTCTTGGGGCTTGCCCAGCAGGCGCTCGAATGCGGAGTTGCATTTCAGGTAGATGCCATCGGGATTTTTCAGCCAGATCATTTCGGGAATGGTCTGAATGAGGGTGTGCATTTCCGCGTATTGCGCCCTGGCCCGGAGGTGATAACGGTGCAGGGTGGCCATTGCGGCACAGACGATGAGTTCATCCAGCAGGTAGACCAGATTGCCAAAGATGGTCGAGGAGTGAAAATTGAACGAAATATCCTCATAGGGGGGAATGTAATAATAGGTTGCCAGGGATGCCCCCAGCATGGCGGCGAACATGCCAGACCAGAACCCACCCAGAAACGCCGAGATGGCCGCAGCGGGAAAAAATGTCAGAAAGGGCACACCCAGGCTGGGGGGACCAATGGCCTCGCGCACGAACCAGGCCAGGATGACCACCAGGACGGCCACGATGAACCGATGGGCCATGGAGCGCTGCGCAAACATGAACAGGGGATCCAGATTGAGAACCCTGTGTTGCACACGCCAGGCGGTTGTGCCTGATTTGTCTTCCATGCGACCTCTCCCGGAGAGATGATCTCCTCAACAGGCGCAGACCATCGATCCAAACGCGGCGCGGTTGCGACCGGAGGTCTTGGCGAGGTAGAGTCCCTGATCGGCAGCCTTGACCAGCGTGGCTGGTCCATTCTTGCACGTGAAACGGTGTTCAAGGTCTGGACAGGAGGGGGGGGGATCCGGCTGGTTGGCGCAGGGCACGACCAGACTGAAAACCCCAATGCTGACGGTCACCTGATTCGCGACATCCGATTGGCAGTGGGGAATTCTCAGAGCCATCACCCTGGCGCATAGAGCCTTGGCAATGCCCATGGCCGCCTCCCTGCCGGTATTGGGCAGCAGAAACGCGAACTCCTCGCCCCCATAACGGGCTGCAAGATCCCCCGACCGTTGGGCGGCGGTGGCCAGGACCTGGGCGACGGCGCGCAGGCAATCGTCGCCGACCGGATGGCCGTAGTGGTCGTTGAACCGCTTGAAATGATCGACATCGAGCATCAGCAGGGCCAGAGGCTCCTGCCGTCGGGCTGCGCGCCGCCACTCCACGTCCAACGTCTCATCGAAGGAGCGACGGTTGGCGATGCCGGTAAGGCCATCCGTGGTGGCACGACGGTGCAACGAATCGATGTGTTGCTTGAGCAGCAGATGGTTGTGGACCCGCGCCTTCACGACCGGCGGACTGAAGGGCTTGGAGATGAAGTCCACGGCACCCAGTTGAAGCGCACGTGTTTCGTTTTCGATATCCGAGTAGCTGGTCACAAAAATGATCGGCACCGCAGCCATGCGCACATCGGCTTTGAGCGCGGCACAGACATCGAACCCGCTCATGTCGGGCATGTCCGCGTCCAGCAGAATGAGGTCGGGGAGGTTTTCTTGCGCCCGCAACAGGCCATCCGCGCCGTTGGTGGCAAAAAAGGCCTGACCCTGTCCCTTCAGAATATTCTGGAGCAGTTGAATGGCGGCGACATCATCATCGATGATCAGCAACCGTGGCAAATCCGATGGCAGACAGGGAGACATGACATAACCCGACGAATCTGACGAGAATAGTAACCTTCACGGATGGGGGAAGCCTTCCTCCACCCTCCGATCGTGAGAGTCGCTGCGCGACCTTGCACAGTAAAGTTAAGAAAGAAAGTGAAAGGGTCGGATGATGAGGCTATGCCGCAAAAGGGTCTCATTGCAAGAAGAATTTTCCGGTGGACGGGGTGTCGGAATTGAAAAATTGGGTTTGAAACGAAGGTTTTCCGTTGTCGGGAGCGAAAATAAGATGGAAAATCGCTCCCGGACGGACATGCGCATGGGCGCGACAGGTGTGGCAGCCAGACTCCAGGTCAGGGGAACAGTCATGGACAACCCGGAAAAGGTGGTGGTCGTTGGTGGCGGACCAGGGGGATATGCGGCGGCGTTTCGCGCTGCGGATCTCGGATTTGCCACCACCCTGATCGATGGGGATCCCAATCCGGGCGGTGTTTGTCTCTATCGGGGGTGTATCCCCAGCAAGGCGCTGCTGCATGTCACCCAGGTACTCTGGGAGGCGCGTCATGCCGAAAAGATGGGCGTCCGCTTCGGTCAGCCGGAGATCGATCTGAGCCGCCTGCGCGCGTGGAAAAACAGCGTCGTCGATCGGCTGACCGGCGCTCTGGGCGATCTGTGTCGGCGCCGCCAGGTCACCTTCGTGCAGGGCCGCGCCCGCTTTGCTGCACCGGAAAGCCTGCTGGTGCAGCGTCACGACGGGGGAGAGACCCGGATTCCTTTTGACCATTGCATTCTGGCCACAGGGTCGCGTCCGGCATGGATTCCGGGTTTGCAGATCGACTCGCCGCGTGTGATGGACTCCACAGCCGCCCTGGCTCTCGAAGAGATTCCGCCCACCTTGTTGATCATCGGTGGGGGTGTCATTGGTCTGGAGTTGGGCAGTGTCTATGCGGCGCTGGGCAGCCGGGTCAGCGTGGTGGAGATGACGCCCGGTCTGTTGCCGGGGGCCGATCGGGATCTGGTCCGGGTGGTGCAGAAACGGTTTCAGCCCCAGTGCCAGGAGATCATGGTGCAGACCCGGGTCACGGCCCTGGCCGAGGCGGAGGGCATGGTACGCGCCACCCTGGAAGATGCCCAGGGCAACCGGCGCGACGCAAGCTACCACCGTGTCCTGATGGCCATCGGTCGTCGGCCCAACTCGGAAGATCTGGGCCTGGAGAAGACCGCCGTGGAGGTCGTGCGCGGCTTCGTCCAGGTCGATGACCAGATGCGCACCCGCGCTCCGAACATATCAGCCATTGGCGATCTGGTCGGGGGGCCGATGCTGGCGCACAAGGCCGCCCATGAGGCTCGCGTGGCGGTCGAGGTGATCGCCGGGAAAAAATCCCGCTTTGAACCCAACGCCATTCCTGCCGTATGCTACACCGATCCCGAACTGGCCTGGGCCGGTCTGACCGAAACCGCTGCCCAGGAACAAAAGATTCCCTTCAAGGCCGTGCGCTTTCCCTGGGGGGCCTCGGGTCGGGCGCAAACCCTGGAACAACCCGATGGCTTCACGAAACTCATCATCGACCCCGACGACGAACGTATCCTGGGGGTCGGTATCGTGGGACGGGGTGCCGGGGAGTTGATCGCCGAGGGGGTGTTGGCCATCGAAATGGGCGCCGTGGTTCAGGATCTGGCCGAGGTCATCCATCCCCACCCCACCCTGTCGGAAACCATGATGGAGGCCGCCGAGCTCTTTTTTGGCCACAGCCCCCACTATTTTGTACCGAAACGGAACAAATCCTCAACGTGATACGCTTCTGGTTGCATACAGCCCGCGTGTGAGACAACAACGCAGATTTTGGAAGGACGTTACATGAATCTCCTCAAAAACATGAGCTTTGGCACAAAAATTATTTTCTCTGCACTGCTCATCGTGACGCTGGGGTTTGTCCTGGTGATTGCCGTGGTCAAGAACCGGATCGAGGAGGATGCCAAGATGGCCCTGATCCAGCAGGCACGCAGCATCACCATCCAGGCGGAGAGCGCCCGCAACTACATTGCCAAAATGGGTGCCGACAAGGTCTACGATCCCGCACTTTTGAAAGAGGCCCAGGATGAGGTCCGCAAGAGTGGCGCCCGGGATCAAAAGGAGATCATTCAGGCAGCGCGCAAGACCCGTTTTTATCAAACGATTCCCATCGTGGCGGGCTGGACCATCGGGCAGGAAAAGGCCAAGGATGCGCACCATCAGTTCCGTGTCACCCGCATCGGGGCGCGCAACCCGGACAACGAGGCCAAACCTTTTGAACGGGCGATGATCGAAAAAATGGCCAAGGGAGATCTCCAGGAACTCTGGATGGAAGATCCGGAGATCAATGCCTTGAGATATATGCGACCTGTGGCCTTGAAAAAGGAGTGCATGATTTGTCACGGTGTCGATGCCGATTATCCGGAAGGAAAGGGCTTCGATCCGCTCGGCATCAAGATGGAAGGGTGGCGCGCCGGTGAACAGAGGGGTGCCTTCGAAATCATCGCCGAGCTTGCTCCCATGCAGAGTTCGGTCCGTGAGGCCCTGACGCAAATTGTGGGGTTGGCCCTGGTCTCCATGCTCCTGATCGGTGCCGTCGTCTTTACGCTGATCAAAAAGCTGGCCATCGATCCGGTCCGGATTATCGAAAGCCTGTTGAGCCGGGTCTCTCAGGGGGATTTGTCGGTGGAGGTGCCCAAGGCAACCAGCGGCGATGAGATTGGACGTACTGTCACGGCAACGGGAGAGATGGTGACCCGTCTGCGCGACATTGTTGGCCAAGTGCAGAATACGACCGGCGAAGTCCTCAACAGCAGCCATACGGTCAATACCACCTCTCAGGAGGTCTCCGAAGGGGCAACCAAACAAGCGGCCTCCATCGAGGAGACCTCGGCGGCCATGGAAGAGATGGCCTCCAATATTCAACAAAACACTGAAAATGCCCAACAAACGGAAAAAATCTCCCAGAAGGCCTCCAAAGATGCCGAAGAGGGGGGAGTGGCCGTCCAGGAGTCGGTCAAGGCCATGAAACAGATTGCCGAGAAGATCTCCATCATCGAGGAGATCGCCCGCCAGACCAACCTGCTGGCGCTCAATGCCGCCATCGAGGCAGCCCGGGCCGGCGAGCATGGCAAAGGGTTCGCCGTGGTGGCCGCAGAGGTACGGAAGTTGGCTGAACGCAGCCAGGCTGCCGCCGGAGAGATTGGTCACCTCTCCGCATCGAGTGTCAGCGTGGCGGAAAAGGCAGGCGCCCTTCTGGAAAAATTGGTGCCTGATATCAAAAGGACCGCCGAACTGGTCCAGGAGATCACCTCCGCTTCCACGGAACAGTCCCAGGGGGCGGAACAGATCAACAGCGCCATCCAGCAGTTGGATCAGGTGATTCAGCAAAATGCCGGTGCTTCGGCTGAGATTGCCTCCACGGCGCACGAGCTGTCCGAACTTTCGGAGTCTTTGCAGGAGGCGATCAGCTTTTTCCACTTTGGTCGTCAGGGGTCCGGAACGACTGCAGCCCGGGCCTCATCCCATCGGGGAGCAGCCAACTCCGCTGCGGGGAAGAGTGGTGCCTCTTCCAGGCCTCGTACCCTTCTGCCCCCTCCCCGGGACAAGGGAAGTGCCAAAGGAAAGGGCAAGGTTCAACCGGCAAAAGCCCCGGTCGATCTGGATATGGGGTCGGATCACGGATCGGGTGATGAGTTTGAAAAATTTTAATGCTGAAGCCAATCCTTCTGTCACGTAAGTTCTGGGTATGGCCGGTGCTGGTCTGGTCTTTGGTCGTGGGTCTCTCCATCCTCTGGAGTGCCATCGGCTTGAATCGCCAGGCATCGGCCTTGGCCCGGGAGAGAGGCTGGTTTACCTTCCAGATCCTGGAAAATGTTCGCACCTGGAATGCCCGCCATGGCGGGGTCTATGTGCCGGAAACGGCAAAGACGCAGCCCAATCCCTACCTGAACGTGCCGGAGAGGGATGTGGTGACGGTCACCGGCAAGCGGCTGACCATGATCAATCCGGCCTATATGACCCGGCAAATGGCGGAGATCGCCGCAGAAAAAGGCTCCATGGTGCTGCACATCACCAGTTTGAATCCTCTGCGTCCGGCCAATGCCGCGTCTGCCTGGGAGAGCAGGGCGCTGAAGGCGTTTGAGCAGGGTGTTTCCGAGTACCTGGAACTTGTGCGCGATGACGGGAAGGATCTTTATCGTTTCATGGCCCCTCTGTACGTGCGCGAAGAGTGTCTCCTTTGTCATGCGCAGCAGGGTTACAAGAAAGGTGACCTGCGCGGTGGCATCAGCATCATCTTTCCGGCGGAGAGCATTCTGGAGGGCATCGAGGAGCAGACCAAGAATGTCATTCTGCTTCACCTCGGGGTTTGGGCACTGTTGACCGGATTGACGCTCTGGTTTCTGAGTTGGGTCCGCCATCACCTGGCGCAGTTGCGACGCCTCCAAACCCGGCACGAAACCTTGTTGCACACCGTTCGCCGCTCGGGTGCCATGTCGGGGTACTCTTCGGGTCTGGCTGGCAGCGGTAGCCGGGAGAGTTTATTCCGGCAGCGGGGAGAGTTTCAGGGATCGTTGCCCGAGTCGGTGTCTCCTCCGCTGGTTGACCATCCTCCATCCGACCATGAACAACCCCAGGTGCTTCTGGTCGAGGATGATCCCCTGAACCGGCGTATGCTGGAGGCCCTGCTCCAGGGTATGGGTATTCATCCCGCTGTGGTCAAGAATGGCCAGGAGGCTCTGGATTATCTGGCCGCTGCCGATTATGACCTGGTCCTCATGGATTGCCAGATGCCGATCATGGATGGCTATGCGGCATCCCGGGAGCAACGGCAACGGGAAAGAGCCTCCGGGAAGAGACACACGCCCATTGTTGCCGTCACCTCCTTTTCGCTTTCCGGGGATCAGGAGAAGTGCCAAAGCGCTGGCATGGATGACTATCTGGCCAAGCCGGTGTGTCGTCAGGATCTGCTCGATCTGCTGGATCGCTGGTTGCCTGACCAGAGGGATTCTGCCGCGACGGACAGCGACACCACGAACCAGAAGAGCGATGGCCAGCAGGATCCCCCGCCCACCATCGACCAACGCACCTTTGCCTTGCTGTGCAGCGAACTGGGGGGAGATGTCGTCGGCGAGGTGGTCAAGCTCTTCCTGGAGACCTTGCCGGAGAGAATCCAGACCATCGAGAGGGGCATGAAATCGGGTGATGCCCAAATTGTCCATTGGGCCACGCATCCCCTGAAAAGTCCCAGTCGCCAGTTGGGTGCCTTGCGGTTCAGCGATCTGGCGACAGAACTCGATACCCTGACCCGGAACAACTCCCTGCAAGGTGCCCAGCTCCTGGCCGACCAGCTCATGAAGGAGGCCACCCGGGTTGATGCCGCCCTTCAAGAGCTGGCCAGCCATTGCCAGGAGCAAAAGGGGCAGGCCGTCTGATCAGGAGTTGCCAAACCTGTGCCAGGGGCAAAAGGGGCAGGCCGTTTGATCAGGAGTTGCCAAACCTGTGCCAGGGGCAAAAGGGGCAGGCCGTTTGATCAGGAGTTGCCGAACCTGCCGACTGCGGCATGCCGCGCTGGCACGATGGTCGGTATCCTGGATGGCACCGGGACGTAATCTGCGGTCCCATTGGTGGAGCCGTCGCGGGCCGAGGCCACACGTTGCAGCGACCTTTCGTTTTGCAGTTGTGCGAAGCCCTGATCCATCAGTGCCGCCATCCTGTTGTCCCGCGAGACGGCGGAACGACCACCGAACACGACGACGATCAACCGTGTCGAACCGCGCACTGTCGAAGCGACCAGATTGAATCCGGAGGCGCGTGTGTAGCCGGTTTTGATGCCATCCATACCCTGGTAGCGGCTCATCAGGTGGTTGTGATTGTTGTGACGGATGCCGGCGTAGGTAAAGTTTTCCCGGCTGAAATAGGGGTAGAACTGGGGATGGTGATAAACCAGGGCATAACCGAGGATGGCCATGTCCCGAGCCGTCGTCACCTGGCGCGGATCAGGCAGGCCGGAGGCGTTGCGAAACATGGTGTGATTCATGCCCAGTTCGCGCGCTTTGTTGTTCATCATGCGCACAAAGTCGTCTTCGTTGTTGCCTATGGCTTCGGCCATGACGACAGTGGCGTCGTTGGCTGATTTGGTCACCAGGCCCAGCAAGGCATCCTCGACGCGGATTTGCCGTCCGACCCGCAACCCCAGTTTGGAAGGCTCCTGACTGGCGGCATTGGGAGAGATGGGCAATGACTGGTCGAGCCTGAGCTGTCCCCTTTTCAGGGCATCGAAAGCCAGATAAAGGGTCATCATCTTGGTGAGAGAGGCCGGATGACGCAGTTCGTCAGGTGAGGTGGCGTGCAGGATGCGACCCGTTCTTGCGTCCATCACCAGGTCGGCATAATTTGCCGTGGCGTCCACGGCGGCCCGGGCATGCCTCGCGTGCCTGACCTTGTGGACACGCTTCTTGCCCGATTTTTTGGATTTCTTTGCAGCGATCTTTTGCGTATGGCCCGAGGAGGAGTCCTGCCGTTCATCGTTGGCGCAGGCGGAAAAAGGGCTGAGCAACCCAGCCAATACCAGAAAGGTCAAGAGGATTTTAAGCGCCCCGGATCTGCGACATATTGGCAACATGACTCGCTTTTCCCATTGTTATGGTTTGCAGGTTAACAAGATAGTGCGACCGATCCCAAAAAACAAACCCCCCTGATCGCCCACCCGACTTTCGGGCCCGGCGGGCACTTTCCGCCACAAGTGGTGCTTGCTTTGAAGACGGGTGGTTTTCGCACTCCGAGCAATAACCTTGCCATGCCGATCGAAATTTGTATAAACACATGAAAACGTGTGTGTTCGGCGTGATGGATAGTGTGTGGTCAGGCCGGATATCTCCGGATGAATTGTCAAAAGAGAGATTCATGCCAAAAGAGGCACTCCTGTTTTTTGACAGTCGATCGGATCATTTTCCGTTCGGTCGTGCCTGTTCGAGGTTGGTTGCATCAGGGTGTGATGGCAGCAAGGGAGATCCGGTCAGGCACTATTCTCCTGGTCGGGGTGATACAGGAGTGCTAGCCTGGAACCGGGTCTTCCGGCCTTTTTGGCAAGGCATTGTCAGCTCGACTGTCGCGGGGGCGCCAAGTCATTGACCGACACCTGTGTGCGAAGGGGACATACTGGTTCAATCACGATGAATGAATCTTTTGAGAACGGATCTGCGCCGGTCATCCTGGTCGTGGATGATGACCCGGATATGCGGTTCATGTTGCAACGGTTTTTGCGGAAAAATGGTTTTCGTGCACTCTTGGCCGAGTATGGTATCCAAGCCCTCCGGATGTTTCAGGAGGAGCGACCCGACCTGGTGCTCATGGATGCCAGCATGCCTGGCATGGACGGCTTTCAGACCACCGAGAGGCTGCGCGAGCTGAATCCGGCCGATCAAACCCCCGTCATCATGGTGACCGCACTGGCTGACGAGCGCTCCGTCGACGAGGCGTTTCGTTCCGGGGCCGAGGAGTACATCACCAAACCCATCAATTGGGCTGTTTTGCGTCACCGGATTGCCAATCTCCTGAAGCGTCGCCGTCTCGAAAAGAGTCTCCTCGAAAGCGAAGATCGTTTCCGTTCGATGATCAAATCCTCCACAAACGCCATCGTTTCGATGGATGTGGAGGGTCGCATCCTGTTATGGAACATGGGTGCCGAGGTTTTCTTTGGCTACACCGAGGAGGAGGTTCTCCATTGCCCTGTGACCCTGTTGATGCCGGAAAGGTTTCGTGAGGCTCATTTGCGTGCCGTACAGCAAGTGATCCAGAGTCGGCAGATGCGTCTGGCGGGCATGACGCTGGAACTGGTCGGGTTGCGCAGGGATGGTGGGGAGTTCCCTCTGGAGGTGACTCTTTCGACATGGGAATCGGGTGGGCAGCGATACTTTTCAGGCATCATGCGCAACATTACCAGGCGCAAGCTCCTGGAGCGGGAGCGCGAACGGGCGATGCAAAGCCGCATGGCCATCAGCGCCATCCTGGAAACAGCTCTGGAACCCCTCTCTTTGGCTCGCCAACTGGAGGTCGCCCTGAACATCATCCATACCCTTCCCTGGTTGGCGGCCGATCCTCGGGGAGGGATTTTTCTGGCCGATGACCCAACCAGAACCCTCAACTTGGTGGTCCAGAAAATGTGCAAGGATCACGCTTTCCAGGCCTGTGCGCGGGTGCCTTATGGGGTGTGTCTGTGTGGTCAGGCGGCGGACAAACGCACAATTATTTTCGCCAGGTGGGACGAGCCAGGCCACGAGCGACAATTCGCGGGGGCGCGTCCCCATGGTCACTATAGCGTACCGATCCAGTTTCATCAGAGGTTATTGGGGGTTCTCAACCTCTTTCTTCCCGATGGACACCCCTTCAGCCACGAAGAGGAGGGGATTCTTCATAGCATCGCCCAGACCCTGGCCACCATCATCGAGCGCCGCAAGATGGAGGAGACTCTCGATTCCACTCATAAGGCTCTCAGAGAGACCCGCCTGGAGATCATCCACCGTCTGGGGATGGCTGCGGAGTTTCGGGACAGCGAAACCGGCCTGCACATCATTCGCATGAGCCGCTACTCTGCTCTTTTGGCAAAGGCGGCAGGCGTGAACAACGACAAGTGCGACACCCTCTTGAATGCCGCACCCATGCACGATGTGGGCAAGATTGGCATCACCGATGCGATTCTCCTCAAGGAGGGACGGCTTTCCGGGGAGGAGTATGCCATCATGAAGACCCACACCACCATAGGTGCCCACATGTTGTTCGGGCATGACGAAGAGCCTCTCAAGACTGCTCACGTCATCGCCTTGACCCACCACGAAAAGTGGGATGGCTCCGGCTATCCCTACGGCCTGGTCGGCGAGGCGATTCCCCTGGAAGGACGCATTTGCGCGGTGGCAGATGTCTTCGATGCCCTGACGTCGAAACGGCCCTACAAGACAGCCTGGAGTGTGACGGAGGCCTTGGCCGAACTGCAACGCGGTTCCGGCAGCCATTTTGAACCCAGGCTGGTGGATTTGTTCGTTAAAATTTTACCTGATATCTTGAGAATAAAGGATGAATTTGCCGACGCGGCTCCTTCTGGGTAAATTTAACCCGAATCCATGCCATGGGTTGAGATCCTGTTAACGGGGTCCAGGGGGCTGGCTCCCTGGCAGGTCCAGGACGGAGTCCTGGCAGGTCCAGGACGGAGTCCTGGTGGGGTTTGGGGCGAAGCCCCAATGAAATCTTTACATGTCACCCTTTTTTTCAATCACAAAAAAGTATGGGTATGAAAGACTTTATCGGGGCTTCGCCCCAAACCCCATTGGGGCTTCGCCCCAAACCCCACCAGGACTCCGTCCTGGACCTGCCAGGGAGCCAGCCCCCTGGACCCCATTTTGCCAAGCCTTGCCCATGGCCAATTTCTGGTTCATTTGTGGAGGGGAGGGGGAATGGTCCGCGCCACGCCCGCGCCACGCTGCTTGCTTTGGAATGCCGGATCCTGTCCCGGGCTTGATGTTGCGTCCCGATGAACATTGTTAGGGTAGCGCTCCTGGTTTTGCAGTGACCTGGAAGTCAACAGTGCCACGTTGCCACCGCGCACAACGCGCACAAAGTTGGCCATACGCTGTGCATCGCCCTGGGGACCGTGTCCGAGCCGGGGTGTCCCCGTTTTTGGATCGCTGCGTTGTGCCCCGGCGCCATGGACGTCCAGGATTCTCCCCCGCATCTGCCCGATGGCCCGGCCAAAGGCCACATAAACCGCCTGTGATCCTGGGTGTGGACCGTCCAAATGGGTGGTGGAGGTCCAGAAATAGGGAAAGTCACGCTGTCCGGCTTCGTTGGTGATGGCGGTGGTCAAAAAGATCGGATCGATGGCTGGCGAATGGGTCGTGTCCGGAGAGCGGGTATAATCGACGATGTACTGCAACTCCTTGGCATTGGGCAGGCGCCAGTCGTCATACCCGGCCAGACGCAGATGGGCGGCGTAGGCCAACGCCTCCTCCCAGTTCATGCCCTTGCCGCTGTCATTTTTGTCCCACAGCAAGCCGGTGGACAGATCGCTCACCGTACCATCACCGTGATCCTCGAAACGGTTGACTCCATAGGCTGGTCCGCGCACATAACGGGCGAAAAATCGTTTGGCATCTTCCTGCATGCCAGGTCGCCGGTATCCATAGCCTTTGATGCGTCCATCGGCAAAGTTCACACCAAACAGTGTACGATCACCCAACATGGTGGTACTGACATAGCGGGTGCTGGAGAGCCACTGCGCGTCGATGTAACGTTCTCCCTGCACAGTATGGCCATAGCGAAAATCGAAATAATCGGTATTGATGAAGGGTACCGCATTGGCTGGAACCTCGTGCATGGGTCCAAGACCCGTGTAGCCGCGAAAATCGATCAGGGAGTACAGCTCCTTGATGCCAGGCACCCGCCAATCGGAAAATCCTCCCAGTTTCATGTTTCTGGCGATTGATTCCGCTTCATCCAGGGATACTTTCCGGCTCTCCACGGCTTTGGACCACATCAGATGGGTGTTCAGGTCGGAGATGGTGCCGTCGTCGTTGTCGCGATAGCCGGGTTGGGTCCCCTGATACTGGCCATCCTGACCAAAAAAATCCTCGCCGGGACGGGGGCAGGGGATCTCCGCGACGTTGTCGTAACACCGATCCTGGCCCGTATCCACCAATCCAGCCGCATGGGCCGATATGTCGATCCATGCAGCCATCCACATCCAGGCCGACAAGAGGCTCGTGGCGCACAGCGCGACACGACGTTCCTTATGCAGCGAAACCATGGCAAGATTCCCTCCCCGGGTGATCTTTTAAATTTGATTGATTGTTTACAATTTCGTAACTATTCAGTACCCCCTCAAGAAAGGCCTGGACATGAAAGCCTTTGTCAGGGCTTCGCCCCGAACCCCGCCAGGACTCTGTCCTGGACCTGCCAGGGAGCCAGCCTCCTGGACCCCGATTCGTTGCTGAGTGCTGAATAGTCACACAATTTCTTGCCTTCCTGCAAACAAGCCGCTTCCGTCACGGCTGGAAAGAGGATAATCTCGACAGTCGACTCGTCTTCTCTCCCGGTCGTGTGCATGCCCGGAAAGGTCAAGCCATGAAGATACTGATTGCCGATGATGATTTGAACAACAGGCTGATTCTGAAGAGATTTCTCTCTACGCACGGTCAGTGCGACATGGTTGCCAACGGCAGAGACGCTCTGACCATATTTGAACATGCCCTGGGCGAAAATGCACCTTATGACCTGGTTTGCATGGATATCATGATGCCGGGAATGGATGGCCTGGAAACGACGCGACGTATTCGGGAGACCGAGAAACAGATGGGCGTTCCTCCCCATGCGGAGACCACCATCTTGATGACATCCGCCCTTGATTCACCGCAGGTGGTGGTGGAGTCGTTCCACGAGGGAGGGTGTACCGATTTTCTGGTCAAGCCCATCACGCATGCCAGGCTCATCGAGAAACTGCGCGAGTATGGCTTGATCCGGGAGTGACGGGGCCACCAATATCCGGGAGTGACGGGGCCACCAATGGCCGGGCCCGGGTCCCTCATCTCTGACACTCCCCATCCCATGGTGTGGCCGTGTTTATCGTTTGTCGCGTGCGCTCTCTTTTTGTCTTGCTTGGCGACTCACATCATCGCCGTCATCGATGGGGGTGATGAAGGCAGGCACGCCACGAACCTTCTTGCGAAAGACGGCCAGAAACTCCAGGGCTTTCTCTTTGCTGACGAAGCGTCCGACCCAGAGGAAGTGCCAGCGTTTCCCATTCCTGTTGCGTGTGGAATGGACAACCGTGCGAAACCCTTTCTGGTTGATTCGCTCGGCGGTATCCGAAAAATCCTCGACGGATGGGGCAGCCGCGACTTGTATGGCGAAGAGGTATTTGCCCTGCGACCGCGCCCGGGGCTGTTCCTCTTCCTCATCTGCGTCGGAGTCGTCCGCATCGGTGGGTTTGGCCGCGATTGAAGAGCGCTTGGCCCCTTCCCGGAGAGAGGCAAGGGTCTGTTTTCCCCCCCTTTCTGCGGATTGAACATCGGCCGATGCCGATGATTTTGCGCTCTCCTGGCCCGCTGACAATTTGTCAGAGCCGGACAGCCTGCCGGATGACTCCGACCTTCCTGGTGGCGCAGGGATCTCCAGGGTTGTCCCCGCTTTTTTCAAGGCGCTTTTCTCTGCCGTTTGATATTTCTGACTGCGTTCCAAGGGGGTGGGGTGGAGGAGTTGGGTACTGATACTCCCCTGACCGGACTGCCTGCCCAGCAGGACAGTGACGTTTTCTTTCTTGAAGCGCTCCTCCAACTCGGACATCACCATGTCGACAACAGCGTCGAGAGATTTGCCATTATCGATGGGTATGTCACGCACCAGGGTTGGCTCGGTGCGCGGTGGCTCGTAGAGCTCGACCAGGAAGAAGCCGTTGGGCGGGGGTTTCATGCGGCCGGTGAGCAAATGGGTTATACCCAGGGCTGTCAGGCGTTCCATACCGCTCTGGGATCGGGGATCGACCTCGGTATTGCCGGCTTCAAGATAGTTCAGACCAAAGCGCTCCTGACTGCGTCCAACCAGAAAGCTCTGCACCCGATCACGGGCTTTTTCCAGGTCTGTCGGTGCACCAATCTCGTGGAACGGGTGGAGCAACAGACGTGCCACGGGTTTGCTGGGGGGCGGGGCAGGGGGGGCATCGGGGGTGATGGAGGGAAGACAGCCGCTGATCAATCCTGCCAGCAAGGCCGGAACGATCCCCTTGAAGAGGGTCCAAGGAAAACCTCGCCACGAGCCGTGGTCATGGCCTTCACTGTGTCCTGCATGCGGATTCATCAGGTAAACCATGTCGCCTCCTCCTCCGGAACGGCGTCAGACCCGATCCAAGTCCGTCAACCAGATGGTGTTGCCACTTCCTTCCCGAGGGTGTTCATGTCAATTCCAGGGAAGGGATTGTCGAGAATTGGTCATCCAACCCCTCTTGTACCACTTTCTGCGTGCTGATCTGAATGGTTTTCCGGTCCCTTTTGACTACTTTTTGCGCGTCTGTCTGACGAGCCAGGCGATTCCCAGACCAGTCAGTGCAACGTTGACCAGGATTCCCACGATCCAGAAAGTTTGTGTGGTTGCCATGGGATACTTCCTGAGCGGGGACGATGCAAAGGTTGCACGGTTACCGGGTCAATTTCTTGTAGCGGACCCGGTGAGGTTGATCGGCGGCCTGACCCAGGCGCTTGCGACGATCGGCCTCGTAATCCTGATAATTACCCTGGAAAAAGACGACGCTGGAGTCTCCCTCAAAGGCCAGGATATGCGTGGCAATCCGGTCGAGAAACCAGCGATCGTGCGAGACCACGACGGCGCTGCCGGGGAATTCCAGCAGGGCCTCTTCCAGGGCGCGCAACGTTTCCACATCGAGGTCGTTGGTTGGTTCATCCAGGAGCAGCAGGTTGCCGCCGCTTTTGACCAGATGGGCCAGATGCACCCGGTTGCGTTCGCCGCCGGAGAGAAACTTCACCTTTTTTTGTTGGTCGGCGCCTTTGAAGTTGAACCAGGAGACATAGGCACGGGAGTTGATTTCGCGATCGCCCAGGGTGACCATGTCCAGGCCGTCGGAGATGACATCCCAGACTGTTTTCTCCGGGTCGAGGGCGGCACGACTCTGATCGACATAGGTCAACTTGACGGTTTCGCCCAGGGTGAGGGTGCCGGCATCGGGTTTTTCATCGCCTTTGAGCATGCGCAGGAAGGTGGTTTTGCCGACGCCGTTGCCGCCGATTACCCCCAACAAGCCGCCACGCGGCAACAGGAAGGAGAGGTTATCGATCAGGGATCGGTCACCAAACCCTTTGCCCACCCCTTTGGCCTCGATCACCACATCACCCAGACGAGGACCGGCGGGGATGAAGAGCGAGGTTGTCTCGCGACGTTTTTCCCGGTGTTGGGCGGCGAGCTCTTCGTAGGAGGACATACGCGCCTTGCTTTTGGCCTGGCGGGCTTTGGGCGAGGAGCGGACCCACTCCAGTTCGTGTTGCAGGCGTTTGGTCAGGGCCTCATCTTCGCGTTTTTCCAGGGCGAGGCGTTGTTCCTTCTGTTCCAGCCAGGAGGAGTAGTTGCCTTCCCAGGGGATACCGCGGCCCCGGTCCAGTTCCAGGATCCAGCCGGCCACGTTGTCGAGGAAATAACGATCGTGGGTGACGGCCACCACGGTCCCGGGGTATTGCTCCAGGAAGCGTTCCATCCAGGAGACCGATTCGGCGTCCAGGTGGTTGGTGGGCTCGTCCAGGAGCAGAAGGTCGGGGGCGTTGATGAGCAGTCGACAAAGAGCGATACGACGCTTCTCGCCGCCTGAGAGATGTTTGACGTCGGCATCCCAGGGGGGGAGGCGCAGGGCGTCGGCGGCGATCTCCAGTTTGCGATCCAGATCCCACCCTTCCACCTGGTCGATCGCCTCTTGCAACTCGGCCTGTTCGGTGACCAGGGCGTTCATCTCGTCGTCGTTGGTCACGTCGCCAAATTTCATGGAGACTTCGTTGAAGCGGTCGAGGAGTTTTTTGATCTCTGCCACTCCCTCTTCGACGTTACCCCTTACGCCTTTGTCGGGATCCAGTTCCGGTTCTTGCGAGAGGAAGCCGACGCGGATCCCCGGGGCGGGTTTGGCTTCACCGTTGATTTCATGATCGATGCCGGCCATGATTTTGAGCAGGGAGGATTTGCCGGCGCCGTTGAGTCCCAGTACACCGATCTTGGCTCCGGGCAGAAAGGCCAGCGTGATGTTTTCCAGAATGATCCTTTTTGGCGGCACAACCTTGGTCAGCTTGTGCATGGTAAAAATGTATTGATGCGTTGCCATGATCTCGATATCTCCGCCAGGATCTTTGAAAAAACCTCATGCCGATTTGCGTTCATCGCGACAACTTCGTCAGCTGCGTTGTCGGCTTCTCACCATACCCAACACATGCTGTCTCGTCGCATCCCCCCCCTGTTACCTCGTTCTCGCATCGACGGCAAACTGGTATCAGTAGACCTGTGTCAGCCAGTCGAGATGGGACGGGTCGCGGCCGTGTACCACGTCGAAGAAGCGCTTTTGGATGGCCTTGGTCACCGGACCGGACTTGCCGATGCCGATTTGCCGGTCATCCAACTCGCGGATCGGGGTGATTTCGGCAGCGGTGCCGGTGAAGAAGGCTTCGTCGGCGATCAGCAGTTCATCTCGTGGAAAGCGTTGTTCCAAAACGGTATAACCCATTTCCCGGGCCAGCACCATGACGGCATCGCGGGTGATTCCTTCCAGGGCCGAATCGAGCGGGGGTGTTTTCAAGACCCCTTTGCGCAGGATGAAGACGTTCTCTCCGGAGCCTTCGGCGACATAGCCTTCGGTGTCCAGGAGGAGGGCTTCGTCAAAACCGGCAGCCAGGGCTTCGGTCTTGGCCAGGATGGAGTTGGAGTAGTTGCCTACGGCCTTGGCGCGGGTCATGGTGACGTTGGGGTGATGGCGTGTGTAGGAGGATGTCTTGATGCGAATGCCATTTTCCATACCCTCCTCGCCGAGGTAGGCGCCCCATTCCCAGCAGGCCACGGCCACCCGGACCTTGCAGGGTTTGGGGTTGATACCCATGCTGTCGGCACCCAGGTAGACCAGGGGGCGCAGATAGCCGGCTTTCATACCGTTCTGGCGCAACACCTCCAGGCAGGCGCGGATGATCTCCGCCCGGGTGAAGGGAATCTTGATGTTGAGGATATGGGCGGAACCGAACAGCCGATCGATGTGCTCGGTCAGGCGAAAGACTGCCGAACCGGAACCTGTATCGGTCTGATAGCAACGAATACCTTCAAAGACGCCAAATCCATAATGGAGGGTGTGGGTCAGGATATGGACTTTGGCATCCCGCCATTCGACCAGGTTGCCGTCCATCCAGATTTTACCGTCGCGATCTTGCATGGATTGGCTCACGTCACGCACCCTCCTTGTATTGGCGCCGGGATGGGGATGGTTTCCCGGCATGACCGGAAACGAATTGGCATTTTCCCGCCATAATCACCGGAAGTAAAGGAATTGACAGCGCAGGGCGTCGCGAAAAGTGTCATCCTGGGGCATTCCCGCCGGGTGCAACTCTCAGCCGATCAGCTTGTTGGCTGTCGCAGGGTTGTGTTTGCACTCCAGCAGGGCGCTCAGGAGCAGCGGTGCCACGATGGTGGCATCGGACTCGATGATAAACATGGGCGTGGTTTCCGTCAGTTTATCCCAGGTGATTTTTTCGTTGGGCGTGGCCCCGGAGTAGGAGCCGTAGGAGGTGGTCGAGTCCGAAATCTGGCAAAAGTAGGCCCACGGTTTGGTGGGTTGCTGCAGGTCGTATTTGATGGAGGGGACGACACAAATGGGGAAGTCGCCGGCGATGCCCCCGCCGATCTGAAAAAAGCCGACGCCCGATCCCGCAGAGAGGTCACGGTAGGCATCGTAAAACCATGCCATGTATTCGATGCCCGATTTGCTGATTTGCGCCGCGCATTCGCCGCTTTTGACATAGGAGGCGAAAATGTTGCCGAAGGTGGAATCTTCGTAGCCGGGAACCACCATGGGCAGGTTGGCCCGGGCCGCTGCCAACAGCCAGCAGGCCTCCGGGTCTCCCGATTGCAGTTCCGGACCCACGGCCTGGACGAGCTGGTAAAAGTATTCATGCCAGAAACGACGTTGCTGGTTGCGGCTGGCCTCCAGCCACATGGGGACGATGATCTTTTCCACGGCCCGAAAGGCTTCATCTTCCGGAATGCTCGTATCGGTCACCCGGCGCATGCGGGCGTCGAGGATGCGGGTGTCATCCTCCTTGCGCAGGTAGCGGTAGTCGGGAAAATCCTTGTAGTGGTCGTGGGCTACCAGTCGGAACAGCGACTCTTCGATGTTGGCGCCGGTGACGGAAAGGCCATGCACCAACCCGGCCCGGATGGCTGGAGCCAGCGTGATGCCAAGCTGGGCGGACGACATGGCACCGGCGACGGCCCAGAACATTTTGCCACCACCCTCGATGTGGCGCCAATAGCCGACCAGGGCATCGCGGGTGGCGCGAGCATTGAAGTTTTTGTAATTATTCAGGACAAATTGAAGGATCGGCAGTTCCACGGCATGCACTCTCAGCTCTCGTGTGGTTGATCGATTCTGCCCCTGGTCTCTTCTCTCAGGTGCTTTTTTTGGTGCTGCAGGAGCCGAGGCCATGGCGGGCATCGCACCAAGGCATGTCGTGGCTGTTTCCACAGCCGCACACGGCAATCTTGCCGATGCTTTTGGCCGTAAATTTCAGTGGCAGGCCTGCATCATGCTCCAATGTGTGGCGACCTGTGCAGAACGGAGGGTTTTCCGAGCGTCCGCATTGGCAGATGGTCAAATTTTCCCCGTCATCGACCGAGACCACATAGGGTCCACCCTGATCATACATGGTCTTGGCAGGTTCAATGGCAGGAGAATCTGATTTGGGCACGATCGTTTCACCGTTCACATGTTCAAGAGAAGCAAACGCAGAGGGTCACATCCCCTTCAACGCTTTGTAATAGTTGATTAAGCCATTGGTCGAACCATCGTGGCCGGTCACCTTGCCAGCACTGGTCAATTCCGGAAGGATCTGTTTGGCAAGCTGCTTGCCCAGTTCGACGCCCCATTGATCGTAGGAGTTGATGTTCCAGATGATGCCCTGAACGTGGATGGTGTGCTCGTAAAGGGCGATCAACATGCCCAGCGTCCGGGGTGTGATGCGGCGTACCAGGATGGAGTTGGTGGGCCGGTTGCCGTCAAACACTTTGTGGGCGGTTAAAAACTCCAGTTCGGCACCGGAGAGCTTTTGTGCCTGCAATTCGGCACGGGCCTCGGCGGCGGTCTTGCCTTTCATCAAGGCTTCGGTTTGGGCAAAGAAGTTGGAGAGCAACAGCGGATGATGATCACCGATGGGATTGTGGCTCTCGGCGGCGGCGATAAAATCGGCGGGCACCAGACGGGTACTCTGGTGGATGAGCTGGTAAAACGAATGCTGCCCGTTGGTCCCGGGTTCGCCGAAGAGTACCGGCCCGGTTTTCCAGGCAACCCTGGCGCCATCGCGGGTGACATATTTGCCGTTGGACTCCATGTCCGATTGCTGGAGGAAGGCGGCCAGACGGTGGAGATATTGATCGTAGGGGAGAACCGCATAGCTTTCGGCGCCGAGAAAGTTATGGTTCCAGATGCCGATCAGGGCCTTGATGACCGGCATGTTCCGTTCGAGGGGGGCGGTGCGGAAATGTTCGTCCATGGCATGCCCGCCGGCCAGCATCTCCTGGAAGGCATCGAAGCCGATGGCGATGGCGATGGGCAGGCCGATGGCCGACCAGAGGCTGTAGCGACCTCCGACCCAGTCCCAGAATTCAAACATGTTTTTGACGTCGATGCCAAACTTGGTCACATCCTTGGCATTGGTCGAGAGGGCGACGAAGTGTTTGCCCACGGCCTGTTCGCCCAGTTTTTCCACCAGCCACGCCCGGGCGGAGAGGGCGTTGGCCAGGGTCTCCTGGGTGGTGAAGGTCTTGGAAGCGACGATGAAGAGCGAGGTGGCCGGGTCGAGTTTTTTCAGTGTTTCGGCGATATGGGTGCCATCCACATTGGAGACAAAGTGGAGGTTCAATCCTTTTTGCATGTAGGGTTTCAGGGCTTCGCAGGCCATGACCGGCCCCAGGTCCGAGCCGCCGATGCCAATGTTGACCACATCGCGGATCGATTGGCCGGTATGCCCTTTCCAGGAGCCATCGCGGATGGCGGTGGAAAAGGTGCGCATGTGCTGCAGGACGTGCCGCACGCCCGGCATGACATCCTCCCCATCCACCACGATTGGGCGTTCCGACAGATTGCGCAGGGCGATATGCAGCACGGCCCGTTTTTCGGTATTGTTGATCTTTTCTCCGGTGAACATGCGATCCCGCCACGCTTCTGTATCGCAAGCCCGTGCCAACTGGAACAACAGACGCATGCTCTCCTGGGTGACCCGATTCTTGGAGTAGTCGAACAGCATATCCTCCAGTTTGAGGGAGAATTTTTCAAAGCGATCCGCTTCCTTGGCGAAGAGATCACGCAGGTGCAGGTCGGCAGTTTGGTCCCGATGGGTTGACAGGGCTTTCCAGGGGGCAAGATCAGTGAGAGCGGGCATCTTTCAATCCATGGTTGGAGTGTTCGGGGAGAGATCGTTCTCAGGGTCAAACTTTCACGGCGCAGGGTAACACACCTCCCGACGGGTTCCAAGCGGGCAAAACAGCACCCAACCGGGCAGGTTGTTCCTGGGTGAGCGGCCAGGTCGGTTGGCATCGCGTGCTGTGATCAGGCCTTCATCTTGCGTCCGAGTTGTTTTTCGACACTCTTGATTTTGCCGTCGAGCCGCTCCCCTTTTCCAGCCCGGTGGTCGGCACGCATGGAGATGGTGATGCGTTGGCAATCTTCACGCATGCGGTCATAGCACTCCTTGGCCACGGCCATCACCTGATCCCACTCACCCTCCACGCAGGTACCCATGGGACCCATTTTGTAAGGAAGTCCGCTGCGATCGATGATATCCAGGGAGCGGGCCACATAGGCGCTGACACTCTCTCCTTTGTCCAGAGGGGTCATGGAAAATTCCAGCAAGAGACTCATGGCATTGCTCCTTGGCAAAGGTGGGTATCAGGCAGCGTTTCGCATGCCGATGCAAAGGGCCAACCGGGAGGAGGGCGTTCCGCCTCCGGATTGTCAACCATCCATGGGCTCCGGGGGCAGCAAAAAAATGATTCTCCGCAAATCATGATCCATTGCCAAGGAATCTTCTGCACACTATTGTGTCGGCCAGTCGGGAGGTGGAAGCTGTGTTCGGGGCGTTGTTGGTCTGCTCCCAGGCGCTGCTGTTTTGCCCTCCCGGCTGGGGGATCGTTCGCGGTTCCAGCTTCTTGCGGTTCGTGTCCCGTTCGTCTAGTGGCCTAGGACATCGGCCTTTCACGCCGGCAACACGGGTTCGATTCCCGTACGGGACGCCATTCAAATTTCGCGAGCTTTTCTTCGATTTTAAACCGCCCACTCAGGCGGTTTTTTTGTGCCTGAAAATCCCAATATTTTCAATAGATAGCCGATATCGTTTCGATTTCCACTCGGTAGCCTCCGGACCAGAAGGAATCGGAAACGCCCTCTTTTTTCTCCTCTCCGCCGGAATTCTCCAAAACCTGTGGACCAGACACCCTTCTGGTCCACAGCCTGTGGACCAGACTTTTCATGCACAATTTCAATGTTTAACATCAGTTTCTAATATCGGACCAGTTCGATGGTGAAGATGGTTGACATGTGAGACTAATCACGAATCCAAACTTTGTTCAGGAATGATTCATGCTGTTAAAAACATTTTAAAGTATGTTATTGGCTACGTAAATTCACTTTGAGAATTGCTCGCTTCTCGCACGGGTTGACCGTCTTTGAACAGCATTGTGTTCAGGAATCTGGGTGCGGTACTATTTCTTTCGGTCGGCAGTGTGGTGAAAGAATCCAGAAACAGCATGCTCTTGGTCCGATGCGCAGTGGCGTGGCAAATGGGACTCTGCGAGCGGTTTTCCAACCGCTATGCAGCGCAGTCACGCCAATCTCGTTTGAGGCTCGTTGACATGCACAGTATGCTCTTAAGGTTGAAATGATAACAGAATTTCATCAAAAACTCATTGAAAGGCTTGTGGATGTTAGGGTCCCTCGATTCAACCTTGCCCATGAACAATTGATGGGCATTATT
Organism: Magnetococcales bacterium; assembly: GCA_015229045.1. The sequence goes on from JADGCJ010000002.1 coordinate 116,626, forward strand.
ATTGATGCCGATGTCATTATTGGCGCAGTCCTTGTCGATGAGCGTAGCCCAACCCAAGAAGAATGGGATGCATTGTCTGATCTATGCGACGAATTGGCCCGGTATACAAAATCGCATTTTGATGAGGAAGTTGGTTATCTTTTTAGCCGAGGATATCCGCACGCAAAAGTTCATCAGGATGTTCATCAAGCATTAATTGAAGATTTAAATATTTTTAAAATTATAATAAATGGACAACACGGCGAAGAATTAAAAAAATCACGGAAATGGTTACTTGAATGGTTACTGAACCATGTGAACCACGAGGACAATGCATATGCAAAACATTTTTCAAACATATAAATTTTCTGAATCAATCTTGGGAAGCCTGAAAGAATGAAGATGGTGAGGTGGTGATGGCGAAACTGGCACTCATATCCACTCCCTCTGGAGCGTAACAGAATCCCTCAGCACGAGCATCGCCAACCAGCATCCCACCCGAACGATTGGACATCCATCCATTCCGAGATCATAAATTCGTCCCAACCAAACGGGTTGGCCTGTGTGCCACCCTGTTGCGTGATACCGAGGCCGCCAACACTCCCCCTTGCCGCCAACCAACAAAACCCGACACGGCGCGACGTGGTGCGCCTGGGTCAAACGTCCACCCTCTTGCGCAATTCCAGACCCGCCTTGAAAAACAATACCCGCTTGGCATCCACCTGAACCTGTGCTCCATTTTTTGGATTGCGGCCAACACGGGCACGACGTGCCTTGAGTCCAAAACTACCGAACCCTCTCAACTCCACCCGGTTGCCCTGCTCCAGGGAGGCGCTCATGGTGTCAAACACGGTGTTGACCGCCACTTCGGCCTCCTGGTTGGGCATTTCCATTTTCGATGCAATCGCTTTGATCAGTTCTGATTTGGTCATGTCCTGCCCTGCCCTGCCCTGCCTGAAATATGTTGATCCTCATTCCACATTCATCCAGGGAACGACATCCACGACTGTGACAGAAAAACAGCAAGAAAACAATGTTGAAGAAAATTTTTGCGGAGAATCTCACCGCCACCAGGGTTTGCCTGGAAGCGGCGAGATGAAGATGAATTTCAATGCATCCCGATGGCCTGGCGGTACAGGTCCACCATATTCTCCTGCTCCTCCAACGCCTCCCGCTCCATCTTGCGCATCTTGAGGATCTCCCTCATGATCTTGACGTCGAAGCCGTTGCTTTTGGCATCCAGGAACACCGCCTTGACATCCTCGGCGATTCCGGCCTTCTCCTCTTCCAGACGTTCGATCCGCTCGAAGTATTGAATCAGAACGTCACCGGCGATGCCCTGGTAGGTGGTCGGCTTGGATGCGGCTTGAGCATGTGCTTGCATAGGTCACTCCTTGATCTGGTTGAATCGGCACGAAAACGCCAAAAAAGACGGTTGCTGCCACAAGGCAAGCAAGAGGTGTGCCTTGCAATAACGCGCGCAGGTCAACCCACCGGAGATGGCGTAGACCGGGACTCCGAGTCACAGTTGCAAGAGTTCAGAACCTCCTCGATCTTCTCCAACTCATCGACTATGACTTGCATCACCATGAACAGGGATGCGACTGGCGGCGTATCATCCGGGTCGGGCCGGGAGGCGGTGCCGCACTCGGCCACCATGCGCGATACGGCCAAAGCCTTGTCCAGGCTCAAACGGATGGTGTCAACTTGATGCAGGGTCAGGGTGT
>JADGCJ010000030.1 GCA_015229045.1 Magnetococcales bacterium
GTGGATATCAATCCCAACTACATCACCCCCAAGATGTTGCAGTTCCGCTTGCAGAAAATCATGGACGAGTACGTGGCCGGTGTCAGCACGGGCTACGTGACCAACGAAACCATGATGACCATCGCCGTGGCCAAGATTCAGGAGCTGAAGAAGGACTCCGAAAAGATGATGGCCCGCGACCTGCACGAACTGATGCGCGCCTGGGAAAATTATCACCGCATCTATGCCGGCGAAGCCCATCTGCGGCACATGCTGTTCCGCAAAGAGACCCGCTACCCCGGCTTCTACTACAACATGGACTACAACTTCGTCGACGAAAAGAACTGGAAGTGCTTCGTCAACTCCAAGATCGACCCCAAGACGGGCGAATGGGTTGCCTTCAAGAAAGAGCACAAGGATCTGGTTCCCAAGTGATGGCAGAGCAACGTTTGTCGGGGTGGCAGCGTCTGCCATCCCGGCAGCACCTTCGTCCATGTAGGGATGGGAAGAGAGGTTGTCTCCTCGCCCGGATGTAGGTCATGGGCGCCACCTGCTGGCGCCCATTTTTTTTTGTGGAGGGATTGCCGCATGTCCGATGAGATTGAGGATTCCGTGGATGCCCAGGATCTGGAAAGAGTCCTGGCTCTGGACGAAGAGATGCGTGACATGCCCCGGGAGACACGCAATGTCCTGCACCCGGTCAAGCTCTCCGGGAAAGACAGCATGCGTTTTCGTTGCCATCCGGAGATATCCTGTTTCAACGCCTGCTGTCAGAATGTCGAAATTGTCCTGACGCCGTATGATTTATATCGGTTGCGGCGACGTTTGGGTCTCTCTCCCGAGACGTTTCTTTACGAATATGCCATACCCGCTTCTTTGGCCAAGGGGCAGTTGCCGGTGGCCCTGATCCAGATGGATCCCGAGACGGGTCGCTGTCCGTTCAACAGGCCGGAGGGGTGTTCGGTCTATGCCGACCGGCCGGTGACCTGCCGCTACTATCCGATCGGTATGGCCCTGATGCGACGCCAGGAGAGCCAAAGCGGCGAGGATTTTTATTTTTTGATCAAAGAGGATTTTTGTCAGGGGCACAAGGAGGAGAAGATCTGGACGGTCCAGGAGTGGCGCGAAGACCAGGGCAGCGATGGCTATGATGAGCAGAATCGCAGCTGGATGGAGTTGATCATCAAACGGCGGTCGGCGGGAGATATGGTGCAGACCTCCCTGCCGGTTTCCGAGATGTTTTACATGGCCAGCACCAATCCGGAAGCGACCCGGCAGTTTTTATTCGATTCCAGTTTCATGAAACGCTACCAGGTGGATGCGCAGACCGAAGAGCAGATCAAACATGATGATCTTGCTCTGACGGAGTTCGCCCTGGCATGGCTCAAGAGCGTTCTGTTTGGCGATCCCTTCGTGCCGGTGCGACCCGAGGTCTTTGCGGAGATGAGACAACGCCGTGCCCAGGCCAAGGCGGATGCAGCAGCGCAAAAACCGGAAACCTGACCCATGATCGTGCGACCCGGGGGGTTGATCGTCCATGAGAGGAGGCTGCTGCTCATGCGCTATGTGTATGGGGGCAAGGATCGGTTCAACATCCCTGGCGGCAAGCCGGATCCGGGAGAGAATCTGCGCCAATGCCTGCGTCGGGAACTGGTCGAGGAGTTGAATCTGGAGCTCAATGTCGGAAAACTGCTCTTCCTGGTCGAGAGTGAAGGGGGGGGGCGGGAGGTGCTTCATCCGCTTTTTCGTGTGGAGGAGGGAGCATCTCGGCCTGAACCCCGACTGAATCGCCAACAGACATCAGCCCTGGACGTGGTCTGGATGGCTGCCCCCGAACTGCGACGGGCGGCCCTGTATCCGCACATTCCGGAGTTGCTGGCGCAGTGGCTGGAAGGAGTGGATCCTGACGACATGTATTTGGGGCGTATTTCTCAATCGTGGACATGAACAGGCCTGTATAATCCAGATTGAAGATGATGTTATATTTTATTATTCACGTTGACATCAGAAGAGTGGAATATTAGAGATTTTATAAATTGTGTCTGGGCAGGTATTGACTTTTTTTAGGGATGAGATAGGATCCCGGACATCGGAAAGGTCGGTTGCCGGTGGGGATGGCGACAATAGAGCGGGTATGAAAAGTGAAAGGAGCGGATGACTCACATGGCTGTCATAAGGAATTTGTTGGCGCTTCTCGGGCTGCTCGCGTTGGTTGCTGGGGTAGTCGGCTACGGAATGATAGGGCCGGTCCTGGGGGAGTTCGACCCCGAATTCATAGGGGTCTACGGTCAGTTTGCACAAAAGCTTCTGAAGACCAAAGATCCGGGTTCGACGATGGTCTACTCGGTTCCGGTCAAAGAGGGTGTTTCAGTCGAGGATGTCAAAGAGTCCTTGAAGAGTCTGGCTGCGGAGCGGAACTTTCTCTTCGTTGGGGAAGCGCCATTCTACAAGCAGGTCGAGGCGACGACCGGCAAACCCTACCGGCACATTGCCTTCATGTCGTTTTGTGATGCCAAGGTTGGCAAGATGATGGCGGATTACAACGATGTCTATACTGCCTTCATGCCTTGTCGGGTCTCGGTCGTTGAGGACAAGACCAAGCCTGGAAAGTATTGGTTGCACACCATGAGTCTGGACATGATGATCCACGGGGGTAAAGAGTTGCCCCCCGAACTCAAAAGAGAAGCACAGCGTATCTGGAAGACCATGCAGGAGATCATGAACGGGGCGGCCGGTGGCCAGTTTTGATGGCTGGAGGTCTGTTCCTGGTGGTCAACCCAGGGAACGGGGTATGTGTCCTTGTCACCAATAGCTGGAGGGAGAGATGCATTACATGAATAGACGCACGTTGGTCCTGGCCGCAGGGGTGGTGGTCGGAGGATTATGGAGCGTTCCGGCCATGGCTGGTCCTACACCGTCGATGCTGAGCAATACATGTGCCGGGTGTCATGGCCTGAATGGCGTGGCACCTGGGCCGTCCATTCCGTCGATCGCCGGGATGCCCGTCAATTTTTTAAAACAGATGATGACCGAATACATGAAGGATGAACGGCCATCGACCATCATGGGCCGAGTCGCGAAGGGCTACAGCGACATTGAAATTGAAGCCATCGCCAAACATTTTTCCGAGCTGAAGTGGGGTTCTTACAGTGGAGCCTCGGTCAAGGGTAAGGCCCCTGACCCGGACAAGGCACAAAAAGGAAAAAGCCTGGCCAAAGAGTGCGAAAAATGCCACGAAGAGGGTGGCAAGAAACAGGATGAAGATACACCCCGACTGGCCGGGCAGTGGTTGGAATACCTGTTGGTCAAGGTCGATGACTATAAGACCAACGAGAAATATCCTCAGCCCAAAAAGATGAAGAGTCAGATGGACAAGCTATCCGTTGAGGATTTGGAAGCGGTCTCACACTACTTCGCCAGCCAGAAATAACGGGCAAGAGGAGAGAAATATCATGTATGATCTGACACGTCGTCGTTTTGTCAAGTTGACTGGTGGTCTTGCTGCAGCTGGCCTGACCGCTCCGTTGTTCTCTTCGTCGGCCCGTGCCAACCAGGGCAAGAAGCATGTCGTGGTCATCGGGGGGGGGTATGGTGGAGCCATCGCCGCCAAGTATTTGCATGTGGCCGACCCCAGCATTGCCGTGACCCTGATCGAGAAAGAGAAGATCTACTACTCCTGTCCCCTGAGCAACCCGGTCATTGTCGGCATCCGCGACATGAAAGTGCAAAGATGGGGCTACGATCATCTTCTCAAACACGGCGTCAATGTCCAGCACGATGAGGTGGTGGAGATTGATCCGGTCAAAAGGACAGTCGCGACAGCCAAGGGCTTGTCGTTCTCCTACGACAAACTGGTCGTTTCGCCCGGGGTGGACTTCAAGTGGGACGCCATCGAAGGGTATACCGAAAAGGCCAGCGAGAAGATGCCCCACGGCTGGAAAGCCGGTCCGCAGACCCTGTTGTTGCAGGAGCAGTTGGGTGCCATGAAAGATGGCGACCCCTACATCATCGTGGCTCCGCCCATGCCTTTCCGTTGCCCCCCCGGTCCCTACGAGCGGGCAGGTCTGGTGGCTTGGTATCTGAAGAAACATAAACCCAGATCCAAGGTCATCATCCTGGATGCCAAGGACAAGTTTGCCAAACAGTCCCTCTTTGTGAATGGTTGGAAAGAGCTTGGCTACAACGTTGAGTGGGTGCCGGTGAACGAAGGTGGCAAAGTGACGCGGGTGGACGCAGAGAACATGTCCGTCCACACGGAGATGCAAGAGTACAAAAGCTCGGCCATCAACATCATTCCGCCACAAAAGGCTGGCAAGATTGCCCACGCCGCAGGCCTGGTCGATAAATCGGGTTGGTGTCCGGTCAACCAGAAAACTTTTGAATCGACGCTTCACAAGGATATCTACGTCATTGGCGATGCGTGTATCGCCACGGCAGAAATTCCCAAGTCAGGGTTTGCCGCCAACAGCGAAGCCAAAATTGCCGCAGCCGCCATCGTGGCTGCCTTCAAGGGCGAAGGTGAACCGGATCCCTCTTACGTCAATACCTGCTACAGCCTGCTGGCCCCGGACTATGGGATTTCCGTCGCTGCTGTCTGGGCTTACAGAAATAATGCCGTAACCAAGGTTTCCGGCGGGGTTTCGCCCGAAAAGGCCTCGGCTGCTTTTCGCAAGCAGGAAGCCTCGTATGCCGAAAGCTGGTACCAGAGCATCATGGCAGAAATGTTCTCCTGATCCGCGTTGTATATGCCTTGGAGAAGCGGGGGAGATCCCCGCTTCTTTTTTATTATGAAAAAACAAATGGTTGTGGATGTCGGCGGCTGGTTTTCCTTGACGGCGGGGGGGGCGGTCGTTTATCCATGGGCCAGGGCGCTTTTGCTGCCGGGGACGGTGTAGGGGAGTCTGCTCATTGAGTCGTGGTGACGGTCGGAGAGGATAATATGCGTCAATCTGAAATGAAAAAATGGAGTCGCAGGGAGTTTTTCTTGACGACGGGAGTGGCCGGGCTGGGCATGGTAGCCATGACGGCGCTGCCACATGTGGCTGAGGCCACGGATATCGCGGCCGTCATCGCCGAGCACGCCGGACCGGGAACCCCGGTCATGGAAAAAGTGACCGTTGATGCACCGGAAAAGGCTGAGAATGGTGCCTTGGTGCGGCTTCCCATCAAGGTGGCTCATCCCATGGAAGCGGGCAATTATGTGGAATCGGTCTCCATCTTCGTCGAAGAGAATCCCAAGCCTTTTGTCGGCAAATTTGAGTTTTTTCCAGAGTCCGGGGCTGTGGACATGGAGGTCCGTATCAAAATGGCCAAGCCTTCCAATATTCACGTCATTGCCAAGACCAACTCGGGCAAACTGTTTGGCGTCGTCAAAAAGATCGATGTCGCTGAAGGCGGCTGTGCGGGTTGACGGACGGATAAGTGATCTTTCCCCATTAAAATTTGGAGAAACTCTATGTCAGATGTTGGAGGACCCCGCATCGCCGAGGTCAAGGGGCCAGTGGCGCCCGGGACCATGGTTGAAATCAAAGCCGCCATTCGCCACCCGATGGAGAGCGGCCTGCGCAAGGACAAGGACTCCGGAGAGGTCGTTCCCGCTCATTTCATCGAGAAGGTCGAGGCGGTCTATCTGGATAAACCCGTCATGCGCGCCACCTGGACCGGGGCCATGTCAAAAAATCCGTTTTTCCGCTTCAACGTGAAAGCCACCAAGAGCGGCAAGCTGAAAATCACCTGGACCGATAACAAAGGTGGCAGTTGGAGCCAGGAGACCGAGATCAAGGTACAATAATTGCTTCCTGTTGGGAGAGTCCAGAACCGCCCGGTGGCGTCCGGGCGGTTTTTTTGTTGATCGCCGATGATTTTCAAGAATCATCACGGGTAAGGCAACAATCGTCATTGAGGAGGCACGGTGATAGACTGGTTTGAGCGGAGGATGCGCCTTGGCAGTGGTTTGATCGACATCCTTTTTTACGATCTGGTCGCTCTGAGCGACATGGAACTGTTGCAGGTTGCCGAGGCCAAAGAGGGAGAGATCCTTGTCGTGTCGCCGGGTTTTGGTATGGGGGAGATACCCACCTATGCGACGGTGGATGCCTTTCTGGAAGCCTGTGGCGGCGAAGGTGGCGTCGATACGGTGGTCATAGCCGGCGTGGGGAGCAGCGCGGCGGGTACGGCAGCCCTGGCCAAAAATGTGGCCAATGTGCTGGAAAAACCTGTTGCCGGCATCGTGTCCAGCCTGGGTTGGCGCGACATCTTTACCCATGGAATCAAAGGGTTGACGGCTGAAAGGCTGCCAGAACGCCTCAATTCCGTTTTCCAGTTCTGGAGCGGCCTGCTGCGTGAGGTCACCAACGATGTCTTTTGGGGACAAATGGTGCGCTTCCGGATCAAGGGAAGCTACGTGGAAGGGATCCCGGAGTCGGAAATTCTGCTCGACATGTTGCGTCGCAACCAGAAAAACATGCGTACCCTGGTGGGGCACAGCAAGGGGAGCCTCAGTATAGCCAACGCCTTGTTCGGTCTGAAGGACCACAACGCCATCGAGAATCCGGCGATCAATGTCGTGACCTTTGGTTGCGGGGTCAACGTTCCCAGTTCCTATCGCAACATTTTCCAGTACATCGGAACCTGGGACATGTTGGGTATCACCAACACCACCGCCAAAGGTGAGTTGTGGCGCGGTCTGAACTGGGTGTGGTTCAAGGGGCATGACACCAACAGCCTCAATCAGTTTCATCTGCCGGTGGTGGATATTCTGAAAGAGCTGAAACCGCGTCTGTGATTGGGCAGGTCTTTCTGCGGGGGGGATGCAGTGCAATCATTCCCGGGGTGGAAACCAGGTGTTCTGGCCGTATTCTCCTCGTTGTGGGTGGCTGGTGTGGCGGTTGCCGACGAGCCGGTGGTGATTTGGCACTATCCCCAGAGCCTGCAATGGGATCCCTGGGCCATGGATGCCCACGTGGTGACCATCCCCGGGACCAGTGAGTCCAACGCTCCGGGAGGGTTGAACATACCCAATCCCTTCACGGCGCCAGGCATTTCCCGCGCAGACAAAGATCAGTTGAAACAGTTCAAGGCAGCCGCCGAAAAAGGGGATGCCGACAGCCAGTATGGTGTGGGGTACATGTATTCCCAGGGCCTGGGTGCCGTTCAGGACGATGCAGTCGCCCTGGAGTGGTTCCGGAAGGCCGCCCGGCAGGGACATATGCGCGCACACAGCGCCATGGGCTTCATGTATGCCCATGGTCGGGGCGTGGACAGGAATGACCGGGAAGCGGTCCTCTGGTATCGGGCTGCCGCCGAACATGGCGAGGCGGAGGGGCAGATCGGCCTGGGGAACATGTATGTCAGCGGTCGGGGTGTGCCACGGGACGAGCAACAGGCGGCGGAGTGGTTTCGCAAGGCTGCCGAGCAGGGATCCAACCACGGTGCGACCAATCTGGGGTTGCTCTATCTGTGGGGCAAGGGCGTACCGCAAAGTGATACGGCTGCTTTTCGCTGGTTGCGCCAGGCCGCCGAGGCGGGAGACGGCAAGGCCCAACTCAATCTGGCTGCCCTGTATGCCGCCGGTCGAGGGGTCAAACGCGATGCACAGGCTGCACACTCCTGGCGCCAAAAAGCTGCACAGACCCTGGAACAGGAAAAATCTGCCTTACCCCAGGAAAGAGCTGACAGGTATATCGTCTATGCCGGGGATGCCGTGATTCTGCCCCCGGCAGAGGGTGCTGTTCCAGGTATACGTCTTTCGCCGCCCGATACTGGTGCCTTGCCGACGGGTTTTCAGTCGGGGGTGATGCCGAGTGTCGGTTCCGGGGGCGAGACCGGGCTTGCCAAAGAGATGGTGCGCTTGCATCGCATGGCTGAAGCGGGGAGTCTCTCCGCGCAGATCAATCTTGCCCTGCGTTATGCCCAGGGGCGAGGCACTCCCCGCAATGATCAGGAGGCAGCGCGTTGGTTCCAGATGGCGGCGGTCCAGGGGGATCCCCGGGCGCAGTATAGCATGGGGACTCTATATACACGCGGACGCGGTGTCGAACGCAGCGACCAGGAAGCCGTCAATTGGTATCGCAAGGCGGCGGTACAAGGTTTGCCGGAAGCGCAATATTGGCTGGGTTACAGTTATGCCCAGGGGCGCGGGGTTACAGCGGATGTGATGGAGGCTGTCCGCTGGTTTCGTCATGCTGCCGAACAGGGCTATGCGGAGGCGGAATTCTCTCTGGGTTGGCTGTATGGTCAGGGGCAGGGCATGCAAAGCAATCCGGCGGAGGCCTTTGCGTGGTTCAGTCTGGCGGCGGAGCATGGTCATCCCAGAGCGGCTGAGGCCAGGGACCAACTGGCCGCTGCCATGAGTCCGGCCCAACTGGCTGCCGGTCGGCAACGCATTCTGGAACAAAAAGGCGATGGCCTGGCCTCTCCCGTCGTTGCCAAAGGGGAGAGTGTGGCTCCCCACGCGGCTACATTGCCGCCAGTGGGGCATGGTGCAGCACCTGTGCCAGCGCCTGACAAGGCCAAACCGGCAGTGGTTGCGCATCCAGGTAAAAGCAAAGCCGGTGATGCGCGCGCCCCTGCCGCCGCACGATCCGCTCCGTCCAAAAACAGAGCGGCAGCTGGGGCGGCAGCTGCCTCGGGGCATGCTGCCGGGGCGACATCTCCGGCTGCGGTGCCGGGTGCAGGCAAAGCCCATGCGGAGCCGACTGCTGCAAAGCGCCCACCCCCCGTAGTTGCCGACGACTCTGCTCCGGCTCATGCCACCACGGCAGATTCGGCTCCCGTAGCCACCGATAAGGCTCCTCCCGTTTCGACCACCGCAAAGGAGTCCACAAAGGGGTTGACGCCAACAACCGATCAGGTCCAGCCGGTTGCGGCGTCGCCGAAAGAGTCGACCAGGGAGGCCACCAAAGAAGCAACCCCGGTTGCCGACAAGGCCCAGCCGGTTGTGGCGTCGCCCAGAGAGTCGACGCAAAAAGCAGCCCCGGTTGCCGACAAGGCCCAGCCGGTTGCGGCGTCGCCCGGAGAATCGACGCAAAAAGCAGCCCCGGTTGCCGAAAGGACGCACCCGGTTTCAACCACGGCGCAAGAGTCGACCCCCACTGTTACGGACAAGGCGCCCCCGGCATCGACAGCCTCGAAACCGAAGGAGGCGTCGTCGTCCGCTCTCAAAGCACCCCGGGTTCCTTTTGTTCCCAAAGAGGCGGCTCTGCCGGGCAAGGGATCATCTGGCGCCACTGCCGCAGAGGGTTCCTCTGCCAACAAAAAAGAGTCTCCCAAGTCCGCCGCAACCGATGAGAAGCCAACATCGTCCGACAAGGGTCATTGAGGCAGATCACCCCGCTGCGGCGATGAGCAACTCCTGTGCGATGCCTGTCAGGGTATTGGTGACAGTCAGCTTGCCGCAATCTGGTTGCAGCAGTTGCTCGTTGGCGTTGAGGAGTTCGATACCGTAGAGTTGGCCATCTGGTGACAAGTCGATATTGAGTTCGTCGTGGATATGGAGGGTGTCGACTTCAACTGTTTTTTCCCGAAAGCGGATAGAGGCAACGTTGTAACGAGGGTCGTAAGCTGAGATACATGATTTTTTCTGAAGTGGATTTGGTTTAGAAAATCTCCCCAAAAAATCTGCGCATCATGGCGAAGGCTCTTTTGGCTGTTTTTTCGTGGTATTGGGACTTGCCTGGGGTGTTGGCATCAGGATCGGTGAAGGAGTGAACGGCTCCGCCAAAGCTGACCAGTTGCCAGTCCAGGTTGGATTGCGCCCGCATTTCGGTCTCGAAGGCCTGGACCTGGGCGTCGGGCACAAAGGGGTCGCTGGCGCCATGCAGAACCAGAACCGACCCTTTTATGTTGGCAGCATCCGCAGAGTTGGGGGTGTCGAGGTTGCCGTGAAAGGAGACCACGCCATGGAGGGGGCGCCCGCTGCGGGCCAGTTCCAGGACTGCGCCACCACCGAAACAAAAACCAATCGCGGCGGTTTTCTTGGCATCGATGCCACCTTTCTGGCCAGCGGCAAGCAGGGCATCGAGGGCGTTGTTGGCACGAGCGCGCAGCAAGGGGCGATTGGAGCGTAAAAAGGTGGCCGCTTGTTGGGCCTCGTTGGCATTTTTGGGGCGTACCGTTTCACCATAGAGATCAGCCACCAGGACCACATAGTCATGGCCTGCCACCTGTTTGGCCATCTCCACCGCCTGGGGTGTGACTCCCAGCCAGTTGGGGACCATGAGGATGGCCGGACGAGCAGAAGCTCCTGCGTTGTCATAAACCAGGAGACTCGCAAAGGTGACGCCCTCGTGGGTATGTTTGACCGGCTCTTCCACCATGGCAGCCATGGCAACGGTGGGTAATAGAGTCAACAGGAAGGGAAACAGGAGACGAGGAAACATGAACAGGACTCCACGAGAGTTTTGAGAAATACTGAAAAAAAACACCCTGCGACGCAGAGCAGGGTATATATTTTTTATCTGCAATTCAAGAAGATGATTCAAAATCATGCAGACGAAAAAGTCACCCTGTGATGTTTGACCCATCGACAGGGGTTGTTGGATTCTACGATGATGTGTAGGATATAAAATGATGTTTTCCTGAATAAAACGTACAAATAGTTACAAATTTGTGACAATATCGTTGCAATAACGCTGGGAGTCATTTAGGATTCTTAGCCTGGGGGTGGGGGCGTTCGTAACCATTTGAGGGGAGTTGTATGGGCGAGGTAGGGATCTGCGACGCCGATCGACTTGATTTTATTGACGATGACGGGAGTCAGCATGGGCCTGTGGGTCTGGCTGGGGATGCGTCCTCGCCTCGGCGTCCGTGGAAGATCATCACGGTTGATGACGAGGCGTCCGTCAATGCCCTGACTCAGTTTGTGCTTAAGGGATTTGTCTTTGAGAACAGAGGACTGGAAATTATTGCCGGAAGTTCTGGCCAGGATGCCCGGCGCCTGCTGGCGGAACACCCCGATACGGCCATCGTTTTGCTGGATGTCGTCATGGAGTGTGAAACCGCCGGACTCGATACAGTCCGTTACATCCGTGATGAACTGAAAAACCCCTTTGTGCGCATCATTCTGCGTACCGGACAGCCTGGCCTGGCACCCGAACCGGATGTGATTGCCAATTATGATATCAATGATTACAAAGACAAAGTGACCCTGAGCAAGCAGGGGCTTGTCACTTCCATTACGGCATCACTGCGGGCCTACAGGGATTTGCGCACCCTGGATGCCACGCGCAAGGGCCTGAAGAAAATCATCGATGCGACCGGCCATCTGTTCGAACCCCAATCGTTGCGCTCTTTGGCCACGGGTGTTTTGACCCAGCTCTCCTCCCTGCTTGGCACGGAAGAGAACGGCGGCATGGCACAGACATCCAGCCTGGCTTTTTCGAAGAAACGTGGAAAGTATGTGGTCTTCGCTGGTTCCGGAAAGTACGAAAACGCCCCGGGGCAGACCTTGGATGTGTTTTTTTCCGAAGAAACGCAGAAACATATCGAGGAAGGGATCCGGTCGGGGCGGAACACTTTCTTCGATCACTCCTACCTGGGCTGTTTTCAGTCAAAAACAGGGCAAGACAGTTTTGTCCTCGTTGAAGGCAGCCACCCCCTGGCAGCCCTGGAGAAGGATTTGCTCGAGGTGTTTTCGACCAATGTCTCTCTGGCCATGGATAATATTTTTCTCAACCGTGAAGTTTTGAACACCCAGAAAGATGTCACCTTCACACTGGGGGAGGTGATCGAAGTCAGATCCCACGAGGCTGGCCAACACGTCCGGCGGGTGGCGGAGAGTTCGCGTTTGTTGGGAACGAAATGTGGCCTTTCGGAGAAAGATATCGACATATTGACCATGGCGTCCCCTCTCCATGATCTTGGCAAGATCGCCATTCCGGACATGGTTCTGAACAAGCCCGGGAGGTATGACGAAAAAGAGAGGTTGATCATGGAGCAACATACGACAACGGGTTACAACATTCTCAAGGAGTCCAAGCGTTCCGTCCTCCAGGCCGGGGCCATCATCGCTTATGAACACCATGAAAAGTGGGATGGCACCGGGTATCCACGGCAACTCAAAGGTGACGGGATTCATGTCTTTGGACGCATCACGGCCATCGCCGATGTCTTCGACGCCCTCTCCCATAAACGCTGCTACAAAGAGGCCTGGCCGCTCGAAAAGATTGTTGACTTGTTCAAGAAAGAGCGCGGCAAACAATTTGATCCAGGCCTGGTCGACGTGTTTTTGGGCAATCTGCAAGACATCGCCGAGATTCAGAGTGCCTTTGGCGACTCCGGATCGTAGTGGCAAGGAAACGACCAGCAGGGCATGACCCTGCTGGTCTTGCTGTGAAACCTTCTCGGACGGAACCCGGAGCGGTTCTGTCGCAGGGGGACGCCACCCATTCGGGTGGTGTTCGTTGGGTTGCCGAAGAGGGCAGCCGCAGGGGGGCATCGGCACGAAGTGAGAACCGCCTTACGCGAAGCCACACCCATGCCACGTCCTTGGCGCGGACGCTGACCGGGCAAAGTCGCCCGTTGTATCCTGGAGTCTCCGAAGGCAAGGTCAATACGAAACCCGACCGCTTCGATACGCGACCCGGCCCACAGACTCACCAGCATGCCTACGGTACCATCCTGTCATAAGAAACAGGGGACTCAACGCACCTCCTTCCGTGAGACTGGATGTGGGTTTGATCCGGTTGGCCTCGTGAGACGCATCCTCCCGTCTGTCAGAAGAGGGTTGAACGAAACCGGGCGCACCGGGAGAGAGCCTCCGCCGCCGTCCGCCCTTTACTGACTTGGAGTGTCGCTGCGGAAGATAGTTCCCAAGCCGGTGTGGTCGATGTGGAAAATGAGCGTGTTTGGGACAAAATGGTCGACGGTAAAATAGATTTTTTTATTTATGATAAAAAATTATTATCTTTCCAGTCAGTCGATATTCGGATATACGTCCACAGACTTGTGTGTCGGATATCTGTTTGTTGGTGTGGGGTCAAGTTCTCGTGTCTGTATTTGGATATTCTTTGTCACAAACAGACGATGAATTGAGACAATTTCTTGACAATTTGTCAGTAAAACATGCCCCGTTTTTTTCAGGTTTCGAGAGTCCTGGCCGTGTTTTCTGGATGAGGAGAGCAGGGTGTTCTTGTATGGGAGGGGTTGACATTTGACGAGCCTGTTGTCGGTTTTTGTGGTGCGCGAGTTTATTGTGGCGCTGCCGCTCCTGTTCGGGGCGCTGTTTCCGGGAGGGGAGGCGTTGGCCGAGGCCCCGGCCGACATTGCTGGGCAGGCGCGTTACCAGGATTATGTTTTTGGCCCGGCCCGGGAGATGATTGATCTGGGCATTCAGCCTTTGTGGATGCCTTTGGGGGTCATTGTGGAGACGATGCGCCGGGATCTTTTCTTGCGAGAGGATTTGCATCGGATGGGCAAGGGGGTGCGTTTTCACCCCTTTTTGAAGGGTTTGGATGTCAATCGTTTTTTGCATGCAGGAAAGCTGACCGCAGGGGTGGGAGGAGACCTGCCGGGCATCAATGCCTGTCTGGACGACCAGGTTCGTGTTGTTTCCATGATGGAAATGGGTTATTCGACCATCGTCACGCGTGACTCCATGCTTTTGACCGATTTGCGGGGGTTGCGTATTGGTTATCCTCCTGGTTCTGCTTCCCATCTTGCCTTGCTCAAGGCGCTGGCCATCGTGGAGATGACAGCCAAGGACGTTCATCTGATCGCGATGGATGTGCATGCCATGCCGGCGGCGCTGCGCCAAGGGGAGATCGATGCCTATTCAGCCTGGGAGCCAACACCGACCCTGTCCACCAGTCAGGGTTGGGGGTGGCCCCTTTTTCGTTCCACGATGGTTGGTTATCTCTATTTTGCGCCCGCCCTGGCGCGGGATGATCCTCTGGTGGTGAAGCACTTTCTGGCATCCCAGGTACGTGCCTTGATATGGCTGCGTCAATCCGAAAGGCACCTGCGTCAGGCCGTGCAATGGGCTGTTCAGTCGGCGCGGGACTTTATCCACGATATACCCCTCCCTGCCCAGGAGGAGTTGGAGGTCATTGCCTTGCGCGGATTGCGTCGCCTGGGTACGGTTCCTGCCATTGAGGAGCAGGGTTTGACCCGCGAGGGACATCTTGGGCAAATGCTTGGATTTCTCAAGAAAATTGGCAAGATACCTGATTCTGTTTCCCTGGAGTCGGTACGGTCCTGTTATGATTTGAAAACCTTGCAGGAGGTACTGGACGATCCGGCGGGCCATCGTCTGCGTATTTTTTCCTATCAGGGGGTGGATACACCATGATCGCGTGGATGGTGGCCTTGCGTGATGCACTTCTCCGTGTGGCGACGGGGCGTTTCTTGCGTGGCATTCGCAGCCGGATGGTGTTCTGGTTCTCTTTATTGTATGTCGTAGTTCTCATGATTGTTTTTCAATTGGTCTTTCTGGGGTTGCCGGGCCATCCTTATTCCGGGTATGTCGGAGAGCTGCGGAAACGTATCTTTGCCGACTTTGGGCAGTTGGCGGATGGCAGCAAAGAACAAATTCTGAACTGGATTGACGAGAAGATCAAAGATATCGACGTATTTGCCAACACCTCCGAACTGCTCATCCATACCCGGCGTTTGCTGGAACAGGGAGATGGCACAATGGTGCCGCATGTTCAGCGTTATGTACGCGACTATGATAACGCCTACATCGAAATTGAGCGGATCGACCTGGTGACATTGCCGGAGGGAGATGTCAAGATTTCCAGTAATCCACACATTGCCTGGCCGCACCTTGAGCGACCCTTTCTGCGTCAGATTGCCATGGCCCACTCCGGAATTGTTGGTCCGGCAAGGCGCGTTGGGGCGCAGACTCTTTTCCCCATTGGCCATGTCGTTCACGGGACGGATGGTCGTCCCGTTGCTGCCTTGATCGTTGTGGTTTCGCCAGACATAGCCCTGCGCTCCATTCTCAAGGCCAGGAGCAGAACGACAGCCACGGGTGAAATCCTGTTGGTCGATGCCGCGTTGGGGTTCATCTCCCCGCTTCGGTTTGCAGCGGAGCAGGTTGTGGATCCGCGCCGAAACGATGAAAAAGTGCCAGCCCAGCTTGCTTTGTATGGTTATGAAGGTACCGTTGAGGCCCTCGATTATCGTCGTCATCCGGTCATAGCGTCTTTTCGCCATCTTTACCTGGGGCCTGCCCTGTCGTGGGGAGTCGTTGTCAAAATGGACAAGGAGGAGGTCTACGGCCCTGTTTATCGGGAGATTGCCGTCGCTGCGGTGGCCGCTTTTTTGGGACTGGGCCTGCTGATTCTCCTGGCCACGTTTCTTTCCCGGCGGTTGACGTCATCTCTGCATCGTCTGGTTTTGGCGGCTGAATCGTTGACGCAAGGGAACCTTTCTGCCCGTTCCGAGGTGCAGGGGCGGGATGAAATCGCCACTCTGGCCCGCGCTTTCGACCATATGGCGGAACGCATCCAGATCACTATGAAGGAGCTTGAAGAGGCCAGAAAGAAGGCGGAAGCGGCCAATTTGGCGAAGAGCGAATTTCTTTCCACCATGAGTCACGAAATCCGCACCCCCATGAATGCCATCATCGGCATGGCCGAGCTGCTCTGGGAACGGGATCTCGATGCGGAAGAACGCCATTATGTTCAGGTGTTTCGCTCTGCCGGAGAGGTGTTGCTGGCCATCATCAACGACATTCTGGACATGTCGCGCATCGAGGCTGGCCAGATGGTTTTGGAACGTGCCCTGTTCAATCTGCGGGAGCAGGTTGAAAATACCTGTGAAATCCTGGCGGAACGCGCCCACGGCAAGGGGTTGGATCTGGCCGCCTATGTAGCCAACGAAGTTCCCCTCCTGATGGTGGGCGATCCGGTGCGTGTGCAGCAGATCCTGATGAATCTGCTCGGCAACGCCATCAAGTTTACCGAGCGGGGAAATGTCACCCTGAAGGTGGTTCCGGCCGAGGATTCGGAACAAGAGGGAGGTCGTCGTGACAGCATTGTTTTGACCTTTGTCGTCGCTGACACCGGCATAGGTATTCCCGCCGACAAGTTGCCCATTATCTTTGACAATTTTTCCCAGGCTGATGGATCGATTGCGCGTCGTTTTGGGGGATCTGGTCTGGGATTGGCGATTTGCAAGCGCCTGCTGGACAAGATGGGTGGTGCGATCCGTGTGGAAAGCGTGCTGGGCCAGGGGAGTTGTTTTATTTTCACCATTCCTTTTGGCAGTCCGCCGGAAACCTTGTTACCTACGATGGAGCCTCTGCCCGATCTGTCCGGTATCCATGTCCTGGTGGTGGATGACACGGAGGTTAACAGGCTTATCCTGCGTGACTCTCTCCTTCCTCTGAATATCAAGGTTCAGGAAGCGGTGGATGGTCCGACGGCCATTCAGGCGCTGCAACAGGCACACGCGGAGGGAACACCGTTTCGCGTCATGCTTCTGGACGTTCATATGCCTGTCATGGATGGCTTTCAGGTGGTGGAAAGGGTCCGCCAGCTTGGTTTGGAACCGCCGGTCACTCTCATGTTGAGTTCCGACAGCCGGGCGGCGTTCGTGGAGCGTTGCCAGGCCCTGGGTTTGGCCAATTATCAGGTCAAACCGATCAAACCGCGAGAAATACAGTCACTGGTCAGGGGGGTTATCGAGGATCATCCCCCTTTGACGGCCCATGCGCACACCAAGAGTTCCGGCGCTTTTTTTGAGCCCTCGCATGTCCTGGTGGTCGACGACTCCGATGACAACCAGTTCCTGATACAAGCCTTTCTTAAAGGGTCGGGATGGACACACGAATTTGCCAATCATGGCGAAGAGGCGATCGGAAAATATATCGAAGGTCGTTACGATCTCATCCTGATGGACTTGCAGATGCCCGTCATGGACGGCCTGACGGCGACCAAGGCCATTCGTTCCTGGGAAAAGGTCAATAACAGGTTGCCAATCCCCATCATTGCCGTCACCGCTTACGCTTTGGCGGAGGATGTACAAAAAGCCCTTGCTGCCGGTTGTACCGCTCACCTCAGCAAGCCTGTCAAGAAAAAGCGGCTGTTGGAAGCCCTGTCGCCCTTTGCAAAAGCGGCCCGGGGGAGCAGACGATGAGTTCTGTGTTTGCATCCCAGGAGCTGGTCACCAAGAGTGATCTGCGCCGCGAGCTGAAAGAGATGGAACTCCACCTCGTCAAGTGGGTGGTTGGGACCGGCATGGCCATCGTTGGGATCCTGTTCACGTTGCTCCGGGTTATGCCCCATTGACTTGAAAACCAGTGCGTAAACGCTCGACAATCTCCTGCACGGGTTGTTCCCAGCGCCCCGGTTGTCGTTGACGAAACAGGGTCATGGTGGGGTACCAGGGGTTGGTGCTGGCGTGGCTTATGCGGCTATTCGCTTTGCGTTATTTTTATGGGTCTGCCGTCGATTTTTATTCCAATGGTCACGGAGATTTTGTACTCTGTGGGCGAAAGGTGGGAGCGCGAAACTGACTGGGCCTGGACCCGATAGTCGGCTGAAAGTTCCCGGATGCGGTTTCCAGGTGTCGTTTCCGGATCATCCTCCCGCCTTTTATTTTCCAAACAGCATGTTGCCCGTTCTTTGCCGGTTCAGGTATTTTGGGTTGGAGCGGACGAAATTCCAGAAGATGTTCCCGTCCCGACTGGCTCGCGTTACGACTAAAAAGTTTATCTTCCCCTGAAACAGCCCGATGTAACGTGTCCGCTCCCCGTCGTCGTGGGGCGTACTCCATACCTCGTAAGGGTCCATAAGGGTGGGTACGAGAAAATTGCCATACCTCTCCCTTGTGTCTGGCCGCTTTTCTACCACATGCCTCAGCAGTTCTTGCCGCAGGATCACCTCCTCGACCGGGGTTTTTACGACTTTTACAGGGGTTATCCAAGAGAGACCAACCGCCCTTGTCAGGATGCCCAGGGCTTCGTCATGCGATGCAGCGGTGGGCAGAAGATCTGGCACAGGAATACGCAGATGGTCGGGAACCTCTGCGATGGGTATCCTGTCGTGTTCGTTGTTTTTCATAGATGTTTTTGTTTTTTTAAACGCTCGGCAATCTCCTGCACGGGTTGTTCCCATCGCCCCGGTTGTCGTTGACGAAACAGGGTCATGGTGGGGTACCAGGGGTTGGTGCTGCCGTCGAGGCGCCAGCGCCAGTCCGGTGCGAGTGGGGTCAAAAGCCAGACCGGCTTGCCCAGGGCACCGGCCAGATGAGCGATGGCCGTATCGATGGTGATGAGCAGATCGACCAGGGAGAGGGCGGCGGCGGTCTCTTCAAAATTGGCCAGATCAGCGCCCAGAGCCACCGGCTGGGGGAGATTGGCGCGAAAGCCGGTCCGGGTGGTCGTGTCGGGGGTTTGAAAACTGAAGAAATCAAGGCCGGGCAGGGCAAGCAGGGGTTCGAGATCTTTGGGACGGCAGGAGCGACGCCTTGCAAGATCGTTGCGATGCAGAGGTTTCCCTTCCCAGAAGAGACCCACCTTGAGGCCATCTCCCTGGATGCGCGGTCGCCAGGCCGCGACGCGATCCGGCAGCGGGTGGAGATAAGGAACCGTGGCGGGAATGGTGTCCGGCGTGGTGCCGAGCAGTCCGGGCAGACTTAATAAAGGACAATAGTAATCCGCCTGTTGGCCATCCCGGGTAACCTGGGCGCGGTTGGTGACGGCATCGACGCCAGGGTGACGCCGGAACAGAGGCTCCAGGGTGACGGGGCACTCCAGAAGCGTCTCTGCCCCGCGCTGCTTGACCAGGGGCAGGTAGCGGACAAATTGAATGTTGTCGCCAAACCCCTGCTCGGCAAGGATGAGAAGCCGTTTGCCGAGCAGAGGCTCTCCCTGCCAGGGACGCAAACCCCCGGGCAGACGTTGCATCTGCTCGATCACCTCCGGCAGCTGGAAGCGGCAATCGTAGGCTGCCCATCCCTCGGGATAGCGTTCGGCCAGGAGCAGGGTCAGGGCGCGGTTGAGCCGCGCCGGAAGATGACCAGGGTCGAGGCTCAGGGCATAGTCGAAAAGACCCAGGGCGGCATCGAGATCTTTTTGGGCCTTCAGGCAGAGGCCGAGATTGACGGCAGCCTCCTTGAAGTCGGGTTGCAGGCGCAGGGCTTCCCGGAATTGGGTGATGGCTTCGGGGAGCTGTCCCAGGTCCATATGGGCATCGCCGGCCAGAAAGTAATTTCTCGCCTGATTGGGGGCCAGGCGGATCGCCTCGTGCAGGCGTTCCAGGGCAGGGTGGTAGAGTCCCTGGCTTTGCAGGAGGGAGCCGAGCGCCTGGTGAAAGGTGGCCTCTTCGGGAAGAGCGACGATGGCCCGACTCAGCATCTCCATGGCCTGGTCCGGAGCGTTGGTTTCGATGAGGGAGAGGCCGTAGAGGTAGCAGGTATGCGGATGCCCGGGAGACTCTTTGAGAATCGCCTGGAAGGAGGGGATGGCCTCCAGGTATTGGCCCGATTCTTGCAAACGTATTCCCTGTGCCAGATGACTCAGGAGTGTAGCGGAATCCATAGGGGATCATTCCGAAGGTCGATTCAGGGGAAAAGATCATGATACCTCTTGCCGTGCCGGATCTCACGGGGAATGAAGCGAAATATTTGCAAGAGTGCATCACCTCGACGTTTGTGTCGTCGGTGGGGCCTTTTGTCGATCGGTTCGAGGCCATGGTCGCCGAGGCGGCAGGTTCGGCGCGGGCGGTGGCGACCTCGGCGGGGACGACAGGTCTGCATGCCGCCCTGACCGCCGTCGGCGTGGGGCGTGACGACCTGGTGATTCTGCCCGCGTACACGTTTATCGGCAGCGCCAATGCCGTGGCCCATTGTGGGGCGCTGCCCTGGCTGTTGGATGTGGAGACGGCAGGGTGGACCCTTGATCCGGAGCAACTGGAGATCGAGCTGTGCCAGCGTACCGAACGTCGCGGAGAGCGGCAGGTGATTCATCGTCCCAGCGGGCGACGGGTGGCGGCGGTGATGCCGGTCCATGTTCTGGGCACACCGGCGGACATGGCCTCCATCGTGGCGATAGCCAGGCGGCATGGATTGCCGGTGGTGGCCGATGGTGCGGCAGCTCTGGGGGCACGCGCCAACGGTCATCCAATCGGGGCGCTCGGGGCCGATTTGACGGTTTTTTCCTTCAATGGCAACAAGACGGTCACTTGTGGCGGCGGCGGCGCGGTGAGCGGCGATGACCCGGCGTTGCTCGATCTGGTCCGGCATTTGACCACCACGGCGCGCCGGGGTGAGGATTATGATCATGATCGGGTGGGCTTCAACTATCGCATGACCAACATTCAGGCGGCGGTGGGGTGTGCGCAGCTGGAGCGTCTCGACACGTTGCTGGCCGCCAAGCGTCGCATCCGTGCCCGTTATGATGCCGTTTGCCGGGATTTGCCCGGGGTGGCGCCGTTTCCGGTTCCGGCGTGGGCCGAGAGCGCCTGCTGGTTCTCTGGATTGCTGCTCCCTGCAGCCATGGACGCCGAGGCGCTGCGCGGACTCTATCGTGCGTTTCGCGAGCAGGGCGTTGCGGCGCGCTCGTTTTGGAAGCCCATTCATGGGCAGGTGCCTTTTCGGGATGCCCCCCGCGCCCGGTTGCCGGTCACGGAATCCATCGCCCCGCGCATTCTGACTCTGCCCTGCTCGGCGGGTCTGAGCGAGAAGGATCTGGAGCATGTCGTTGCCGTGGTGCGCCAATTGTTGACAGAGTAGGAGTATGGTCAAGAGGACTCATTCCAATTCCAGATCAAGATGGATGCGAGGCGACAACGAGTGAGCGACGAGACAGTACGTGTTGGGTACGGCGAGGAGCGAGTGAGGCAGTCAACGAAGCAGACGCTTGATCTGGAGTTGGAATAAGATGCGAACCATTTGTGTGGTGACAGGTTCACGCGCCGACTATGGGCACCTTGAGTGGATCATGCGCGAGATCCGGGAGTACCCCGGGTTGCGCTTGCAGGTGGTGGCGACCGGCATGCACCTGTCGCCGGAGTTTGGCATGACGGTCAGGGAGATTGAACGGGACGGTTTTCGCATCGATGGCCGGGTGGAGATGCTCCTTTCGGCGGACTCCGGCGTGGCCATTGCCAAGTCCCTGGGGCTGGGCGTCATCGGTTTTGCCGACCTCCTGGAGAGATTGCGGCCTGATGTGTTGCTGCTCCTGGGGGATCGTTTCGAGGCGTTGGCGGCGGTGTTGGCAGCCCTGCCGGCGCGCATCCCGGTGGCGCATATCCATGGCGGTGAGGCGTCGGAAGGGGTGATGGATGAAGCCATTCGCCATGCCCTGACCAAAATGGCCCATCTGCACTTTACCGCCGCCCTTCCTTATCGGCAGCGGGTGATTCAGTTGGGCGAGGATCCAGGCCGGGTCTTTGCCACAGGTACGCCGGGACTCGACCACATCACCCGCACACCGCTCCTGGATCGGGAGAGGTGGCAGCAGGAGACCGGCTTCACCCTCGGTTCGACCAACATACTGGTGACCTATCACCCGGTCACCTTGAACGAGGAGGGGCCGGAGGCGGCCATCGACGCCATCCTGACGGCGCTGGAGGCCTTTCCGGAAGCCCGGATTCTTTTCACCCATCCCAATGCCGACACGGCGGGGCGCATCATTCAGCAACGGGTCGATGGCTGGGTGGCCAGACATGCCCAACAGGCGCTGGTGGTGGCAAACCTGGGCACGGTGCGTTATCTGAGCGCCCTGCGCTGCATGGACATCATGCTGGGCAACTCTTCGAGCGCCCTGATCGAGGCCCCCTGTTTCAAACTGCCGGCGGTCAATCTGGGGGATCGGCAGCGGGGCCGGTTGAAGGCCGCTTCGGTGATCGATTGTGCCGAACATGCCGAGGCGATTGTGCGGGCGCTGCGCAAAGGGTTGGATCCGCAGTTCCGGCAGGGTCTGGAGGGCATGGTTCCCCCTTATGGCCAGGGGGATGCCGCCCGCAGGATTGTCGCGACCCTGGCCACCTTTCCCCTGGAAGGGATCCTGAAAAAACAGTTTCACGACTTCAACCCCGGTGATTTTCTTGTGACCTGATGCCAATTCCAGATCAAGAACCCCAGCGCTTGCGTGGGAGAGGAGACGTCACATGTCCGAACAGGAACGATCCCGTTTGTATGAGCAGATGGTCACGATCCGGGGCTTCGAGCGGCTTCTGGAGGATCTGTTCAAGCGCAACCTGCTGTTTGGCACCACGCACAGTTGCGCGGGTCAGGAGGCGGCTGCCGTGGGCTTGATGGCGGCTCTGGCGCCCGGCGATCTGGTGACCGGGCATCATCGCAGCCATGGGCACTATCTGGCGCGCACGGATGATGTGACCGGATTGCTCGCCGAGATCATGGGGCGGCAGGGGGGTGTGGTGGGGGGTCGGGGTGGAAGCCAGCATCTGTGCGGTGGTGGATTCATCTCCAACGGCATCCAGGGGTCGATGGTGCCGGTGGCCGCCGGCATGGCCCTGGCGGAAAAGGTCGCTGGCAGCGGCGCTGTGGTGGTGTGCTGCATCGGCGACGGCACCCTGGGGCAGGGGGTGGTCTATGAGACCCTGAATCTTGCCGCCCTGTGGTCGCTGCCGCTCCTGATCGTGGTGGAGAACAACCAGTATGCGATGAGTTCCCCCGTGGCCAGCACGGTGGCCGGCTCCATGACGGCGCGAGCCGAGGCCTTTGCCGTGGAGGCCGCAGAGATCACCTCCAACGACGTCGAACAGATTCTTGCAGCGGCGCGGGAGATCGTCGCCCGGGTCCGCGAGAGGTGTCGTCCCTTTTTCTGGGTCATTCACACCTATCGCCAGGCTGGCCACAGCAAGAGCGATGATTGTTGCTACCGGAGTCGGGAAGAGGAACACCAATGGGCTCTTCAGGATCCCCTGCTGTTGGCGGCGCCGCGGCTTGATCCCCGCTTGCGGGAGGCGATCGATCAGCGCTGTGCCGATCGATTGCAGGGGGCACTGAAAGCGGCCCAAGAGATGCCCTTGGCGGAGGCCCTGTGACGCTCACCTGTGGACAATCCATTCAGCAGGGGTTGGCGCGAGCCATGGCCGCCGATCCCCGCGTTCATCTGCTCGGCGAGGATGTACGGGATCCCTACGGCGGGGCCTTCAAGATGAGCAAGGGGCTTTCCAGCCGTTTCCCCGACCGGGTGCACAACACCCCCATCAGCGAGGCGACCCTGGTGGGGGTGGGCATCGGCCTGGCGGTACGGGGGGCGAGGCCGGTGGTGGAGATCATGTTTGGCGATTTCATCACCCTGATTGCCGATCAATTGATCAACAATGCCGGAAAATTTTCCTGGATGTACAACGGCCAGGTGACGGTTCCCTTGGTGGTGCGCACCCCGATGGGGGGGCGTCGGGGTTATGGCGCCACGCATAGCCAGTGTCTGGAGAAATTATACCTGGGGGTGCCGGGATTGACGGTGGTCGCTCCCAGCCATCTGCACGACCCCGGAGAGCTGTTGCAGCGGACCATTCTCGAAGGTGAGGGCACGGTTCTTTTTATTGAACATAAAGGGGATTATGGGCGCCGGATCGCCGTGCCGGAAGAGGGCATGATCGGTTCCTGGCATGTCCGGAGCGGTGGTGGGGGATATCCGACCATTGCCCTGTCGGCGACTGCTTTTCGCGATGATCGCCTGACGGTGGTCACCTATGGCGGCATGGTGCCGGTGGTCATGGAGGCCATGGAACGGTTGTTGCTTGACGAAGAGGTGACTGCGGAGATTGTCGTTCCTGCGCGGCTCTCGCCGCTGGATGTTTCCCCTTTGCTGGCGAGTCTGGAGCGGACCGGGCGCCTGCTGGTGGCCGAGGAGGGAACCTTGACCGGCGGCTGGGGTGCGGAGGTGGTGGCAACCCTGCTGGCGACGGCGAGACATGGGCACGGAGCCATACCGATACGACGGGTGGCGGCGCGTGATCTGCCCATCGGCAGCGCTCCCACCCTGGAGAACCGTACCCTGCCCGGTGTCAAGGATGTGGCTGCGGCGGCGTTGGCGTTGTTGCAGGGGCATGGCAGCGCGACAGGAGGCATGACGACTGCGTGATCTCTCGACAAGCCCGGGATGGAGTGTCAGACATACCATGGAAGGATCAGTATCTCATGTTGCCTATCGTCATTCCCCGACTCAACGATAATGATGATTTCGTGACCTTGTTGGAGTGGCTGGTTCCGGCTGGGAGTTTCGTCTCTGCCGGCGACCCGCTCTATTGCGTCGAGACCACCAAGGCCGCCGTCGATCTCCAGGCCGAGGGGGCAGGGTATCTGCACCCTCTGGCGGAACCGGGGCGCGAGCTGGCTGTGGGGGCGGTTGTCGGTCATTTGACAGCCTCGCGGGACGAGGTTGTTTCCGTTTCGCCTCCTGTTGCCGATGTGCTTCGGCCATCACCTTCCCCCGTGCCTCTCCCCGTGGTTGCGGAGGCATCGTCCTCCTCCCCGCTCGTTGTTCCGCCTGGTTCCGCTGTCGGCGTGACCTTTTCACGCAAGGCGGCGGAGTTGATCAAGACCCTCGGTGTCGATCCGGCCCTTTTCACCGGACGGGGGGTGCTGCGCGAGCAGGATGTGCGGGCGGTGCTGGCGCGGCAGGGGAGGGGAGAGACTCCGGTTCCTGGGCCGTCATCCGCCACGCCGGAGACGTTGCCGTCCGCGTCGGCGGGCGACGGGCGGGTGAATCCTGCCTTTCTGGAGCAGATACGTCGGTTTCCGGAGGCGTTTGGCGCGTTGCCATCGGCGTTCAAGGTGTGGCTGTACCGGCAAAACGGTGCCCTTGTCGGCGAGCGGGTTGTTCTGGGGGTGGGAACCATCCTCGATGCCGAACGGATCGAGATCGGCGCCGATACGCTCATCGGGGAGCGCGTCCAGGTGCGCTGCCAGGAGTTTTGCCTGGGGGTGTTGGGCGAGATCGGTGACAACACCAGGATTTTCTGTGGTCGTTTCCTGGCCGGATCGACGGTCGGGATTCGTTTCGACACCGTCTTTGTCGGGGCGGGCAGCGGGCGGGTGTGTCGTATCGGCGACAACAGCTTCATTGCCTACGATGTCTACGTCAACCTGGATCGTGACGTCACGCTGGGGCGGCATGTGTGTCTGGCCCCGGGGGTGCGTCTGTATACCCATCGCAAGTGGTTGTCGCCGCTGGAGGGATTCTCCACCGGCTTTGCCCCGGTGGTCATTGGGGATGATAGCCATCTGGGCAGCGGTGTCGTTGTTTTGCCCGGGGTGGAGATCGGTCCCCGGGTGACGGTGATGGCCAATTCGGTGGTGGCGGCGCATGTGGGGGCGGAGCGTCTCATGGGAGGGATTCCCGCCCAGCCGGTGGGCAAACAGACCCAGTATCGACGGCAACTGACCCTGGAGGAGAAGGTGCGCATCGCCCGGAAAAATCTCCTGATCTGCGCCGAGACCCTGGTCCAGGCCGGGGTGCGGGTGGAGGAGGTTCATGAAATTGGTCCCGAGGGCGGCTCCGGGGGTTTGACCATGACCCTGATCCAGGGTGTGGAGAGGCTGGTCGTCCATTTTCAGCCGGGTGGGATGGGCGACGATCTGCTTGACTCTGCGCAGCGGGATGGGGGGAGTGCCTCTTCTGTCCGGCGGCTTCTGCTTGGTTTTTCGCCGACCCTTCTCGAGCGGGCCTCGTCGCTGGTGACGGTGATCGATCTGGGGCAACACCGCATACGGGGTCGGCGCGATGCCTTGAGCGATCTGTTGCGGCAACATTTGGCCAACCTGGGGTTGGAGTTGGCCCCCGGGGCGTGGCGTTTGGGTCGTCCGGGGCCGTTTCCGCCTGATCGATACGATACCGATACCGATACCGCTTCCGGTCCGGTTTCTGCCGATCTGCCAGCCGTGACCGATGCGGTTCGGCAAACGCAACCAAGGGAGAAACCGGCATGTTGACCATCGTCATGTACCACTATGTACGCGACATGCCCAGCACCCCCTGGCCCGCCATCAAGGGGTTGTTGACCAGCCATTTCGAGGGACAGCTCGACTATATCCGGCGTCACTACAGCGTGTGTACGCTGGAGCAGCTTCTGGCCGCGACCCGGGATGAGGGTGACCCCTTGCCGGAGAATGCCTGCCTGCTGACTTTCGATGACGGTCTGCGCGACCATTACGAGACGGTTTTGCCGCGCCTGTTGGACCGGAAGATGACCGGGTGTTTTTTTCCCATCGCCGACCCGGTGGAGAACCGGGAGGTGGTCATCGTCCACAAGGTGCATCACATTCTGGCCGCTGGCGTCGAGATGGAGCGGTTGTTTCACGAACTGCTGGAGCTGATCGATGCCTGGCGGGAGGCCTACGAGCTGCCGCCGACCGATGATCTTCTGGCCTCCTGCATCCCCGGGGCGGTGCGTTATGACGACGCCCGCACGATTCAATTCAAGCGTCTCTTGCAGCAGGCCCTGCCGCGTCAGGCGGCCTGGGCCATTGCCGGGGAGCTGTTCCAGAGGCATGTCACGGCGGACGAGGCGGGGTTTGCCGAGGAGTTCTATCTCAATGTGGAGCAGCTGCGGGAGATGGTCGCTGTCGGCATGGGGATCGGCGGCCATGGGGTGCGTCACGACTGGATGGAGCACCTTTCCCGGCAGAGTCAGCGGGAAAAAATGCTCCGCTCCCGGGCATTTTTGTCCCGGATCCTGGGTGAACCACCGACCGAATGGATCATGAACTACCCGTATGGAAGTCACGACACCCGGACCGTTGGGGTGGCGCAGGAGATTCCCGGCTGTCGGTTGGCGGTGACGACCCGGCCCGGACTGGTGGCAGATTTTTCCCGGCCCTATCAACTGCCCAGGCTCGATACCAACGATCTGCCCAGGACAGCCGATGCGGCTCCGTGCGCCTGGACGCGGACGGTTCAGGAAGCCGCCGCCCGGAAGTTGGCATCGTAAAAGGCGATCAACTCAACAAGGAGTCGAGGGAATGGGAATTCTCTGCCCGGGTCGTTGTGCCCTCATTGCCGAAGCGGGGGTCAATCATAACGGCTCTCTGGATCTGGCCCTGAAGCTGGTGGACGCAGCCGCAGCAGCCGGGGCGGATGCCGTGAAGTTTCAAACCTTTCGGGCCGATCGGCTGGTCAGTCGACAGGCGCCCAAGGCCAGATATCAACAGCTCACCACCGACCCGGACGAATCCCAGTGGCGCATGATCCAGCGCCTGGAACTGGACGCGGCGGCCCATCGACGCTTGCGGGAGCATTGTCAGGCGGCAGGAATTGCCTTCCTCTCCAGTCCGTTTGACGTGGAGAGCCTGGAGTTTCTGGTCAACGATCTGGGAATGACAACCCTGAAGATTCCCTCCGGGGAGTTGACCAACGGTCCTTTGTTGCTGGCGGCAGGTCGTTCGGGGCGGGAGATCATCCTCTCGACCGGCATGGCCACCCTGGCGGAGATCGAGGCGGCGCTGGGGGTTCTGGCCTTTGGCCTGTTGCAGGTGGCTGCCCCGCCGGGACGGGCCGCGTTCCAGGACGCCTTCATTTCCGCTGCCGGGGGGCGGGTTTTGCGAGAGCAGGCATGCTTGTTGCATTGTACGACAGAGTATCCGGCCCCGTTTGCCGAGGTCAATTTGCGGGGGATGGATACCCTGCACACGGCCTTTGGTTTGCCGACAGGGTATTCGGATCACACCGAGGGTGTGGCGGTGGCCCTGGCCGCCGTGGCGCGGGGAGCGGTGCTGGTGGAAAAGCACTTCACCCTGGATCGGGCGTTGCCCGGGCCGGATCACCGCGCTTCGCTGGAACCACATGAACTGGCCGCCATGGTCCGGGGTATCCGGGCGGTGGAGGCCGCCCTGGGGGAGGGGCGCAAGGTGCCCACACCCACGGAGTTGAGCAATCGGGATGTGGCCCGCAAGAGCCTGGTGGCCTTGCGGGAGATCCCTGCCGGGACGCTCTTTTCGGCGGACAACCTGGGGGCGAGACGACCAGGAACAGGTCTCTCCCCCATGGGGTGGTGGGAGCTGTTGGGCCAACCGGCACCACGTGATTATGTCAAGGATCAGGAAATTTGATGAGCGACAAGTTGCTTGTTCTGGGCGGCGGTGGACATGCCCAGGTGGTGATGGAGACCATGATCAGCCTGGAGTGGCGGGAGCGCATCCTCGGCATTCTCGACGCCGATCCTGGCCATGTGCCGGAGAACCCCTTCGCCATCCCGGTGCTGGGTACGGATGAAGAGCTGGAACGGTTTCCCCCCGCATTGGCACAACTCGTCAACGGGTTGGGTACGGTGGGCAGGGATCATCATCGGGAGAGGCTGTTTCGGGAGCTGCAACGGCAGGGGTATCGCTTTCCATCGCTGGTGCATCCGGATGCGGTGGTGGCCCGGGGAGTGCGGGTGGGGGCTGGCGCCCAGATCATGGCCGGTGCCGTGGTGCAGGTGGGATCGGTGGTGGGAGAGAATGCCATCGTCAACACCGGGGCGGTCGTCGATCACGACGGGACCGTGGGTGCCCATGCCCATGTCGGGCCTGGCGCCGTGCTGTGCGGCGGTGTCAGAGTGGACGAAGGGGCGTTGGTCGGGGCGGGGGCAACCATCATCCAGGGGGTCCATGTGGGGCACCACGCCGTGGTAGGGGCCGGCGCGGTGGTGGTGCGCGATGTAGCGGACGGGATGCGCATGGCTGGCGTCCCGGCGCGGGAGTTACCCGAATGAAACATGACTGGCGCAAGGTCCTGGTGGGACCAGAGCTGCCGATCTTCCACGCCCTCGAGGTGATGAACCAGGGGGCCATTAAAGTGGTGATCGTTGTGGACGACAATCGACATCTCCTGGGGATCGTGACCGACGGCGACGTCAGACGCGGTTTCCTCAATCGTATCGATCTCAATGCTCCGATCCGGTCGGTCATGAGCAGTTCGCCGACCGTGGCCAGGGTCTCGGATGGGCAGGAAAGCATTCGCTCCCTGATGGTGGCGCGTGGCCTCGACCACATTCCGGTGGTGGATGATGCGGGCCGCCTGGTGGGGTTGAATACCCTCTCGGAGCTGGCACGCCCTCAGGTCAAGGACAACTGGGTCGTCCTCATGGCCGGTGGCCTGGGCAGCCGTCTCGGACGCCTGACGGAGCAGTGCCCGAAACCTCTGCTGCACGTTGGTTCCAAGCCCATCCTGGAGATTATCCTGGAAAGCTTCATCGAACACGGGTTTCACCGTTTCTTCCTGTCGGTCAACTATCGCAAGGAGATGATCCAGGAGCATTTTGGTGACGGTTCCCGCTGGGGCGTGACCATCGAATACCTGGAAGAGAACGACCGTCTGGGGACGGCGGGGTCGCTGGCGTTGCTGCCCGACATTCCGGACAAGCCCTTCTTTGTCATGAACGGGGATCTGCTGACCCGGATCAACTACTCGAACGTCCTGGAATTTCACAAGGAACATGAAGCCGATGCCACCTTGTGCGTGCGCAAGGTCGAGCAGACCGTCCCTTACGGGGTGGTGGAGACCGATCGGCATCGCCTCGTCAACATTGTCGAGAAACCTGTTCAGCAATACTTTGTCAATGCTGGTATCTATCTTTTGAATCCGCAGGTTGTCTCCTTCGTGCCGGAGAGCGGATATTTTGACATGACCGATCTGTTTCGCAAACTGGTCGAGTTGGGGCGGACCACCGCAGCCTTTTCGTTTTTGGACTATTGGCTGGACATTGGCCGTCTGGGTGATTTTCAACAGGCGTGTCAGGATTATCCAAAGGTGTTCGAATGATTCAGGGCAAGCGCGTTTTGGCGGTGATACCAGCCCGGGGCGGTTCCAAGGGGATTCCCCGCAAGAATATTTGCGATCTGGCCGGCAAGCCTTTGCTGGCCTGGAGCGTCGAAGTGGGGAGGGAGTGCAACTGTATCGACCGGCTCATTTTGTCATCGGAGGATGCCGAGATCATCGCCACGGCGCAGGCCTGGGGGTGTGATGTCCCTTTCGTCCGCCCCCTGGAGCTGGCCCAGGATGATTCGCCCACCATTCCGGTCTTGATTCATGCCCTGGATGCCTTGCCGGAGAGTTATGACTATCTGGTTCTGCTTCAGGTGACCTCTCCCCTGCGGCAGGCGTCCGATATCGTTGCCTGCCTGGAGATGTGTGAACACAATCAGGCGCCCGCCTGTGTCACCCTGGTGGAGACCCATCAAAATCCCCAGTACATGTACAGGCTGGATCCGTCTGGTCACATGCTGCCGGTCCTGGGGCCGAAGTCGGGCACCGCCCACATCCGGCGGCAGGATCTGCCCAAAGCCTTCGCCTTGAACGGGGCGGTGTGTGTGGCGCGTGTTCCCTGGTTGCGGGAGCACCGGACTTTTCTGGGCGAGAGTACGCTGGGTCATGTCATGCCGCCGGAACGTTCCCTGGATATCGACACTCGCCTGGATCTGCTCCTGGCCCGGGCCATCCTTGCGGCCAGGGAGTGATTTTGTTTCCGGATCAGGGGCAGGGCAATCGCATTTGAGATTTTCGAGGATCATGAATAGTGATTCGGGGAGCTGTCAAAACGGGGTCCAGGAGGCTGGCTCCCTGGCGGGTCAAGGGCAGAGCCCTTGCGGGGTTTG
>JADGCJ010000031.1 GCA_015229045.1 Magnetococcales bacterium
ACCCCACCAGGACTCCGTCCTGGACCTGCCAGGGAGCCAGCCCCCTGGACCCCATCGACAAGCCCCTGCCCCTGCCCCTGCCCCTGCCCAAGGCCAAGACAATGACCAAGGCCAAGACCAAAACCAAGACCAAGGAAACCACGCATTCCGAAACAGATTCGGTTGAATCCAATTGATTGTGTCCCCGCCCCGGGACAAAACCCGGGGCGGCCACAAAAATCACTGAGGCGGCTGTTCCAACTCAACAAGCACCCCATTGAAATCCTTGGGATGCAAAAACACCACAGGATTACCATGGGCACCGATCTTGGGTTCCTTGTTCAACACCCGCGCACCACCGGCAACCAGCTTGTCCACAGCAGCCTTGATATCGGTCACCTCATAACAAACATGGTGCATACCCCCACCCGGATTCTTCTCCAGAAAACCAGCGATGGGGCTCTTGTCACCCAGGGGATGCAACAGCTCCACCACCGTGTTGGGCAGGTGGACAAAAACAACGGTGACGCCATGCGCCGGAACATCCTTCGGTGCACTGACCTTGGCACCCAACACGTCCCGATAAGTGGCAATACCCTTCTCCAGGTCGGGTACGGCGATGGCAATATGATTGACACGTCCGATCATGTTATTACTCCAGTTCGATCAAGGGGGCATCAGCCTCTACGGTATCCCCGGGTTCAACGAAAATTTTCTTGATTTTGCCCTTAACTTCGGGACGGATGATATTTTCCATTTTCATGGCTTCCAAAACCAGCAACGCTTCACCGGCATCCACCTCGGCACCCACCGAGGTCAGGATGCGCAACACCAGGCCGGGCATGGGCGACAGAATGATCTTGGCACTGGCCGTCGACTGCTTGACAGGCATAAACTTGGCCAGTTGATTGTGAAACGGGGTGCGAATGACGGCCGTGGCCCGAATACCACTCTTGGTCAGATGGAACCCCTCCACGAGCCGTTTGTACTGAAAAGTATGCGACTCCTCGCAGGCATGGAACGTGGCCATGTCGATACCCGGACGATGGGAATCGGCAATCTCCATGACCACCTCCGGCGAGAATTCAACGATATTGATCCCCGGACGCCGCTGAATGGTCAGGGGAATATCCTCATCGTTGACGGTGACGACCAGATCCTGCTTGGGCGGAATGTGCTTCAACAGGGAGTTGTAGTCCTGTTGCAGACAGGCGGCAGCCGCAGCAAAAAGCTGCTTCTCTTCGCCTTCCAGAGAGACCCCCTTGAAGCCATCGGGAAACTCTTTGGCAATAAAGTTGGTGGAGAGATTCCCGGCCACAAACCGCTTGTGCCGCAAAATGGCATTGAGGAAGTCAATGTTGTGCGCAGGCCCCCGGATCATGAAGTTGTCCAGGGCAAAGCGCATGTATTTGACGGCATCGAGACGGGTCTCGCCCCAGGTGATGAGCTTGGCGATCATGGGATCGTAGTAGATGGAGACCTCGCCCCCCTCGAACACCCCCGTATCCAGCCGGACGTGCGGCGACTCCACGGGAGGGCGAAAATAGACCAGACGCCCCACCGAGGGGAGGTTGTTGCGATAAGGATCTTCGGCATAGATGCGACACTCCATGGCCCAGCCGTTGATCTTGACATCATCCTGGGTCAACGCAAGCTTTTCGCCACGCGCCACCCGGATCATCTGCTCCACCAGGTCTATGCCGGTAATCTTTTCGGTGATGGGGTGTTCCACCTGGAGGCGGGTGTTCATTTCCAGGAAGTAAAACTGCTTGTCGGCACCGACGACAAACTCCACCGTACCGGCAGAGACATAGTTGCAGGCCCGGGCGAGCTGTACAGCCTGCTCACCCATGGCACGACGGGTCGCCGGATCGAGAAAGGGAGAGGGGGCCTCTTCGATCACCTTCTGATTGCGCCGCTGAATGGAACACTCCCGCTCGTTCAGGTAGAGGGTGTTGCCGTGGCGATCGGCCAGGATCTGGATTTCGATGTGATGGGGGTCTTCGATAAATTTTTCGATGAAAACGCGATCATCCTTGAAGTAGGAGCGGCCCTCGTTGCAGGCCAGTTCCCACCCTTCGGCGGCCTCTTTGTCGTTGTAGGCGACGCGCATCCCCTTGCCGCCACCACCCGCCGAGGCCTTGATCATGACCGGATACCCCACCTGATTGGCCACTTCGACAGCCTGGGCGGCGGTTTTGATCACGTCCTGACAACCGGGAATGGTGTTGACGCCGGATTTCTTGGCCAGCTCCTTGGAGGCGATCTTGTCGCCCATGGCCAGAAGCGCCGGCACGTCCGGGCCGATGAAGGTGACATTGCGCTCCTGCAAGGCGCGGCAAAAGGCGGCATTCTCCGACAGGAAGCCATATCCCGGGTGAACGGCATCGGCGCCGGTCTGGTCGATGGCGGCGAGAATCTTGTCGGCCACCAGGTAGGATTCGCTGCTGGACGGGGGACCGATATGGACGGCTTCGTCGGCCATTTTGACGTGCAAGGCCCGCACGTCGGCGTCGGAGTAGACAGCGACGGTGGCGATGCCCATTTTTCGGGCCGTGCGAATGACCCGACAGGCGATTTCGCCCCGATTGGCGATAAGAATTTTCTTCATTGTGTTGCTTCCCTCTCAACAGAATGTCCGAAATGCCCTTCCCGGGGATGGTGACCGGGGAAGGTGGCGGAAGGGGGTGGAGAGCGCCTAGAGGGGAATGTTGCCATGCTTTCTCCAGGGGTTTTCCAGCCGCTTGTTTTTGAGGAAACGCAGGGCGCGCACGATATTGGTGCGCGTGTTGCGGGGCATGATGATGTCGTCGATGAAGCCTTTTTCCGCTGCGACGAAGGGGTTGGCGAAGGTTCTGGCATATTCGGCGGTTTTTTGTTTGAGAACCTCTGCCGGGTTGCTCGATTCGCGTATTTCGTTGCGAAAGATGATTTCCGAGGCCCCTTTGGCGCCCATGACAGCGATTTCGGCATTGGGCCAGGCGTAGTTGAAGTCGCCGCGCAAATGTTTGGAGGACATGACGTCGTAGGCACCACCGTAGGCTTTGCGCGTGATCAGGGTGACCTTGGGGACGGTGGCTTCGGCGTAGGCGTAGAGGAGTTTGGCGCCATGCCGAATGATGCCCCCCAGCTCCTGCTGGACACCGGGGAGGAAGCCCGGCACGTCGACAAAGGTGATGATGGGAATGTTGAAGCAGTCGCAGAAGCGCACGAAGCGGGCCGCCTTGACCGAGGAGTTGATGTCGAGACAGCCGGCCAGCACCATGGGCTGGTTGGCGACGATGCCGACGGTCTGCCCCTCCAGGCGGGCGAAGCCAATGATGATGTTGCGGGCATAACCGGCGCGCACCTCCAGGAAGTCGCCGTTGTCCACCACCTTTTCGATCAGCTCGTGCATGTCGTAGGGGCGATTGGGGTCATCGGGAACGAGGAAATCGAGCGAGGGTTCCGTGCGCTCCGGGTCGTCGCCGGTGGGGATGACCGGCGAAGGTTCGCGATTGTTGCCCGGCAGGAAGGTGAGGAGACGACGCAACTGGCGCAGCAGGGCCATTTCGTGGTCGTAGGCAAAGTCGGCGACACCGGAGCGGGTGAAGTGGGTGGTGGCGCCGCCCAGCTCCTCGAAGGTGACCTCTTCGTGGGTGACGGTTTTCACCACGTCGGGGCCGGTGACGAACATGTAGGAGTTGTCTTTGACCATCATGATGAAGTCGGTCATGGCCGGGGAGTAGACAGCACCGCCGGCACAGGGACCGAGAATGGCCGAAATCTGCGGCACCACCCCCGAGGCCAGGACGTTGCGCTGAAACACCTCGGCATAACCGGCCAGGGAGGCCACCCCTTCCTGGATGCGCGCACCGCCGGAGTCGTTGATGCCGATGACAGGTGCCCCCATCTTCATGGCCATATCCATGATCTTGCATATTTTCATGGCGTTGGTTTCCGACAGGGTTCCACCAAATACGGTGAAGTCCTGAGAGAAGACAAACACCTGGCGACCAAATATGGTACCGTGCCCGGTGACGACGCCGTCGCCGGAGGTTTTCTTGTCGGCCATACCGAAGTCGATGCAACGATGAGCCACAAACATGTCCAGCTCTTCAAAACTGCCTGGATCCATCAGGACATCGATGCGTTCCCGGGCCGTGAGTTTGCCGCGAGCATGTTGGCCATCCACCCTTTTCTGGCCGCCGCCCATGCGTGCTTCTTGCCGCAGCCGTTCCATTTTTTCCAGGATGTTTTCCATCTTGCGTACCGTTTCGTTTGGAAAGGGGTTTGCCTGTCAAGCCGAATCTTTGGCGGTGTAGGCGGAGAGAAGTTGGTCCGCAGCGGCCATGGGGGTCACATGGCCCCGGATGACCGTTTCCTCCAGATCGGGAAGCAGTTGACGCACCTGGAGGTGATTGGTGAAGCGTCGTTTGAGGCCTTCGTCGATCAGCTCCCACATCCAGTGGCGAGACTGACGTCTGCGTTTACGCTCCATCTCCCCGGAGGCGGTCATGGTGGCACGAAACTGCTCCAGGGTGGTGATGAATTCGGCCATGCCAAGGTTCCGGATGGCACTGGTCAACAACACGGGGGGCTGCCAATCCGGGGTGGTTGGATTTTGCAGAGTCAGGGCCTGCCGCAGCAGGCGGGCAGCGGTCTGGGCAGTCTCCTGCATGGAGCCGTCGGCCTTGTTGACCACCAGAATATCGGCCAATTCCATGATGCCGCGTTTGATCCCCTGGAGATCATCTCCGGCGTTGGGCAGGGCCAGGAGGACAAAGCAGTCCACCATGCTGGCGACGGCGGTTTCGCTTTGGCCGACGCCGACGGTCTCGACGATGATGGTATCGAATCCACCCGCCTCGAGGACCAGGATGGATTCGCGGGTTTTGCGCGCCACGCCACCCAGGGTTTCGCCAGCCGGGCTGGGCCGAATGAAAGCGCTCGGCTGTGTGGCCAACTGGGTCATACGGGTTTTGTCCCCCAGCAGGCTCCCTCCCGAACGACTGGACGAAGGATCGACCGCCAGTACGGCAAGACGCCTCCCCTGCCCAATCAGCAGCATACCCAGGGTTTCGATGAAGGTACTCTTGCCAACGCCGGGGGGGCCGGTGATGCCAATACGAAAGGCCCCGCCCGTGTGGGGTTGCAGGGCGGAGAGGACGGCAGCTGCCCGTTCGTTATCCACGTGGCGGGTACTCTCCACGAGGGTGATCGTCTTGGCAAGCAGACGCCGGTCTCCGTCCCGCACACCCTGGACGTGATGGTCGGTTGAGTAACCGGTCATTACGCTTTGGCGCCTGAACCGGGGTGGCCTTCGATCGACTCGATGACCTTGCCGGCGGCGACGACGATGGAGGTTCCCGGGCCAAACACGGCAGCCACACCGGCGCTGAGCAGGGCCGGATAGTCCTGTTCGGGAATGACGCCGCCCACCACGACGACGATCTCACCGGCTCCCTTGCTCTTCAACAACTGGATCAGCTCGGGGACCAGGGTTTCATGGGCACCGGCGAGGGAGGAGACGCCCACCACATGGACATCGTTCTCGATGGCCTGGGCGGCAGCCTCTTCCGGGGTCTGGAACAAAGGCCCGAGATCGACGTCGAAGCCAAGGTCGGCAAAGGCCGAAGCGATCACCTTGGCGCCGCGGTCATGGCCATCCTGGCCCATCTTGACCACCAGCATGCGCGGACGACGGCCATGCTTGTCGGCAAAGGAGCGGACCTTGCCCAACAGCTCATCCCACTGGGGATTGGCCTCCCACACCTTGCCATAGACGCCGGTAACGGCATGGGTCTCGGCGCGATGACGCCCATAGATCTTTTCCAGGGCCATGGAAATTTCGCCAACCGTAGCCCGCAGGCGCGTCGCCTTGATGGCCAGATCGAGCAGGTTGCCGGTGTTGTCATGGGCGGCCATGGTAAGCGCTTCCAGGGCAGCCTGGACATCTTTCTCGTTGCGTGTTTTCCGAATATTTTCCAGGCGTTGCACCTGGGATTGCCGGACGGCGGCGTTGTCGATTTTCAGCACATCCACCTTCTCGACGGTGGCGGGCTTGTATTTGTTGACCCCGACGATGGTATCCAGCCCCCGGTCGATGCGGGCCTGTTTGCCGGCGGCGGACTCTTCGATGCGCCGGTTGGGCAGGCCGGTTTCGATGGCCTTCACCATGCCGCCCATTTTTTCAATCTCTTCGATGATTTTCCATGCTTCATCGGCGAGATCGCGGGTGAGTTTTTCCATCATGTAGGAGCCGCCCCAAGGGTCGGCGACGCTGCAAATGTGGGTCTCTTCCTGGATGATCACCTGGGTGTTGCGGGCGATACGCGAAGAGAACTCCGACGGCAGGGCGATGGCTTCGTCCAGGGCGTTGGTGTGCAAAGACTGGGTACCGCCAAACACTGCCGCCATCGCTTCGATGGTGGTGCGGATAATATTGTTGTAAGGATCCTGCGAGGTGAGCGACCAGCCGGAGGTCTGGCAGTGGGTGCGCAGAATCTTGGAGCGTGAATCCTTCGGGTTGAACTGACCGACGATCCGCGACCACAAAAGGCGGGCGGCGCGCAGCTTGGCGATTTCCAGGTAAAAATTCATGCCGATGCCGAAGAAGAACGACAACCGACCGGCAAAGCTGTCCACTTCCTGACCCCGATCGACGGCGGTCTGGATATAGGCCTTGCCGTTGGCCAGGGTGTAGGCGAGCTCCAGCACCGCGTTGGCCCCGGCCTCCTGGAGGTGATAGCCGGAGATGGAGATGGAGTTGAAACGCGGCATGTGCTGGGAGGTGTATTGAATGATATCCCCGACGATACGCATGGAGGGCGCAGGGGGATAGATGTAGGTGTTGCGGACCATGAACTCTTTCAGAATGTCATTCTGGATGGTGCCGCTCAAATCCTTCTGGGCCACCCCCTGCTCTTCGGCGGCGACCACATAGCCGGCAAGGATGGGCAGAACGGCGCCGTTCATGGTCATGGAGACCGAGATGTCGCCGAGGGGGATGCTATCGAAGAGAATTTTCATGTCTTCGACCGAGTCGACGGCCACGCCGGCCTTGCCGACATCGCCGCGTACCCGGGGGTGGTCGGAGTCGTAGCCGCGATGGGTGGCCAGGTCGAAGGCCACCGAAACCCCCTGTCCGCCGGCAGCCAGGGCACGACGGTAAAAGGCATTGGACGCCTCGGCAGTGGAAAAACCGGCATACTGGCGAATGGTCCAGGGACGGCCCGTGTACATCGTCGGGTAGGGGCCACGAATGAAGGGTTCCAGACCGGGGCCTGGTTCCATGTCGCTCATGGTCTCCAAATCGGCCGCCGTGTACAGAGGCCGCACCACCAAACCCTCCGGCGTTTTCCACTCCAGGGTGGAGACGGGCTTGCCCTTCATGGCTTTCTCTGCGGATTTACGCCAGGCCTCGTAGGCATCTGCCTGCTTCTTGGATGCGGTCATCTTCTGTTCCCTTTGATTGAAAGTGTTCCGAATTAAATCGACACAGTTTACGCTGTCGTCGCCCTTGACGCCAGGATGCTTGCGGAAAGCGCACGGGTCGGCGGCGCGTGGTGCATTTGATGGGTGACAAACAGGGCCGTCATCAGCAGGACGAAGGCACTGCCCTGATGGGTGGTCGCCAGAGGCACGGGCACCTCCAGCAGCAGCGTCGCCACGCCCAGGCTCACCTGAACCAGAGCCAGTCCCATGAGCAGATCCAGGCCCAGGCGAAGCCGGTCAGGCAGGGTGTAGCGACGCACGAAGAGTCGAAACAACAAAACGGTACACAAGGTCACCACGGCCAGAACACGGTGATTCCATTGGACCGCAGCAATATTGTCGAACAGGTTGCGTCCCGCCGGTTCCAGTTGCCAGTAGGCGTCGGGAATCCAGCGACCCTCCATGAGGGGAAAGGTGTTATAGGCGTGTCCCGCCTTGAGACCGGCCACAAACCCCCCCGACGTTGCCGTCAAGGCGACCAGGGCTGTCGTCAACCAGGCAAAAAGCCGCAAGCCGGGGTTGCCGGAGGTCGCGGAGGCGCGGGCACCCAGATGCAGGGTCAGGGCCATCCAGAACAGGGCAGCGCCGATCAAAAAGGCCAGCATGAGGTGGGCGGTCAGGCGATACTGGCTGACGCTCGGATCGTCGACCAGACCGCTCTTCACCATGTACCAACCCAAAACCCCCTGCGCCCCGCCCAGCAAAAAAACGCCGACCAGTCGCGGGGCCAGCAAAGGGGGAATACGCCGCATCAGCAAAAAAAAGAGGAATGGAAACAGAAAAACCATGCCGGTGACGCGGGCGATCAGGCGGTGAACATACTCCAGCCAGAAAATATCCTTGAATCCGGCAAGGGTCATGGTGGTGGCATGAAGTTTCTGGTACTCCGGCGAGGTCCGATAGAGATCGAACATCGCCTGCCACTCGGCGGAAGAGCCCGGAGGCAACCAGCGGCGAACCGGCTCCCAATTGACGATGGAGAGTCCCGACCCGGTCAAACGGGTCACGCCACCGATCACCACCATGGCCAAAACCATGATGCCGCAGGCGTACAACCAATAAGCGATCTGTCGGTGATATTTTCCTTCCAAACGTCCCTCTCCCTTTGGATCGTCAGCAGGATGCCGACGAAACATAGCGGAAGATTCTCCTCTCCGCAAGACAGGCCATGCGCACCTTGTCAGTGCAGCAGGCGCAACAGCTCCCCCATTCTGTTTTTGAACATATGATTTTTCAGAACATTTTCGCGTCCGGCCCGGGCGATTCTTTGCCGGGCCAGCGTGTTGTTTTCGTAGAAACGAATCTTGTCGAGCAGCTCCTCGACCGTGGCATAGCTCTCCAGCTCGACCCCCTCATGAAAGACCCGGGCCAGGGACTCCTGACGATTGGCCAGGAGAAACCCTCCGGCAAACAAGACATTGAATATCCGGTCGCTCAGCCCGTCCAGGCTGTAGATGCGCGACACGGCCAGGTTGATGCGGCTGCTGGCGAACACATGGCCCGACTCACGGTACTGATCACAGAGACCCCGATAGTGTACATTGGGCAGATCGGCTCGTGTCCAATCCTCGGGACCAAAGGCATCGAGGTGGGGAATGGCCTGGAAAAAATGGCGCCTTTGCAGATGGGAGGTCTCCTTGACCAGCACCGCCACCATGTCATCGGCATTGAAATCCGTCGACACACCCTTGTCATTTTGAAACGAAAAAATTCCCTCGATGTTCTGAAACAGGGTCTTTTCCAGATATGGAAGAATATAATGAAAATTTTTGGATGACTCCTGCTGCAACTGCAACACCTCATCGAAAAACTGGATCAATTTTTCCGTGACCAGCACCAGATCCGGCGACAGACCTGCGCAATTCTCCCGCATTTTTGCGATAAACTGGCGATAATAGTTGTTCTCACCCAGTTCGATCGTACCGACAAAACCGACCCCATATTTCAGGCGATCTCTTGAATAATCGACAGGGTCGATGTTGCATGCGTTGAGAAAGTAGTCCGCCCGAACCCCCCTCTCCTTGAGATGGTCAACATCGTGGAGATAGGTCGAAAGAATATGATCGGTATCAAAGAACTCTATCTGACAGAACCGCCCTTTGTGAACAATCTTGTCCACCATCCAGTGAAAGACCGGGATGCCCTTCTCAGCCCCGACCCTGGCAACATGCTCGGAGAAAAGCGGATGGTTCAAGATGAAATCCGGACGAAAACGATCGATCCTCTCCCGAAGACCCTCGATATCCGCAGCGGTTTCGCCATACTCCGAGGCGACCTCCATGCCATTGTCGATGCACGCCCTGGCAAGATCCTCATAGTAGTGGAACGCGCGAAATCGGGTGATCAGGCAGCGCAACGACTTCATGACTTCTCCCTCACCATGGTCTCATCCCCGACGACCTGCCTCGATGCGGTCGATGAACTCCCTGAGGATGCGGGTATACAAAAGATCCTTGATGGCCTTGTCCTCGACACCATGATCGATGTTGGGGTTGTCGTTGACCTCGATGACATGCACCCCGCGACCGTTCTGCTTGAGATCGACGCCATACAGCCCGGTGCCCACCAGAATGGCGGCCCGCCGCGCCGTCTCGACCACATCCGCCGGGGCCTCTTC
Organism: Magnetococcales bacterium; assembly: GCA_015229045.1. Next base: position 10,073 of record JADGCJ010000031.1, read on the forward strand.
GACAGCCATGGTGCGAAAACCACCGCCGGTCACCGTCCCGTCAGGCTGGTGCCGATAAATCTGCCAGTGGTTGCGCGACATGTGATACTGGCTGGCATAGAGCGGTCTGCCGTTCAAAATACCGATACGCCAGTCAAAGGCGGTGTACATGTACTCCTGGGCCAGAATCAGACGCGACTCGATGAACAGGCGGGCGGCGTGTTCTTCGAGCTCGGCGCGGTTGTTGGCCTTGTGAATCCCCCGGGAAAAGGAGCCATCCGGCACCTTCAGGACCATCGGATAGCCAAGCCACTCCTCCATGGCGGCAATCCGCTGCGGATTGAAGCAGAGACGATCCAAAGAGATCGATTTGGGGGTGGGCAGACCGTGGCTGGCCAGCAGCTCGAAGAGAAAAATCTTGTTGGCGCACCGGATGATGGAGCTGGTGTCGTCGATGACCGGCAACCCCTCCAGCTCGGCCTTGCGGGCAAACTGAAAGGTGTGATGATTCAGACCCGTGGTCTCGCGAATGAACAGGGCATCGAATTCGGGGATCCGGTGATAATCCTTGCGGGTGATGAGTTCCACCTCCATGCGCAAGGTGCGGGCAACGCGGGCAAACCGCTCCAACCCCTTGGGATTGGAAGGGGGAAGATTTTCGTGCGGATCGTACAGGATGGCCAGATTGTACAGTTCGGGAACCCGATTGGCCTTGCGCCGCGCCGGTGCCCGGGTATACGCCCGCAGCGTGGTCTCGAAAAAGGCCCGTTGGGCCGTATGCACCTGGTGCAGTCCCAGGGGGCGGATCGAGGTGATGGCCCAGCGCTTGGTCTTGCGACGAATACGCACCTTGATGAGCGGAAAACGAAAAATATCAAACAGCTCGTCCCCAAGGGCGCGAAACCGGGGGTCATCTGCGTGACCAAAAAAGACATACAGGGAAAAATCCTGCGTCGGGGGATCGGCCAGACGTTTCAGGATCCGGGTCAGGGAGGCCTCCAGCTCCGGCAGGGCAAACGCATACAGCTTTCTGCCCGACAGGTCGAGAATGTCGGCCATGGTCGGCATGGGGAGCTGCCGACGCGCCTCGGCCAGCAGCGAACAATAGTAGCCGCCACTCAGATAGTGGTAATCACGGCACAGGTTGATGATACGGCCAGGCCCCGAGGATTTGGTCTGGACCAGGGGCTGGGCCAGATAGTCATCGGCGGTCAGGATATGAAACCCTTCGGGGTTCCATTTCCAGTCGGGACTCCGGTCAACGACAATGGTGTATCGGTGTTTGGTGGGAGTGCCCATGGCCTTGTTATTTGGTATCCAACCTTTTTCTCATACGGCAGGCATCCTGATGGTCGGCATAGTAGTCGGCACAGGTTGCAAACGGACGGTAACCCAGCCCCTGATAAAAGGCGATGGCCGACGCATTGTCGGTGCGCACCTCCAGGTGGATGCTGGTCAGACCTTGGGCAACGGCGGCCCCCTCCAGGGCGCACAACACCATCTGGCCCAGACCCATGCGGCGCCGGGCCGGATGGATCGCCAGGGAGTAGAGCCGGGCCGAGCAGGAGTTGCTGCGCAACAGCAACAGACCGTAGCCCTGAATCCGTGCTTCGACCCAGGCGACCAGCACGAGAGCATGACCACGCGTCAACAAATAACGAAACTGGCGCCGGGCCAGACGATCGGACGCAAAACAAGCCCCCTCGATATGCGCCAAAGCCGGAACGTCCGCCAGACAGGCGGGACGCACCTGGGCCATGGTCTGACACATCGCTGGAGGGTTGGCAAAAACATCACTGCCCATGCGAAAAACGGACTCCCACTCCCTGGGAACACACGGCAACACCGCCATGCAGTTGGACGACAAAAGGATAGGCCTTCCTGGTCGAGCAGTCTACAGCGGGTCACACCTGCGCACAGGAAGAGACGCCGACGCCTCCCCACCGACGCGGACCGACATTTATTATGCCTGGATGCGCCGGTCGGCAAGGAAGAATGATTTTTTTCCGGACAGGAAACTTGACCACGACTCCCCGACTCGAACGTTGGTCCGCCGCTCGACCTGTCGCGGACAGGCGTTTCAAGGTGTGCGGCGTACGGATTCGGCCAGCTGGGCAAGACGCGTGCGCAAAGGTATCTGGTTGTCGGAGAGTATGTCCATGAGTTCCGAGAGCCATTTTGATTTGATGATGGAAAACAGCACAAACAGAACGGTACCCAGGGTGGTCAGCAGGAAATAACTCCAGCGCACCAGCATGGGAGAGTCGGCCTCGCTGATGATGTTCATGCCAAGAAAGCCGGTGGCAACCGTGCCGACCAGACTGATGGTCGTCACCACGGTCAAACGCACCACGGTGGTCGATTGCCGACGCTGGGCATCGCTGTCGAGGTACTGGCTCATGTCGCGCAGCTCCTCCTTGACCTCGTTGTAGAGAGCATCGTTGCTCAGCCATCCGGAACAGAGGCGGTAGAGAGCCTGCATATGGGGACGTTCGGAAATTTCGTGAAACCAGTAGCGATGCGTAAAGCGCAAAAAGGCCTCGAAACCGGCATAGATGCGCTGGCGAAACCTGTTGACGGAACTGGCCTGTCTGATGTCCATGTCATGGACGGCATCGACCAGACGGTCAGCAAAAATCATCAGGGATGCCCGATGCAGGTGACAGATCAGGAAGAGTATAAAATACTGGTGTCGGAAATGGGCCTGGATGCCACGATCATCGTTGACAAAGTAGCTGGACCGCGCATCGCCGACCACGATGAATGCCAGGCCGCTGCACAGGAAACGGGTATTGGATCCGGTGTCGGTGTTGGTCCAGAAGCGATCGTAACAGTAGCGGGCGTTGAATTCGATCACATCCAGGTCGTGAACAGGGATCGGCTCCTCCGGATGCAACGTGGCGATGAGTCCCAGGCGAATCCACTCCTCCTGCGAGATGCTGCGCGGGTCATCCAGAGCCAGATAGGCCATCAGCGGCATGCGGTGATGCTCGATCTGCCGATAACGGATCGTCCCCTCCTCCTCGGAAGGGTCAAGGGCCAGAGGGCGCAACAAAAAAGACCAGTGCGACGATGTGCAGGGGGCGCGATGCCGACAGGTGAACGACAAAAATTTGTCCCGATTGTCAAAATCGGATGAGGCCAGGACATGCCCCCCCTCCCCCAGCCACTCGACGTTCGCGGCGTTGTGGACCCCCTGTCCGGTCTCATCCCAGCTGGTCGGGTAGGCGCGCCCGAAACGGTACAGCAGGTCACGCACGGTCGCCAGAGGCAGATCCCTGGCATAAACCTCGACCTTGAGAAACACCACGTCGACATCGTCGAAAAAGTACAGGCCCACAAAAGGGACCGAAAGCACGAAAGGCTCATCGCCCACATGGAGGGTCAGACGCAAAGCCACCACGTCGCGCCGCCGATACATCTTCAGAGCGGAGTCGCCAGGGGGGTTGTCGATGTCGGTGATGGTCAGGCTCCGGCTCTCGCCATAAAGAAACCGCTGCACATAAGGGGGAAAAGTGACCAGCTCCTTGTAGTACCTCTCCTGGAAACCTTCCCGGTGGCTGCGCCTGTCGCCGGTAAACTTGTTTTCGATGCGCTGCCAAACAGCCCCGTTTTGCTGCTGCTCCAGCACCTGCCAATGGCGACGCCCATCACCAGCCGCCAAAGGCATCAATTGCAAGGGCCAAAGAAGAACCTGCCGAAAATGGCTGACCTTGCGATCTGCTTTCACGTTTCAGATGTCCTTAGGAGTGTCGATCCAGGCTGTCCGCCCCAGAAAAGAGGTTCATTCTCTTGATGCCGCATGACTTTGTCCAGAGGAATTGGCCAAAACCTCAGGGCAATCGCATTTGCAATTGGCATGCTTGAAAAATCGGACCTTGAACCGCGTTTATTTTGAAATACGTCGTTTTTTTGTGATCGGGAAAAAGGGGTGACATGAAAGACTTTATTGGGGCTCCGCCCCAAACCCCGCAAGGGCTCCGCCCTTGACCCGCCAGGGAGCCAGCCCCCTGGACCCCGTTTTGACAGATCCCCGAATCACTGTTCATGGTCCTCGAAAATCTCAAATGCGATTGCCCTGCATGTTGCCCCGATCGTTGAGGTCATGTTATCCTGACATATAACAGTGAGCAGTCCATCATAAGCTCGAAACAGCCCCTTGTCACCTTTGCATCACCCCTGGCAGGTTGCGGAGGATGGATGTGAAACACCTCTGGTGGATCATCTTGGCCGGATTGATTCTGGGGTTGAGTGGACCTGCCGGTGCGGCCCGGGTCGGTGAGGATGAAACCCCGGCCAGGATTCGCGTCAGAGGATCCGAAACCATGATCGAGGCGCTTTATGGCTGGGCCGATGGTTTCCGGTCGGAGTACCCCGCCATCAATCTGTTCGTCGAGGGGGGGGGAGCTGGCAATGGCATCGCGGGTCTGATCAACGGCCATGTCGATGTGGCTGCGGCCACGCGCCCCATCAAGGATTGGGAAAAACGACTCGCCATCAAGCGCGGTTTCGCCGAGCCGGTCGAGCGGGTCGTGGGCTGGGATGCGGTCACCCTCGTGGTGCATCGCGACAATCCCCTGAAGGGGGTGCGCGTCGAACAGCTGGGGGATCTGTTCGGTCTGCATCCTCAGGTGCGCCGTTGGACCGATCTGGGTGTCACCGTGCCGGGTTGCCACGACCAACGCCTGAATCCGGTCAGCCTGAAAAACAAGTCCGGCACCTACGCCTTCATGCGCGACCAACTGATGCGCGACACGCGGCGCATGGGTCGGGACATGGGCACTTTCACCTCCAGTCGAGACTTGATCCAGCATGTGGCGACCAATCCCTGCGCAATCGGTTTTACCGCCATGGCTTTCGTCGATGTCAAGGTCAAACCGCTCTGCGTTTCCCAGGGCGTCAGCGCCCCTTGTGTCGTCCCAAATCGTGAGACAATCGGCGCACGCACCTACCCCCTGACACGGCCTCTCTTCCTCTATACCTTGGGCGCACCCAAAGGCGACAGCGCCACCTTCGTCGAGTGGGTGGTGGGAACGACGGGACAAAAACTCCTGCAACTGGCCGGTTTTCAACCCATCCAGGAAAGCAAGTGACACGTTGGCGAGGAGCCTCCCCTTACAAAGGCTGATCAGGACAAAATATCTGTCCTCTGAGCCGGATGAGGTCTTGTCGGTGCTGATTGATAAGTCATATAATCTAAGTTGATGATAATAATAGATATTGTATTTCCGTTATAATTCAGCACAGGGTTTGTCATGACCAAGTCCCGGCGTGTCATATATGTTTCCATCATTATTATCTTCGATATTCTGTTGTTTTCTTGCTTTGCGGAGATTCTGACCAGTCTTGTGGCACCGCAAAATCTTTCGGGCACCTGGAGAGTGCGTCATCCAGACGGGCTCATGGTCAACAAGCCATACCACTCTGCACGACATCAGTTTGGAGAGAGAGTTGTTTACTACAATTTTGGCCCGTTTGGCATAAGGGGCGAGGCTCCGCTCGAGGGGAGTCGAAAAATCCTGGTCGTTGGCGATTCATTCACTTTCGGGTGGCTTCTTCAACAGGAAAGCACTTATGTCAGTCATTTGCAAACCATGGCCAATACCACCTACGGCAAAAACACCTTTCAATTCTTGAATGCTGCGGGAGGGGGTTGGGGAACGGACTCCTACCTGCGCTTCGTCGAAACATTTGGCGACAAGATCAAACCGGATGCTCTCCTGGTCTACATGCACGATGGGGACATTATCCGCAGCCTCACGAGTGGCCTCTATCAAGTCAACGGAGAACATGGTCTGAATGTGACCCCCCACCCCGTTCGCGCCACAGTGAAGGACAGAATAAAATATTTCATCAACTCGATCCACGGGTACAATTGGCTGCTGACACACAGTCATGCCATTCAGTTCATGCGCACCTCTTCATTCATCGATGGCATCCTGCAGGCATGGACAAAAAACCCTGGAAACAAGGCAATGAATGAACCGCCCGTCCAGTTTGAACAGAATGCGTCCGAATATTGCGTGAGGTTGGGCAATGCGCTTTTTTTGCGACTGAAGAATTGGACAAGTCAACGAGGCATACCGCTGCTGGTGCTGGCAAACGGTTTTTTCGATTCGGACAGGGTCGTCGGATACAGTGGTCAATTTTATCAACAATCACGGACCTTTTTCAAAAAGATCGATGTTGCCTATGCGGATTTGTACCCGGAGGTGGAAGGCAGCAGTCCGATGCCCGGAAGCGCAGCGCTCAGAATTCCCAACGAAGGGCATCCCACGGAACTTGGGGCAGACCTTGTCGGCCGAGCAAGCTGGAAGTTTGTCGAGGAGCATCTTTTGTCCAAGGTATTGGCTGGTGTACAGTGAGGTCGGCTCCGTGACTTGTCATACGGAGCGTATTGTTACAATGATCAAGGCCATATCAACCCTTCAGCCTCGCGCTTGTTTGTTTCCCGGTGAACGACAACGAAGATTCTCCCCCGGATGACCCGATCGACAGGGAGGTGCGCCATCTGGCAGCCGCCTTGGCCCGGGAACCGCATGATCTGCAACGACGTTACGACCTCGCCGCGTACCTGTGGGAGCAGGGCCGCTTTCCAGCCACGCTGGATGTGTTGACCACGCTTCTTGCCGTGGCCCCGGATCAACCCGAGGCCAATTTCATGCTGGGTCAACTCTTGCTGTTGCTGGGCCGCTTTCCGGAGGGGTGGGTGCGCTATGCGTGGCGTTACCGCATGGATCATGCCCGGGGATTGCTGCCCAGGATTGCCCAACCCTGCTGGCAGGGCGCCCCGCTGAAAGGAAAAACCCTGCTGGTGTTTGGTGAACAGGGGTTTGGCGACACCCTGCAGTTTGTGCGTTTTGTTCCCCTGTTGCTGAACAGGGGGGAGGGAAAGATTATCGTTGGTTGTTCCTCACCATTGCAGCGCCTGCTGAAGACCCTGCCGGGCGGGGCGCCGGTGATCAGCAACCTCTCGGCGGGCGAACCCTTCGACCTGCAACTGCCTGTCAGTGCCTTGCCAGGCCTGGTGGGGGCTGATCTCTTGTCGTTGACTGCGCTGCCTGTTCCCTATTTGTGGGCCGATCCTGTCGAGGTGAAACGCTGGCAGGCCTGGCGCGATCGGGCGGTGACGACACGTCTGGCCGTAGGTGTTGTCTGGGCGGGACGTTCGACCCATGCCCATGATCATCGCCGGTCGCTGCCTCTGGCTCTCATCTGCCGCCTGGGACAGGTTGCCGACGTCACCCTGGTCTCCTTGCAGCTCCCGACACCCCCGCAGGAAACCCTCCCCGCAGGTGTGCTGGACATCAGCGACGCTCTGCCCGATTTTGCGGCCACGGCAGCCGCGATGCTGGCCCTGGATCTGATCGTGACCGTGGATACGGCTGTCGCCCATCTGGCCGGGGCCTTGGGGCGTCCGGTGTGGACATTGCTCTCCAGCATCCCCGACTGGCGCTGGCTCCTGGAGCGGGATGACTCCCCCTGGTACCCGAGCATGCGTCTGTTTCGGCAGCGAACGCCGGGCGACTGGTCCGAGGTAATGGATCGGGTCGCCGCAGAGCTGCAGCACTGGACTCCTGCCACCACACCACCTGGGCTGGCCCATACGTTAGTCGTGCCACATGCAATCGAGGCGTGGAGTCCTTCCCTGTCTGGCGCATCCTGGCACTGGCCTGTGGAATCTTTTTTTCCGCCACACCCGCCCTGGCAGGAGAGGGTTCCCTGCCGGTGCTGTCGTGGCCATGCGCGCTGGATTTCTGCCGTGGATTTTTCCCGTTGCCGGGCGGATGCCGCCGGTTTCCATCTTCCTCCAACGGGTGTTCCGGTCGACTACTACCATTGTGCGCGTTGCGGCTGTCGGTTCACCGGATTTTTCGATCACTGGGAAGCCTCCCGTTGCCGCCAACTTGCTGTCGATCCCTTGCGTGTTCTGGCCGAGTCGGCTGGTCATGCGCGGGAACGTCTGTTCGCTGTCATGGAGAGGTGGGGATCTCTAGGGGGGAGTTCCAACCATATTCTCGTCATGGACAGCGATCTCGAAGCCTGGAAAAAACCTCCGGGCGGGACAGGTTGGCGCTGGTCGTTACGGGAACCTTTCCAGGATCTCTCTCTTGCCGCCGGAGAGAGGCTTGCCATGATCATCCTGGTCGATACCTTGCCGCGTCACCCCTGGCCTGACGTATTTCTTCGGGAGTTACTCCCCTTTCTGGCGCCTGACGGGATGCTTCTGCTCGTTCTGGATGCCGCCCCGGAAGATGCTGACAAACTGGTTTTTCCGGCCTATACGCCGCGCAATGGCATGGCGGTGGCGCATACGTGTCGCAGTCTGGAGGTTGTGTTGCGGCGGCATGGTCTGCGGTGGCAACAGCCGGAGCCGGGGTTGCACCTTGGAAAGAGAAAATAAAAAGCAGGATTTGGGGCGAAGCCCCAAAATATTGTCTTTATTATTAAAAGTGGTTGGGGGATCCAAGGGGGAGGCTCCGCCTGCCCCCTTGGTGGGGTCTGGGGCGAAGCCCCAGTGAGGTTTGGGGCAAAGCCCCAACAAAGCTTTCATGCCAACATTTTTTTCCGAACAAAAAAACTACGTGTTCCAAAGTGGACGCGGTTTACAATTTGTTTTTTTCGGAAAAGAAAGCGTATTCCGGGCCAGAGCCCCTCCCCTTCTGTAACGCCAAGCCGACAGAATCCTGCCCTGAAAGCAAGGGAAAAGGGGTCTTTGTAACAAAAATCCGACAAAAATATGCACGGATGCACACGGATGATGTTGACTCGGGGAGAAGGAAGGCCTAGATTCCGGAGACTTCGTTCGCGCCTTGTATTGTGTTGGATGGCTGGCGGGAATAAGGGCGACCTTTTCGCGCCGTGATCCCTGGGGGTGTCACCCCCCGGTGAGGACTGGAGAGCTGCCTGAGCGTCCTCTGGTCGCGAATGATCTTTCAGCGAAGAACCATGGATGAAACCAGAGCAGGAGGAAATGCAGTTATGAAAAGCCACGACCTGATCATTGTGGGCGCGGGCTTGTCGGGCATGCGCGCCGCATTGGAAGGGGTGCGGGCGAAGATCGACGTCGCCATCGTCACCAAGATCCATCCTTTGCGGAGTCACTCCTGCGCGGCCCAGGGTGGAATCAACGCCGCCATTGACCCGAAGGACTCCTGGGAGTCCCACGCCTTCGACACGGTCAAAGGATCGGATTACATCGGCGACGAAGATGCCATCCGGATCATGTGCGAAGAGGCCCCGAAAGTGGTCCTGGAAATGGATCGCATGGGCACCCCCTTCTCCCGACAGGAGACCGGCACGATCGCCCAACGCGCCTTTGGCGGCGCCAACTTTGATCGCACCTGCTACTCCGCCGACCGCACCGGGCAGGTGCTGCTCCACACCCTTTGGGAACAGCTCGTCAAGGCCGGGGTCAAGGTCTACGAAGAGTGCCAGATTTTCAAGGTGGTCACCGACAAGGAGAAGCATGCCGTTGGCGTTGTTGCCTACGACATCAAGAATGGCGAGGTGTTCCCCATTCGCGGGAAGGCGGTTCTGATCTGCACCGGCGGCTACGGTCGGGTCTACATCTCCAGCACCAACGCCACGAGCTGCACCGGGGACGGCATGGCCCTCTCCATGCGGGCCGGGGTCGCTCTGGGTGACATGGAGTTTGTGCAGTTTCACCCGACCGGCCTGCGCACCTCGGGTATTCTGGTCACCGAAGGGGCACGCGGCGAAGGGGGCATTCTGATCAATGCCAAGGGCGAACGGTTCATGAGCAAGTACGCCCCCAGCAAACTGGAACTCGCCTCCCGCGACGTGGTCTCCCGGGCCGAACAGACGGAGATCCTGGAAGGACGCGGCAAGGATGGCGCCATCTTCCTCGATCTGCGCCACCTGGGGGCACAAAAAATTCTCGAACGCCTCCCACAGATTCGCGAGCTGGCCCTCGACCTGGAAGGGGTGGATCCCATCAACGATCCCATCCCCGTGCGTCCCACGCTCCACTATTCGATGGGCGGCATCCGCACCGACAAGTATGGCGAGTCGAAAATCAAGGGACTCTGGTCCGCCGGCGAAGCGGCCTGCGTGTCGGTCCACGGCGCCAACCGCCTGGGGGGCAACTCCCTGCTCGACACCATCGTCTTTGGCAAGGTCACCGGCAAACAGGTGAGCGAATATGTCGCCAAAGAGAAGTCCCTGCGCGATTTCCCCGAGTCGGCCGTCAAAGAGGTCAAGGATACCATCGCCGACCTGCTGGCCCGTCCCAGCAAGGGGTTGCGTCCGTCCGACCTGCACCGCCGCATGGCCACCGAAATGAACCTCTACGTCGGTGTGTTCCGCGAACCGAAAAGCATGCAAAAAGTGCTGGATCAATTCCCCGGCTTCCGGGAAGATTACAAGCGCATCCACCTGGACGACAAATCGACCACATTCAATGTCGATCTTTTGCGTGCCCTTGAGCTGCGCAATCTCATCGACCTGGCTGAATGCATCATTCGCGGCGCCATCGCCCGCGAGGAGTCCCGTGGCGCCCACTCCCGCAATGACTTTCCGAAACGGGATGACGCCAAGTGGCGCAAACACACCCTGGCCAACTGGGACGAGAACAAGGGAGAGGTGGTCCTCTCCTACGAGCCGGTTCGTACCCTGGGCATCAAGGAATACGAACCCAAGGAACGGGTTTATTGATTGGGAACTGCATGGGAGCGATCCACAGCCTTCCCATTGGAGGAGATGATGGCAGAGCAATCTTATACCTTTCGCATTCAGCGCAATCGGGTCATTGAAGGGGGCCGCCTGGAGTCCCGCTGGCAGGAGTACCAGGTCAAAGCGGAACCCAATGCCACGGTCCTGAGCGCCCTGGAAGATATCAAGGGGCACCAGGATGGCTCGTTGACCTTTCGCCAATCCTGCCGGTCGGCCATATGCGGCTCGTGTGCCATGCGGATCAGCGGTCGCACGCGACTGGCCTGCAAAACCCACGTCGGCGTCGCAGCCCGCGACGGCGTGGTGACCGTGGCCCCGCAAGCCAACCAGCCGGTCCTCAAGGACATGGCCATCGACATCGGGCCATTCTTCAAGAGAATCCATACCATCCGCCCCTTCCTGGAGGAGGGACCGGAGACCGCCAGCAAAGTGGGCAAAACAGCCTACGATCACGTCAACCAGGTGTCGCAGTGCATCATGTGCGGTTGCTGCTATTCGGACTGCACCATGGCCGAAGTCAGCCCGGAGTTCATTGGCCCGGCCGCCCTGGCCAAGGCCTTCCGCTTCGTCTCCGACCCCCGGGAAGGGAAAAAATCCGACCGGCTGCGGCAGCTCTCCGAACCCCACATGATGTGGGCCTGTGCCCGCTGCACCATGTGCGTGGATGTCTGCCCGAAAGATGTCAAACCCATGGAGGCCATCGTCAAGTTGCGGACCCGTGGCGTCGCCAAGGGATACAACAACGGCGCTGCCCAAAAACACGCCCTTGCCTTCCACGAAGACATCAAGAAATCCGGTGACCTCAACGAGTTTACCCTGATGATGCGGACCCTGGGTCTGGTCGGCACCTTGCAAGAGACTGGTTCGGCCCTGCACCTCTTGAAGAAGGGCAAGATACCGTCCCCCTTCCCCCACCAGGCCAGAGGGGTGGAACAAGTGAACAAGGTCTTCAATCTCCTGGAACAAAATCCCCTGGATGTTGAAACCAAGGCTCCGGAAATCGTGCCCGAGTAAAGAGACGGGGAGGAATTGGACATGTCTTTGGAATTTGCCTTTTATCCCGGTTGCGCCGGCAAACAGGTGCAAAAAGAGGCCGACTGGTCGGCCCGGGCCGTTTGCTCCGAGTTGGGCATCACGCTGCACGAGATGCCCAGCGCCACCTGTTGTGGCGCCGTCAGCCTGCGGGAAACCAAACCCGCCTTCTCCCTGGCCGTGGCCGCACGGATTCTCTCCGAGGCCGAGGCCCAGGGACGTGACCTGGCCACCATCTGCAACACCTGCCTGCAAACCCTCTCCCATGCCCACTATCGGTTCAGAACCGAACCGGAGATCCTGGAGAAGATCAACGCAGTCAACAGCCAGGCCGGCATTCGCCCCTACGGCGGCACCAACAAGGTCCGCCACCTGCTGTGGGTGATCACCGACATGGTGGACCAGGGTGTGCTGAAAGCCAAAATCAAGAAACCCCTCAACGGACTGCGCGTGGCCCCCTTCTATGGCTGCCACTCCCTGCGGCCCGTGGAGATTTTTGCCGACAAAAACGGGGAGCGGTCCGACCATCTCGACCGGCTCATCACCCTGCTCGGCGGCAAACCCGTCGCCTACGAGGGGTCCAACCGTTGCTGCGGTTTCCACGTCATGCTGTCAGACCCCATGGAAATGCGGCAAATGGTGGCCAAAAACTGCCTGAGCGCCAAGGATGCCGGGGCCGATCTGATGATCACCCCCTGCACCCTGTGCGACATGTCCATGGGCGCCTACCAGGGCATCGCCGAAAAGAGCGTCGGGCGCACCATCGGTCTGCCAGAAATGAACTTTGCCCAGCTCCTGGGCGCGGCCTTGGGAATCCATGAGAGCAAGCTTGGCATTGACCGCCTCCACGTCGATCCCAAACCAGCCCTCGCTGCCCGCGGAGTCCTCTGACCAGGAGTCCTCTCCGGACCGTAACCGGCCCTTGAATATCCGGTCGGCCCACCTGCGCGGCGGGGTCCGTTTTCTGGCGGACTTTGCCGAGCTGGGTCGACCGCTTTTCTTTCAGGATCCGCGTCGTTCTTTTGTTGCCTGCACCCCGACAGAGGTCTCCCCTGTCCTTCGCGCCGCTGAACAGGCGGCCCGCGCTGGCTTCTGGGTGGCCGGTTTTCTGGCCTACGAGGCCGCCGCCGCGTTTGGCCTTCCTGTCCAGGCACCGGCAGCGGATCTCCCTTTGGCCTGGTTTGCCGTGTTTGACCGGGCACAGGAGGTGGTGCTGCCCCCGCCCGTATCCGGTTGGGCCGGTGACCCGGTACCCTTGATCCCGCGCGAACGCTTCCAGCGTGACCTGAACGCCATTCATGACTGGATCCTGGCCGGCGATACCTACCAGGTCAACTACACCCTGCCTGCACGGGTTCCCTGTGCCGAGGATCTGGCGGCCCTGTTTCTCCGTGTCCATCTGGCGCATCGCCACCCTTATGCCGCCTGGCTGCATCTGCCTGGTGTGGCAGGCAAACCGGAGTGGTCGATCGCCTCCTTCTCGCCGGAACTCTTCCTGCAACGCCGGGGAGAAACCTTGTTGTCCGCCCCCATCAAAGGGACTCGACCCCGTGGCCGCTCCGGACTGGTCGATATCCAGCGCAGCGAGGAGTTGCAGACCTCGGCCAAGGATCAGGCCGAACACGTCATGATCGTCGACATGGTGCGCAACGACCTGGGCCGGATCAGTCGCATCGGCAGTGTGGCGGTACCCCATCTGTTCGAGTGGCGCTCCTTTTCCACGGTCCATCACCTGGAAACGCGCGTCGTCAGCCAAATCCATCCCCGGCACGAGGATGCAGCATCGATCATGGCGGCCCTGTTTCCCGCCGCCTCCATCACCGGCGCCCCCAAACGACGCACCATGGAGATCATCCGCACCCTGGAACAACGTCCACGCGGCCTCTACACCGGCAGCGTGGGGCTGTTTCAGCCGGGGGGGGATTTCATCTTCAACGTGGCCATCCGCACCGTGGTGCAACGCCAGCAGGATCCCCCCCTGATGGGGCTGGGCGGCGGCGTGGTGGCCGATTCCAATCCGGCTGCCGAGTGGTCGGAGATGGCCCACAAGGGACATTTTCTCGGCGCCGGGACGATCCACCCCCTGGGATTGATCGAAACCATGCGCGTCGATGACAACGGCACCATCCCCAGGCTGGAGAGTCATCTGGCCCGTTTGCAGAGTTCGGCCCGTGCCCTGGGCATCCCCCTGGAGATCGAAACGGTAAGAAACATGCTGTGCCAAAAAGCCGCCCGGCTGCGCGCTTCCGGCGGCGTCCCCCGGGTATTGCGCCTGGAACTGCAAGGGGATGGCACCTGCAAAACCACCGACCGGCGCCTGACCCCCACACCCGCTGCCCTGCGTGTCCAGATCGCCGGACAGCGGGTAGATCGGCTCAACCGACTCAACCAACACAAGACCACCCGCCGCGACCACTTTGACAATGCCTTGCGCCAGGTACGCTGGGGAGGATACGACGATGCCTTGTTCCTCAACAATCTTGACCAAGTGACCGAGGGGGCGATCCGTGGCATCGTCGTACGACTCGACGGAACATGGTACACCCCGCCGGTAACCGACGGCCTGCTGCCCAGTCTCTGGCGTACCGATGCCATTCACCATCTGGCCGCCCGCGAACAAACCATAACCCTGGAGAGGCTCTGCCAGGCCGAGGTCATTCGCATGGGCAATGCCGTCCAGGAGGGTCGGCCCGTCGCCCATCTGGCCGATCCGGCGGGCCGCACCCTGTGGCGCTGGCGCGAAACCCATGCGTGACCCCCATACAGCTCTTGTCGAGGGGACGCACAACCCGGAGGCCGATCCTCCAACCCGGGAGATGGATGAATCCTCTCTTGCGTCGCTCTGCGCCCAGGCCATGACCGCGCAACAGCAGCAGGATTTTGCCGAGGCGGAACGTCTGTACCGTCTGATTCTGCTCCACGCCCCCCGCCATGCCGCCTCGCTGCGCAATCTTGGCCTGTTGTGCTTGCAAAAAGGGCACTCCGAGGAGGCCATCCCCTTTTTTGAACAGTTTTTGCTCCTGCAACCCGCCTCCGTGCCGATACGCTTTTTGCTGGCGAATACCCTGCTGGGGCACCATCGCCTGGAGGATGCCACCCGCCACTTCCAGGAGGTGCTGCATCTGGATCCCACTCATGCCGCCGCGACCTATCATCTGGGATTGGCCCTCCAGGGTCAGGGCAACCTGACCGCAGCCATAACAGCCTTCCGCCGTGCCCTGACACTCCCTGAAGCCGACAGAGGACACATTCTTGCCTCCCTGGGTGCGGCATATCGCTCCAACGGAGACCTTGCAGAAGCCGAGACCTGTTATCGCGCCGCCCTCGACCTGGAACCGGACAATCACCCGCTACGCAACTCCCTGGGACTCCTGCTCCAGGAGAGGGGCCAGGCCCGGCAGGCCATCGACGCATTCCAGACCATCCTGGCTGCGCAACCCCGCACCGTGATGACCTGGAACAACCTGGGCATTCTCTTCCGCAAAGAGGGCGCACTCGACATGGCCGAGACGTGCTATCGCACTGCCCTGGAGATCGATCCGGACTTCTTCGAGGCCTGGAACAATCTGGCCATCGTTCTGGGCGACATGGGATACGTCGAAGAGGCTGTCGCGGCCTATCGCAAGGCGTTGGCGATCAATCCCACCTCGGCCAAAACCCACTCCAATCTGATCATGAACCTGCACTACATGCCCGCAAGCGATGCCGCCTCGCTGCTGGCGGAGAGTCGTGCCTACCAGCAACGCCACATTGCCCCCCTCGCCCGCCAGGCCCCTTCGCATGGCAACGATCCCGATCCGTACCGTCGTCTGCGCATCGGCTATCTCTCTCCCGACTTCAGACAGCACCCTGTGGGGTTTTTCTGGCAGCCGGTTATGGCCGCCCACAATAAAGGCCAGTTTGAGATTTATTGCTATTCAGGGGTGACGCAGAGCGACTGGATCACGCAGCGGATGCAGGGTTGGGCCGATCACTGGCGCCCGGTCAAGGAGTTGGACGACCCCTCCCTGGCCCGGCTGATCAGGGAAGATGGCATCGATCTCCTGGTCGACCTCTCCGGTCATACCGATGGCAACCGTCTGCCCCTGTTTGCCCGCCGACCGGCACCCATCCAAGTGACGGCGGGCGGCCATTGCAACACAACGGGCCTGGAGGTGATCGATTATCTGGTCTGCGATCGCTTTCATGCCCCGCCGGGAGCCGAGGTCGAATTCAGCGAAACACCTCTGCGCCTGCCCGATGACTACATCTGCTACGCCCCCCCCCCCTACGCCCCCCCGGTCAGCCCCCTGCCCGCGCTGGAGAGGGGCCATATCACGCTGGGTTGCTTCAACAACCAGATCAAGGTGACGCCGGAGGTGGTCTCTCTATGGTCCGCTATTCTGCATCGTCTGCCGGGGTCGCGTCTGATCATGCACTCCGCAGGCCTGGACGACCCCAAAACCCGTGCCCGCTATGGAGGATGGTTTCGCGCTCAGGGGATCGATGCCACCCGGCTGGAGCTGGGTGGTCGCCTTGCGCATCGTGCGTTGCTGGCCGCCTACGGGGAGATGGATATCGCCCTGGACCCCTTTCCCTACTCGGGCGGACTCACCACCCTGGAGGCCCTGTGGATGGGTGTGCCGGTGGTGACCATGACCGGACGGACTTTTTGCGGTCGCCACAGCACCAGCCATTTGAGCAACGCCGGGCTGACAGCGCTGGTGACCCACTCTCCCGAGGCCTACATGGACACCGTCCGCGAATTGACCCATAATCCGGACGGGCTGGCGCACCTGCGCACCACCCTGCGGAGGCGCATGGAACAGTCGCCGTTGTGCGACGGCCCCCGCTACACCCGCAACCTGGAACTGGCTTTCCGCAATATCTGGCAACAGTGGTGCAAATCATGAGCAACGATTTTCCTTTCCCCCCGGAACCCACCATCACCATCCACGATCCCCTGGCCGAGTTTCTCGGGGCTGGAAAGGGATATTTCACCTACACCTTCGAGGATGCCGTCAAGCTGGCCGGACATGCCTGTCCGACGGTGGCGGGGGCCTTTCTCATGGTCGTTCAGGCATTGCAACTGCTCTATCCCCATGAAACACCCGAGCGCGGCGATGTGGAAATTGTCATCCCCGGTTTGCCGGATCAAGGCGTCAACGGACCCATCAGTCAGGTGTTCACCCTGGTGACCGGGGCCGCCCCGGAGACCGGATTTCACGGCCTCGGCGGACGTTTTTCCCGCAAGGATCTGCTGCGTTTCGACACCTCCTCCTCTCGGGAAGGCCCCTGGTTTCGTTTTCGGCGCCTGTCCAATGGCAAGTCGGTTGGTTTGAGCTACTCGCCACAAGCCATTCCCGCCGTGCCGGGCATGGCCCAGGATATGGAACCCGTGCTTTCGGGTCGCGCCGATGCAGCGACCCTGGAACGCTTTCAAACCGCCTGGCGGCAGCGCGTCCAGATGATTCTGGCCGATGGTGGCCGTCGCACCATCCGGCAACGGTGACCCCCCATGAAGGAATCCCCTCTCGAAGCAACCGGCGTGTGTGCCTATCACACCCGCAGCAAACACCGCCCCCGCAATTATGCCGCCGGGCCAGGGTATATCGATTGGGAGACCCAGCCCGACCCCTTTCGGCGCTATGTCGGCGCCCCGGTCACCTCCCTCCCCCTGCTGGCCGATACGGTGCCGACTCCGTTTGCCGCCACCTGCCTGCCCGGCCAGGTGACCCCATACCCCCTCGACGGAGAGAGTGTCGCCCTGCTGTTCGAACTCTCCCTGGGTCTGGCGGCCTGGAAGGAGTATCAAGGTGTGCGCTGGGCGCTGCGCTGCAATCCTTCCAGCGGCAATCTCCACCCCACGGAGGGGTACGCCATCGTGCCACCCCTCGCCGCCGACTGGCCCGAAGGCGCTTTCACCCGTGCGGCGCATGCCCCCCTGGCCGCCGGGGTTTATCACTACTCCAGCCGCGATCACATCCTGGAGGCCAGGCTCCAGGTTGCCGGGTTGGCCGATCTCATACCCAGGGATACCTTTTTGCTCGGTCTCAGCTCCATCCATTGGCGCGAGGCGTGGAAATATGGTGAACGCGGCTATCGGTATTGTCAGCTGGATGTGGGACATGCGGTGGGAGCGGTGCGTTATGCGGCGGCAAGCCTGGGATGGCGCGCCACCATCCTGCTCGATCCCGCCGACGCCGACATCGTCGGCCTGCTGGGCCTGGGACGCAGCAATCCCCCGGGCGCCGAGACAGAACACCCCGATCTGTTGCTCCTGATCCAGACCGATGCCGGTGTCCAAACCCGCATGCCCCGGGAACGGCTGGTCGCCATGCTCGAGCAGTGCCAACAGGCACGCTGGCTGGGGCATCCCAACACTCTCAGCCAGAATCATGCCCACGCCTGGCCAGCCATCGATCAGGCCGCCACCGCTGCCGACAAACCTGCCACCTCCGAGGGGATCTGGCAACCGGAGCCTCTGCCGCCCCTTACCACCTCCACCGATAAACGCAGCGCAGCCGACCTGATCCGGAAGCGGCGCAGCGGTCAGGCCTACGATGCCACTTATGTGTTACCGCGAGCGGCCTTCCATGGCATGTTGGATCGGCTGCTGCCCCGGGCATCCATCCCCCCCTGGGATGCCCTGCCCTGGCGACCGCGTATCCATCCGGTCTTTTTTGTGCATCGGGTCACCGACCTGGAACCAGGAGCCTACATTCTGGTGCGCGATGCCGACAGCCGACCCAACCTCGAAGCCGCCATGGCCGACGAGTTCGGCTGGGAGAAACCACCCGGTTGCCCGGACCATCTGCCGCTCTTCATGCTGACGCAGTGCGACATGCAGGAGCAGGCCAGGGAAATCTCCTGCCATCAGGAGATTGCCGCCGATGGCGCTTTCAGTCTGGGCATGCTGGCCGAGTTCTCCTCCACTCTCCAGGAGGGGGAGTGGCTCTATCGTCGTCTCTTTTGGGAGGCCGGGGTTTTGGGACACCTGCTCTATCTGGAAGCGGAGAGCATCGGCCTGCGTGGCACGGGCATTGGCTGCTTCTTCGACGATCACTTCCACGACTTTCTCGGCCTGGAAGATGACCGCTTCCAGAGCCTGTATCACTTCACCGTCGGCAAGGCCATCGAGGACAAACGGCTGGTGACCCTGCCCGCCTATTCATTCCAGAGGGATTTTCATGAGGGGGAGCCGTAAAATCTTTGACCTTAAACCATGATGTCGATATGCACCGGCACCGACAGGGGCGTGGTATGCCCGCCAACAGGAACCTTGGCATGCAGCACTTTGGCCAGGCTCTGATTCGCCAATTGATCGTTGGTGCGGGTCACGATGTCAGCCGAACCGATGGAGACCCTGTCCCTGACGTGGGAGCCGGTCATCGCAGCACTCCTGTCAGCCCCCGGGGCGGACGAAATTCCCCCCTGTGTGGCTTGGTATGACCTGTTGGCAGCAGGGTTGAAGGGAGGGAAGGTCGGCAGTTGCGTATCCATGCGCGTGTTTCCTGAGGGCGTGGGCATCGGTTCGGGCAGCACTTCCGGGCGTGATCAGTGGACCCCATGGC
This sequence comes from Magnetococcales bacterium, assembly GCA_015229045.1. Next base: position 29,332 of record JADGCJ010000031.1, read on the forward strand.
CCAGAGCCAAACGATAATGCAGCAAAAACCCCTTGCGTTTGCGAAAGGTGGCTGGTTCCAGGCAGGCCCGGCAAGAGTTCAGGGCATCCGTGAGAAAGACAACCTGATCGGGGTAGGAAAAGCTCCTTTCTGCGTAGAGGTCGAAATAGTCGGGTTCTGTCGGGGCAATACAACCGATCGGAGTCTCCTGGGCGTCGTAGCGGGTGTTGCAGGCAGCACTTTGGGCCAGAAAAGGGGCCATGCTGTCAAGCAATTCCAGACTGTTCTGGCCAGCCGTCGCCTCGGCCCAGGCACGATGAACGGCGTGTGGAGCATGGGGCGGTGGAAAAACCATGGCCGGCAGCTGTCCGGGAGCCACGGCAAACGGGTTCAACAACTGCATGGCCTGCTCTTCGGTCAGGGTTTCGCCTTGAATCGGTCTGCTCAATCCATGAACCTTGGCAAGGAGATGAAGTTCCCGCCGGGTCAGAGTGCCAAGAAACTCCAGGGCGCTGTCACAATCGACCTGGGTGCGGGCACGATGGATCAGGTCGGCAAATTGTTCCACATCGGCATCGGGAAGCTGTCGCGAGCGCAGCTGTCCGATGGTCCAGTCCGGCAGAATATCGCGCGCAGACGGCCTGGCCAACATGTCGTCGGCTGTTTCCAAAATCCCCAGAAAACGCGACATGCCAGCCGTGACCGGAGCCACGGCAAACGATCGACGCGACGCAGAACTCTTCATGTTGGCAGACCCCCAATGTCCCTTTGTGGTATCCATGGCACCCATGCACAAACGGGAAACCAATGGCCTCGTCGGCTTGCGGTCTCAGTCGGGCATTCGGTTTATTAATCGCAATATACATGCCAATGATCGATAAGGGCCTGATGGGTAGAAATCAGGCATGCGCGGGAGGAGGAGTTGTCTGATTTTTGACGAATTGAAAGACCGGGATGGGAGTCCAGAGGGAAGGGCTGTGCCCTCAGGGCAATCGCATTTGAAATTGGCATGCTTGAAAAATCGGACCTTAAACCGCGT
>JADGCJ010000032.1 GCA_015229045.1 Magnetococcales bacterium
AGGTCGCCAGCCCCCTGGACCCCGATTCGTTGCCGGGTGCCGAACAGTTACTGTTTCTTTTCGGCCATGTTGGCCGAAAGGGTGGCAGCGACCAGCGCCGGATCGACTGCGTCCCGGACGACAGCCTGACCTACTTTTTCGACCAGGACGAAGCGGATGCGGCCATCCTGGACTTTTTTGTCGCGGGCCATGGCTTCGAGGTATTGTTCGACAGGAAAACGCGGGGCACGGGTCGGCAGACCGGCTCTCTGGAGCAGGGTACGGACTCTTGTGGTCGTGGCATCGGAGGTGAGTCCACAGCGTACGGAAAGATCGGCGGCCAGCACCATGCCGATGGCCACCGCCTCGCCATGCAGAAATGTCTGGTAGCGGGTCAGGGTTTCGATGGCGTGGCCAAAGGTGTGGCCGAGATTGAGCAGGGCGCGCCGACCGCTCTCCCGCTCGTCGGCAGCGACGATGTCGGCTTTGATGGCGCAACAGGAACGGATGATCGGTGTCACCACATCGGGATCAACGTCAATCAAGCCGTCAAGGACCTTTTCGATCTGCGCGAAGAGGTCGGCGTCGCGGAGCATGCCGTACTTGATCACCTCGGCCAGTCCGGCGAGAATTTCTCTTTTGGGAAGACTCTTCAGGGTGGCCGTATCGATCAGCACCAGACGCGGCTGGTAGAAAGCGCCGATCAAATTCTTGCCGAGAGGGTGATTGATGCCGGTCTTGCCGCCGACGGAGGCATCGACCTGTGCAAGCACCGTCGTGGGGATCTGGACAAAGGGTACACCACGCATGAAAGTGGCCGCAGCAAAGCCGGTCATGTCACCGACAACCCCGCCACCCAGCGCCACCAGCAGGGTCGAGCGCTCAAAGCGGTTTTCGATCAGGGCGTCAAAGACCATTTGCAGCGTTGGCCATTCCTTGTATTCTTCGCCGTCCGGGAGGATGATGGGCAGGACGGTGAAACCGGCCTCGCCCAGGGCGGTGGCCACCGGCTCCAGATACAGGGGAGCGATGACGGTCGATGTCACCACGGCCACCTGTCGGCCCGGGGCCAGGGGCTTCACCAGGGAACCAGTCTTGCCCAACAGACCGTGACCGATGACGATGTCGTAACTGCGGGGACCGAGATCAAGGGGAAGGGTGAAGGAGGGGTGCATGGCAACCGGATCCTTTGTCGGGGTGTGTAACCAACGTGGTGTGGAGAACCCCCAGGATGGACCACACGGGGGGATGTCGTCAACTTAATCTTCTCCGGACAGGACTGACCGTCGTTTCGGGTGCCATCGTCTTGGCATGGGACGGGAAAGAGGCCAGGAGGTCCGGTTTTTCCGAGCTGTCGATACCGCATGGCTGCCATCAGAACCGCCAGTAAAGTGAAGCCCGCCAAGGTCAAGCCGCCCAAAAAAAGGGGTTGGTTCGGGCGGTTTTTGTTGCTGCTGTTGGTCATCACTCTGGGGACGGGCGGCTATGGCCTGACCCTTTACAAACGCTTCTCGCGCGATTTGCCGACCCTCAACAGCCTGGCTGACTACCATCCGAGTCTGGTGACCCGGGTCTATGCCCGGGATTACCAACTTCTGGGGGAGTTTTTTCTCGAAAGACGGCAGTTTGTCCCGAGCGGCGAGGTGCCGCCGATGCTGATCCAGGCTTTTCTGGCCATCGAGGACTCCAGGTTTTACCTTCATCCCGGGGTCGATCCGGTGGGCTTCGCCCGGGCGATCGTCGCCAATCTCAAATCCGGGCGCGTCACGCAGGGGGCCTCGACCATCACCCAGCAGGTGGCCAAGACCTTCTTTCTGAGTCCTGAACGAAGATATAGTCGTAAAATCAAGGAAATTTTGTTGGCCCTGCGCATCGAGGAGCGTTTCAGCAAGGATGAAATCCTCGAACTGTACGTCAACCAGATCTACATGGGCGCCGGAGCCTATGGTGTGGGGGCTGCGTCACGCATCTACTTCGATCGCGATGTGTCCGAGCTCGATCTTGGCCAGATGGCCCTGTTGGCCGGCTTGCCCAAAGCGCCCAGCAGTCTTGATCCCTGGCGCCATCCCGAGGCGGCGCGTGCCCGGCAAAAGCTGGTCCTGAACCGCATGGTGGAGCTGGGCATGATCACCGCCGACCAGGCGCGCGAGGCGAGTGAAAAATCCTTCGGTCTGGCACGTCCGCAGATTCCTCTGGAGCAGGTGGCGCCCTATTTTCTCGAACATGTACGCCGGACCATTCGCGCCGAATGGGGCAACCAGCCCTTGCAACGGGGCGGACTCGATGTCTACACCACCCTGGATCCCCAGTTGCAACGTGCAGCCCAGGCGGCGGTAAGGCGTGGCCTCATCGACTATGATCGCCGCCATGGCTATCGTACTCCCTCGACCCACCTGGAGAAGGTGGATACCGCCGCCATCAACGCCTGGCTGACCGAGGAGCGGGCCAAGGTCCAGCCGCGACCGGATCGGGAGCAGGTCGGCATCTATCTCAAGGGGCTGGTGACCAGGTTCAGTGCCAACGGCGCGCAGGCCTATGTCCAGCTGGTCGATGGTCAGGAAATCACGCTGGCCATGGATGGCATGAAGTGGGTTCGCCTGCGCCTGAAATCCGAATTCAAGATTCCCGGCAATCCTGTCAAGCGCCTCCAGGATGCCTTTCGTGTGGGCGATGTCATTCTTGTCGAACCGCCAGTCAACAAGGGAGATGTCTACAAGCTGGCCCAGGATCCCGAAGCCGAGGGGGCACTCGTCAGCCTGGATCCGCATACCGGAGAGATCCTGGCCATGGTCGGGGGGTATGACTTCCAGCGCAGCGAGTTCAACCGGGCCACGCAGAGCCAGCGGCAGCCTGGTTCATCCTTCAAGCCGTTCATTTATGCGTCCGCCTTGGAGAAGGGGTACACCCCGGTTTCGATGATCGACGACAGCCCGATGCCACTCGCCTATCGCGATCCGGAAACCGGCGAACATAAAGTATGGCGGCCGGAAAACTATGAGCGTAAATTTTTTGGTCCCACCACCCTGCGTATCGCCCTGGAACACTCCCGCAATCTGGTCACCATCCGTCTGTTGAAAAATGTCGGCCTGAGCGATGCCGTCTCGACCATGTCGCGCTTTGGTCTGGTCATCCCCGATGTGCGCTGGGATCTCTCCATTGCCCTGGGTACGGTGGGTTTCACCCCCATGAAGATCACCTCGGCCTATGGGGTTTTTGCCAATGGTGGCAAGTTGATCCCGCCGGTCTACATATCGCGTGTCCAGGATCGTTACGGTCGCACCATTCAGCGCCACAGTGGCGGCGATTGCCAGTTGTGTCACCAGGAGCCGGCCCGCGATGCCCTGGCCGATGGTGGTGAAGGCAAGGAACACCCCATGTATGGTGGTCGCAGGCTCTCCAAGGAGACTTCCTATCAAATCACCAGCATGTTGAAGGGGGTAATCACTCATGGCACGGGGCATCAGGCGACGGTCCTCAAGCGTCCTCTGGCCGGAAAAACCGGCACCACCAACGACATGCGCGATGCCTGGTTTGTCGGTTTCAGCCCTTCGCTGGTGACCGGGGTGTGGGTCGGCAACGATGACAACTCCACCCTCGGTCAACGGGAGACCGGCGCCCATGCTGCCCTGCCCATTTGGATCGATTTCATGCGCGCCGCCCTGGCGAATCGCGCTGTGACGGATTTTCCGGTTCCCAGGGGCATTCATCTCGAGGCTGTCGATCCTGTCACGGGTCGTTCGCCGAGTGCCGATTCTGCGCGGGTCGTCATGGAGGCCTTCAAGGAGGGTGAAGGCCCTCTGACCTCGGCCTATCAATCGACACCGGACGATACGGCACCCGCCGACTTTGATCGGGCCTATTATTGAGGTCATCCGTCGGGGCGTGTGGATATGGATCTGGGTCTGGATTTCTCCTCGTTCTTTCGCGCCACCGAGCGGCTTGCCGAGGGTGTGGATCTATTGCGTGAGCGTCCTGACGAGACCATTGTTCGCGACGGGGTGATTCAGCGCTTCGAGTTTACCTACGAGCTGGCGCATAAGAGCCTGCGTCGCTACCTGGAGGTGACGGCGGCCAGTCCAAATGTGTTGGATGAAATCTCCTTTCAGGATTTGATTCGTACCGGCTATGAGCAGGGGCTTTTGTTGCATAGCTGGGATCGTTGGAAGGAGTACCGGCAATGTCGTACCAACACCAGCCATGCCCATGACGAAATAAAAGCCGGGCGCGTTCTGGAGACCATCCCGGCTTTTTTGGCGGAGGTGCATTTTCTTCTCGAACAACTGCAAAGACGAACCGAACGCATGTGATGCCAATTCCAGATCAAGATGGATGCGAGGCGACAACGAGTGAGCGACGAGACAGTGCGTGTTGGGTACGGCGAGGAGTGAGCGAGGCAGTCAACGAAGTAGACTCTTGATCTGGAATTGGAATGATACCCGGTATGCGTGATCGACCCTTGTTCGACATGGATCCCAAGCATTTGACGATGGTCCAGGAGATTTTGCGGCGGCGTGTTCCTGATCGGGAGGTGTGGGTTTTTGGTTCCCGTGCCCGCTGGACGGCCAAAAAGCACTCCGATCTGGATCTGGCCATCCTTGGTGAGGAGCCGCTCTCCCTGGGGGTGTTGGCGGATTTGCGGGACGATTTCAGTGCGTCGGACTTGCCCTTCAAGGTGGATGTGGTGGAGTGGGCCACGACGTCGGAATCGTTTCGGAGGATTATTGAAAGAGGGCGGGTTGTGGTGTCCTGCCAAAGTTAAAATTTCCTCATCACACTCCCCCGCACCTGGAAACGCACCCCGTCCACCACCTTGTCCGCCCTGTCGATCAATTCCAGACGATGCTCTCCCCGGGTGAGGGGCCATCCTGCCTGGGTGGGGTCGAGGGGTTGGCTGTCCAGTCGCCAGCGGAGGGTGGAGTTGGCAGAATCCATGCGGGGAAAGAGCCTCTGTTGCCCGGGTGGAATGTCCGGATCGAGGGCCATGATGGTGCCGTCGCGGGGATGGAGGATGCGCGTGGGGCGTTCCGCAGCGTCGTTCAATTGGACGAGGGGCATCTCCGTGTCGGCCATGAACCACTCCGGGCGTGGGGACTCCAGGGGGGGGAGAAAGGTGGTCTGGGTGGAGGTCACCCCCGGGGGTGGATCTGGTGGCAGGGAGGGGACATGGCCGCCTGCCGGGTGAAGATGATTCATGATCTCCAGCCACGTCGGTGCGGCGCCGGTGATGCCGGAGACCTCGTGCATGGGTTGGCCATCAAAATTGCCCACCCACACCCCCACGGTGTAGCGCCTGGAAAAACCGATGCACCAGTTGTCGCGCATATGCTTGCTGGTGCCGGTTTTGACGGCGCTCCAGAAGGGGGTCTCCAGGGGGCTGTCGATGCCAAAGGTCAGGCTGCGGGCGAGGGGATCGGCCAGGATGTCCGCCACGATGAAGGCAGCCGGTTCGGCGAGGATGCGGGTCGCCGGGAGAGCGGGCTCATCGAGGCGCAGACGCAAAGGGGTTGTCACTCCGCCGGTGGCCAGGGTTCGATAGGCCGCAACCTGTTGCCAGAGCGACACCTCCACCGATCCCAAAGCCAGAGCGTACCCGTAAAAAGCCCCCTCTTCGGTCACATGTGCATAGCCCAACTGGCGCAAACGTGCCACAAAAGGATCCAAACCGGCCAATAGCAAGGCGCGCACGGCTGGCACATTGAGCGACGCTGCCAGGGCGGTGCGCAGGGTGACCCACCCCTTGAAATCGGGATCATAGTTTTGCGGGACATAGTTTCCCCGGGGGGTGGCCAGCTCCAGGGGGGAGTCTTCCAGCAGGGAGGCCGCCGTCAGCAGTTTTTGTTCGATGGCCAGTTGATAGAGAAAGGGCTTGAGGGTCGATCCTGCCTGACGGGGGGCGCGCACACCATCGACATGACGGGTCGGCGTGTGGTTGTCGTCGCCACCGACATAAGCCAGGAGATCCCCCGTGGCGTTGTCGACCACCAGGACCGCACCATTGGAGACATTCCGCCCCTGCAATTGGCGCAAATGGCGGGTCAGGGTGTCGCTCGCGAAGCGTTGCAGAGAGGCATCCAGCGTGGTGATGACCTGTCGACGGTTGTCGTCGGCAGCGCGATGTGCGAGCAGCCATTGGGCTGCATGCGGCGCCAGGCTGGCTTCGGGTCGGACGGGCGGCAAGCTCCCGGCAAGAGACCGCGCAGCCAATTCTTGCAGCAGGGGGCAGGGGATGTCAGGGGTGTGGCGCCGGGCCAGAACACAGGCCCGCTCTGCCGTCTTTCTGGCCGAGGCGTTGGGGGAACGCAACAGGGCAGTCAGCAGGAGGGCCTCCGGGGTCTCCAGACCGGATGGCAGTTTGTCGAAGAGGGTGCGGCTGGCTGCCTGGATCCCCCGCACCTCACCGCGAAAGGAGACCAGATTGAGATAACCCTCCAGGATTTGCCCCTTGCTCCAGCCCTGTTCGATGGTGCGGGCGGCCTCGATCTGGGCCAGTTTTTGCCGCCAGGTGCGGCGTCCGGCTGTCGGTTGCAGGCGGGGATCGAGCAGGGCGGCCAACTGCATGGTCAGCGTACTGGCTCCCCGCCGAATACCCCGAAACAGCCGGTCCCACACCGCACCGACGAGGGAAGACCAGGCCACGCCGCCATGTTGCCAGAAGTGGCGATCCTCGGCGGCGAGCAGGGTGGTCAGCAGCACGGGCGATATGGCGTCCAGCGGGGTCCAGGCCAGTTGGCGACGGGTTGCGTCGATGCGCAGTTGCTGGAGTGGCTCACCGTGACGATCCAGCACCAGGAGATCGCTCGACTGGTGGTTGTCCCGCACCGACTCAAAGGACGGGATCTCTGCCCAGACTGGCAGAGGCCCCAGTAGAGACCCCAGAAACAGCGGAAACAACCGACGGCAGGCGCGTTTCGACCAGCTCATCATGGCTTGACAGTGATGGCCTCCAAAGGAATCTCACCAAACATTTCCGGGGCATACATCGCCTCCACCCGGGTGGGCGGCAGGGCGAAATGGCCGGGGTTGTTCAGGCGCAGGGTGTACTCCAGGGACCAGGTACCTTTGGGCAGCCAGTCATAATAAGCCCGGAAGGAGGAGAAGGTGCGCTCCTCGAAGGCCGGACCGACCCAGCCCGACTGTTTCTGTCCATGGGTCATGATGGCGGAGTCTCTCCCCAGGCCGGTCCCCAGGATGGCCCCGCCCGATGGAATGGGATCGTCGACCACCACCCAGGTCATATCGGATTGGGCCTCCATCTCCAGGCGGATGCGGACCACGTCGCCCTGGCTCCAGACTCCCTCTGTCTTGCGTTCCACCGGGGTCAGGGTGCGGCGGATGCGATAGCCACTGCTCAAGGGTTCCTTGAGGGGGATGGCGGCCCGGCTCTGAATGGTCACCCAGGGTTTGCCGGTGCCCTGATGGTTCAGGGTGAGCAGGCTCTGCTCTTTGGGCCAGGGGAACTCCAACGCCCCGCCATGGGGTTGTACGGTCCAGTCGTGGCGCTGCTCCCGGGTCGCCAGCTGCCCCACGGTGACGCCTTGAACGGGATCCTTTTCAAACCGGCTGGAAAATTTTTTCAGGGCCACCACCCCCCAGGCATTGGCGGGGGTCGATCCCCAGTGGCCTTTCACCTGCCGACCAAGGGCGCCCCGGACCAGGCGCGGCATGTCCTCCTGCCACTCCTTGTCACCCAGGGTGCCGAGGATGAGCCGGTTGGCATTGCTGTCCGAGGAGACCATGAGCCACCACAGATAGTCCGACTTGTCGGTGGAAAAATTCAGGGTGGTGCCCTGGAAGTTGAGTCGCGAGCGGAGGATGGTCAAAGCCTCCTTGCGCAGTCGCTCCTTGTTGGGCAGGGCCTTGACCCGATTGAGCAGATTCAGCCAGTCGATGACGGCTGAGGTCGGCCACTGGTTGGGTTCGATGGAGAGGGACGAAAGCTGATTGGGCACAACCTCCTTGTAACGCGCAACCGCTTCCAGGGCGGCCAGTTTGCGCAGGGTCATGTCGGCAGCGCCATGGCCCGCATGGTGAAAAATCTTCCCTTGCACAAATTTCAGCAAGCCGTTGGTCATCTTGTCCAGGGCACCCTGGGGGATGGGCCAGTCGTTTTCGTGGGCGATGGCCAGCAGATAGGCGGTGAGGGTATCGCTGCCGTGCGAGAGCAGAGGAAAGTATTTGGCCAGACCATCGGGGTCGAGGTAGGTGGGCAGAGAGGCCATGAGTTGATCCCAGACGGCCCGATCCTGCAAAACCACCGCCTTGGAGGTGCGTTGTTCCAGGCAGGTGTAGGGGTAGCGGGCCATGTACTCGCGAACGCCGGTCAGGGATGCGGTCAGGCGATCCTGCAACTCGACGCGCACGCCGCCGCGTCCGGGCAGGGCATCGGCGGGTTGGTTGATCGCCATCTCCTGGCGCTCCTCTCCCTGGCTCAGGGTGGCCTGAAACACCCGCACCGGCAGGGTGGGGATCACCTCTTGCGCCACTGTCAGGCGATCCTCTGCGTCAGTGGCGCGGGCGATGACGTTCCAGGTCAGGCGCCGGGCATCGAGAGGGACGGTGGTCTCCCAGGTGGTCTCCCGGCTCTCGCCCGGGGCCAGATTCAGCTCGATGGGGGGGAGCGGGGCGGGGGGAGGTTGGCTGGCACCACCCGGTGCCGGTTGCGGGGAGGGGGCAGGGGAGGGTTCGGTCGTCACGGTGGCGCTGACCGTGGTTTTCAGGGGGCGCTCGCTGCTGTTGCGCACGGTAAACCCGGCCCGGAAGCTGTCCTGTTCACGCACCAGGGGGGGCAGGCCGGAAAACAGGATCAAATCCTGCGTGGTACGGATGAGCGTCGAGCCGGTACCGAACAGATCGGCACCGGCGTTGGCAACCGCCACCACCCGAAAGGAGGAGAGGACATCGTTCAGGGGAATCTTGACGTGGGCCTCACCCTGCGCGTCGAGCTTGACCCGGCCCTGCCACAGGAGCAGGGTCTCCAGCAGTTGGCGACTCGTCTTGCCGCGTCCGCCGCCGCCGCCATGCGTGACGGCCTTGCGTCCGTAGTGGCGCCGCCCGATCACCTGCTCCTGGGCGGTGGAGGTCAGGACGTGCAGGGGGCGTTTTTGCATCATGGCGGCGAGCAGGTTCCACGACTCGTTGTTTTTCAGTTCGAGCAGCCCTTCGTCGACGGCGGCCAGGGCGACTTCAGCCTCGGCGGGCAGGGGTTGACCGGCAGCGGGCGTGACTTTGATGGTCGCCATCGCCGATCCGCGCACCTTGTAGACCGGCTGATCCGTCGTCACCTTGACGTTCAGGGTGTGCGCCTGCCAGCCGACGTCAAGGGATGCATAGCCCAGCCGGAAGGTGGGGCGTCCCAGGTCGACGAGGGCTGTCGGTGCGACCTCGGTCGAGCGACCGCGTACCGCCAGTGCTGACACGAAGACGTTGGGGGCGTAGGATCCACGCATCGGTACCCGCAGGATGGGGAGATCCCCTTTGAGGGTCTCGACCAGGCTCTCCAGGACGCCATCCCGCTCCACGGTCACCAGCACGGTGGCCTCGCGGAAGGGCATGCGCACCTGGATGACGGCCTCTTCGCCGGGCTCGTAGTGTTTTTTCTCGGGGATCAGGTCCATGCGATTGTGATGGCCGACGTTGAACCACCAGGGGCCGCTTTTGCTCACCCACCCTTCGGTGTGGGCAAAGCTGGGGCGGTTTTGGGTATCGGTGGCCCGCGCTTGCAGGATGACGTTGCCATGGACCGGCGACGGTCCGGCACAGTGGAGCCGCCCTTTCTCGTCGGTGGTGCCGGAACAGAACTCCTTCAGGCGTGTCACCTCGTTGTGATGATCATAGGCGTAGAAGCCGCCGATGAGCCGCTGGCGGTGCGAAAAGGTCTTGCGTTGCAGCATATCGACCGTGACCGGCACCCTGGCCAGAGGTTGGCCACGGGGGTCGAGGGCGACGACCTGGAATTTGAGGCTCTCCTGACTGACCGCCCAGCCGTCGAGTTTGAGCCCCAGGATGACCCCGGAGGGGAGCAGGGTGACATGGGTGGCGGCGGTCAACCGTTCGCCATTGCTGTCCTGGTACTCCATCTCGGCCAATAAATCCTGGGGTGTTTCCGCTGGCAGCAGATTTTTGATCACTCCCCGGGCGGTGCCGGCATTGCCCAGGGTCAGGGTCTGTACGGGCAGGGGGCGGCTTTTGGCTGGGTGTGAATCGTTGTTGTCCTCATCGTCGGACGCACCGGCGTCATGCCAGCGTTGGGGTTGCCTCTGTTCGGGGCCCTCCTGGATGCGCCCATTGGCCCAGGTGAACCCCTCGAAGGCGTCGAACTGCATCACCTTGGGTTGGAGCAGACCGCGCAGTTTCACCGGGACCGGACCCGCTCCGCCGCCGGAGAGATAACTCACCTGGAGATCGAGGGCCACCTGGTCGGGATTGATCGCCTCGGCCTGCACCGGGCTGAGGGTCGCTTTCATGGTGGGAACGCGGAAGGCTCCCACCTGAAAGGTGCCGGAGATGCGCTCCTGAGCGTGAGGAAGTTTTGACGACACCAGGGCGACCTCGTAGGTACCGGACTTGGCATCCTTGGGGATGGGCCAGCTGTTCTCCGCAATCTGCAGGCGATCCCACTGCAGGGGGAGGGGGTACTCCTGTCGGCTCCCTTCGTGGCGCATGATCACCTTGTCAGGCAGATTGAGGGGGTCTTGCAACACAATGCCGGTATCGTCGGGCTGGCGGGCAAAGTGTTTCATGGAGAGGGTCTCGCCGGTGCGCAGCAGGGTGCGATCAAACACCGTGGCGACAAGGAGATCCGCCTTTTTTTGTTGATTATAGGGGAGATCGAAGTTGTAGGGAGAGATTCCCTCGTGCCAGGAAGAGAGCAGGAAGGTGACATCCTCCCCCAGACGGGCGGTGATCAGAAAGGCGCGGTCATAATTCTGGGTGCATTGGGGTAGAGCGTTGACCGCAGGCAGGGGTTTGGCAAAGGTCATGATGCCTTGGGCATTGGTGCGGCCCGAGGCATGCACCTGTCCCTGGCAGTCGCCGACGGTGACCTCGGCATCGGCCACCGGCCTGCCCTCATCCAGGGTGGTCACCCAGACCAGAGAGGTGCCCGCTCCCTGCTTGAAATGAGCGGAGAGGTTGGTCACCAGGGAGGCGGTCTGGACGTAATAGGGTCTCTTTTCGCCATGCAGCTCGGCGCCCAGCCGGTCGCTGGCCAGTTCGACGACATACAGGCCGGGTCTCTGGAAGGGGATGCCGAGGACTTCAAAGGCTTTGCTGCCGCCCGGTTTGGGCAGGGAGAAGGTTTCCAGTTGGGCCAGACGGGCCGGTTCCAGGGCGGCGAAGACCGATTTTTCGCCCGGGCGTTGCAAAACGATGTTCTTGTCTTCTTTCCATTCGGTCACTTTTTCTTGCACATCCCGGACCTGTTTCATCCAGGTGATGAACTCGGACGGACTCTCCACCCGCAGGCGCCGACCGCGTATGTCAACGGACTTGGGCCAGGTTTTTTCGCGGAGTTTTTTCCACAGCTTGCCGACTGGAGAGGTGCCTTGTTGAGTGTTTTCCTGAGCTCTTTCATCGTTTGTCTCCGAGCCGGGATGGCTGGCATCCAGGGGGAGAACCGCCTCCAGATTGCGCAGGGTCACCGGCAGAGCGGCCTCCCCCTTGGCCTCGATGATGCCGAAGGGGGCGGCAAACTTGGCCAGGGCTGGTTCGCGGTCGGTTTTGATGGCCAGGGGAAAACTGTTCTGGTTGCTCAGGGAGCGCCCGGAGTCATCCTTGATATCGGGGGGCATCTCCAGGATGAAGTCGCTGTTCTCCGGAAAAGGTCCAGGGAAGGTGAGGTGCGACACCCAGGGGGTGTTGGCCGCGTTCTCTTTGTCCTGCCCGGGGTTCCCCTCTTCGTCGTCGCCTGGATCCTGTTGCTTCAGGGCGGGTGGATAGAGTTGCCCCTCCTTGCCCTTGAGCTGAATCCGCCTGGCATCGGCGTTGGCGATGGCGCCCGTCAAGGTGAGTCGCATGGGCAGGATGGGCAGGCAGTGGGCCTCCTTGTTGACCCGTTCACAGGAAAATTGCGCGGAAAAGGCATGGCGAACCTGAAAGGAGTAGGTGCGAGGCTCTGTCGTCGTCACGCCGCTCAAGGAGCGGATGCCTGCACCCAAGACGATTTTGACCATCGCCTTGTTGGGCAGGCGGCGCTGACAGCGTACCGCCAGGATGGGGGAGTTTTCCCAGTCGGCCATGGCGTGAAATTTTTCCGCTGCCGTGCCTTTTTTCGGCAATCGATTGGCGAAGGAGGGGTTGTTGCCTTCGGTGACTGTTTGACGAATGTAGAGTTCCTTGAAATCCGGATGCCCTTGCAACACCTCCTGACGCTCTTGGCCGCTCAACAGACGTATGCCGACCTTTTCGCCGACGCCATCGATGACGCACATGGTGTTGTTCTGCACCGATGCCACGTCGGCCTGGGTGTCCAGACCCAGAATGAAGATCTGCTCCTCGTCGATGCTGCTGTCTCCCGGGTCGGGCAGGGATGCCAGGAGGTCGGGGCCGCCGGTGGAGAAGGCGAAACGGGTCGTGCCGGTCAGGGGTTGTCCCGCCAGGGTGCGCAGGTCTGTTTTGAGCGTGAAGGTGCAGCGCACCGCCTTGGGCAGATTGTGAGCAAAATCATAGACCCAGTTGCGGTTGTCGACCCAGCGTCCCTTGCCCGGTTCCGGGCAGTCGATGACAAAAGGTTCCAGCGGACGGGGGTCGCCAAAGGCCACCATGGGCAGAGTGAACCGGGCGGTGACCTGCCGGATTTGCTTGACCTCCCCCTGGGGTGAGAAGAGCTTGATCTCTGCCGCCGGGGTGGCTGCGTTGGGTCTCTCCGCGCAGATCCCTTCCGTTGCCAGCAAGCCGAGCAGGAGCAACGTCCTGACGAGAACGGGTCCAATCCACGGGACAGACGGACAATGTCGAGGGAGCATGGGGCACCTGCCGGTTGCAAGGCAAAGGGAGCTGAAACATCGGTGGCAATCGTATAAAAGAGGGGTATCATCGACCCCGGTTGCCATTGTGATAGGTTATCGTCCGCATCTCAAGGAAGGGACTATGCAGCCCATGTTGTCCAGGAGTCTGTCTCTTGTCATCGTGATTTTATGGGGAGTGTCGTTGGCATCTTCCGGGGGTGCTGCGGAAAAGGGGGCGCTGCATTCGCCAGGCGCTGCCGAACCGAAAAAGAGTGCTTCCGGTAGTACGGAGCAGAAAAAGGCTGCGCCTGGCAGTGCTGAGCAGAAGAGCGCCGCTCCCGCTTCCACGCTGACGGCGGTGACTCCCCTTTGGCGTTTCAAGGCGCCTCAAGAGGAGCAGGTGCGCACGGTGCTGGAGCTGTTGGCCAAGGAGGTGGGGGATATCGCGGCGGATGTGTCGCCTGACAGCAAGGATGGTCAACGGCGCACGGCTCTGCAAAAGCGCATCGAGCTGTATGGCGGCTGGCAGGAGATCATGGCCCGTCGGCAGGTTCTGGAACGCCTGACCGGGGCGGAGACGACCAACCTGGCCGAAGTGGAGAAGCGCCTGCAAGAGCTGAAGAGCCATCTGCCTGTTCCCGTGCCGGTCTCGGAGAGTCCGACGCCCGGTATCGTGGAAAAAATTCAGAGCAGCCTGGCGGATCGCAATCGGGACATCGAACTGGCTGCCACCTCCCTGCAACAGGCCCAGCAATTGTTGCAGGAAAATCCACAAAAAGTGGCGCAGGCCAAAGAGAAGGCCAAAGAGTCGGCCGAGATTGCCGCAAAAATAGCCAAAATGTCCGACAAGGCCGTGGAGAGTGGCAAATCCCTGACCGATTTGCAGATCGGGAATGCGGAACTTGAACAGAGAGTTGTCCAGGAGCAGATCGCCCGTTTCCAGGCAGAGGAGCTGTTTGCCAAACTCTCCATGCCCCGGCGGGAAAAAAATCTGGAAATGGCCCAGTTGCTTTTGGATCAGGAACAGAAGCGCCTCAACCTTTACCAGGAGGCCCTTGACCGTCATCTGGAACAGGATCGCCGCAACAAGGAGGCCGAGCTGCAAAAAAAGCTCCAGGCCGAAGAGGAGGCCAGTACCCCGCAACAAAAATTTCTCACCCGCCTGGAGACGGAGACCCTCCAGGTGCAACGCAATATTGCCGATCTGCAACAATTGCGCGCGGGAATCGCGCGGGAAATTTCCGAACAGGAAAAACGCCTCCAGACCGAAAAAGCGGAGCTGGAAAACCTCAAGACCCTGGTACGCCAATACGGCCCGCAAGGACCAGCCGCCGACATGCTGAAAAGCACCTACCGTTTGCTGAAACAGCGTCGCCGTGATTTAAGTGTGACGATTCCACCTGCCCTGGACAAGCAACAGGAAAAGCTCCAGGAGCGTCGTCTGGACATCGCCACCCATCAGGCCGCCCTGGATGACGAGTGGCAACGCGAGAAAGAGATCTTGCTGAGACATCTGCCCGACAAGCAGCGGGATGGCTTTGCCAAACAGAGCCAAAAACTGCTCGATGAGTATCACCGTACCCTGACCAGTGAAAGACGCTTTGCCTTCGAGGTTTCCATCGAATGGCAACGCCTGGCCCTGTTGCCCCGGGATCGCCAGAATGTTCTGGGGGAGTTGGAGGCTTTTGTCCTGGCCAACGTTTTTTGGATTCAGGATGCCGATCCCTTGAGCGGCAAACTTTTGCGCGTGGCGTGGCAGGAGGTGGTTGCAGTCGACAATCCCCGCTCTCTGCGTCAGGAGTGGAAACGCCTGGCCGATCCGGACAACATTCAGGGGTTTTCGCTCGATTTGACCATCAAGGAGGGGTATCTGCTTCTGGGTGGGGTATTGGTTGTCTTGCCGGGATTCCTCTTTTTCATTCATCGCCGTTTACGGTGGGTTTCCCGGGCACGGCATGAGGAAGAGACGCGGAACGACGTGTCTGCAAATGGCATGAATCCTTTTTTGCGCGGCACCTTGCAGGCGGCCCTGGTGCCGACCTGGTTTTTGGTGACGGCCCTGCTGGTGGAACCTTTCATCCAGACCATGGGGTATCGTGTCGCCTTGAGCAGGGCGTCGATGCACCTGGCCTTGCTGTTCTTCCTGTGGTCTCTGGTGAGTCGTCTGCCGAAGGTGGCAGGCCGGACCTTGTTTGGTTTTTGTTTTCCCGAGGATTGGGTACGGACGCTCTTTACGGCCAGCCGGATTGTCTTGTGGGCTTATCTCTTGTTCATGCTTCCTTGGGCGATTCTCGATGGCCCCCCGTTTGCCCTGCGGGTCTTGCCGCGCATTTTCTTCACCCTGTTCGAGATCTCCCTGGCGGTGGCTTTTTATCAACTGATTCGCCCTGCCTCGCCGTTTTTGCGGCACGCCCTGGCGGGTATGACAGGATCGGTTGCGCAGGCCGACGGCAAGGACCGCATCCTGCGCCATCCGTGGCTGGCCTGGGTGTGGTGGCTGTTGTTGACGGCGGTGGTTGGTCTGGACGGGGCTGGTTATCGTTTCGGGGCTGCCCAGTTGACCCGCAACGGTCTCTTGACCCTGGTGACGGTACTGCTCCTCATGGGTATCCATCGTCTTCTGGATCGGATTCCGGAGCGTCTGGGTCTTTGGCAGGAAGCGGATGCAGTGCCAGAAAAGGGCTCTGATTCCATTGAAAATATCCAGAAATTACAAAGCAACATGCGTCGTTTCTCCCGTTTGTTCCTGATTCTGACGGGGGTGTTTTTGATTGCCTCCTACTGGGGGGTCAATGAGCAGGCCTTGACGGCGCTGAGCCAGATCAACCTCTACAGCGTGACCGGAGTGGACGGCAAGATCGAGTTTGTCACGGTGGCCGATCTGGTTCGTTTCAGCATGACGCTTTTCCTGACCTTCTGGCTCTTGGCCCATGTGTCGAGTTTGCTGCACCTGTTGATTTTTTCCCACTGGCAGGTGACGGAGGGGTCGCGTTATGCCGTGGTGATGATCACTCGTTACGCCTTGTTCCTGGTTGGTTTTCTCGTGGCGATATCCTGGTTGCGTCTGGATCCGGGTCGCCTCGGTTGGCTGGTGGCGGCCCTGGGCGTGGGGTTGGGGTTTGGCTTGCAGGAGATTGTGGCCAATTTTGTCAGTGGCATCATTTTGCTCGTCGAGCGTCCCATCCGCGTCAGCGATTGGATCACGGTTGGCGATGTTCATGGCACGGTGACGCAGATCAACATTCGCGCCACCCGGGTGCAAAACAGGGATCACCAGGAGATCCTGATCCCCAACCGGGAACTCATCACCCGCCAGGTGACCAACTGGACCCTCTCCAATACAAGCATTCGTCTGTGCATCCCTATTGGCGTGGCCTACGGTACCTCCCTGGAGCGGGTGCGCGAAACCCTGCTCGGTCTGGCCCGGCAACAACCCGAGGTGATGGCCACGCCGCCGCCCCGGGTTCTGTTCATGCGCCACGGGGAGAGTTCTCTCGATTTTGAGCTGTGGGTCTTTCTTCCCCAACCGGATTTGCAGATTTCCATGCGGGACCGGCTCAACACCCTCATCAACGTGGCTTTTGCCCGGGAGAAGATCGAGATTCCCTTTCCACAGAGGGAGGTTCACATTCGCTATCCGGATCGGGAAAAGGCCCCTGCCTGATCTGGATGATGGCCCAGGGTGTTCAGCATGCGGTTTGTTTCCAATGATTGGTTATACATCCACGCTTCCCTGGACAGTTCGGCGAGCGTGTTGTCAAACTGGATGCCGGTTTTTTCCATATACCATTTGACAATAAGATACAAGTGCCATAAAGGTTTTGTGGCCGTGTTGGCTGACGGGGGAGGAAAATCAACGAGTTTTCTGATGTTTTGTCGTGATTGACCGACCAGTTCAGCAATGTCTGCCATGTTGACCAGGTCGGGTCTGGCTTCCAGTATGTGTGTGTCAGGGAATGCGCGCATAATGTCATCGGTTGCTGAATGGATGGCATCTTTTGCTGAAGCAGACTCCCTGTGAAACTCAACGCAAACAAGACTGCGGATCCCTGTGAATACGGTTGAATCATCGCAACCCGACTCATAAAGTTTATTGGATATGTCATTGATATTCCAATCTTTCCGTGAGACAGGGAATGTCAGTGAAAAATTGTATATCATAATTTTTCCTCACATTTATCAACAGCTTTGCGGATGGAGCGGGCATGTCCTTCCGGATCTTTTGGGGTTGACCATACGGATACCTGACAGAAGATCCCATTACGGCATTTTTTATTTGTTGGACATTTCAGGATACAGAAAGCATGACCAGATGCGTTGTCAAACGACCATCCGTTCTCAATAGCGTACTCTATTGCAGATCGGATCTCTTTTATCGGGTGCTTTTTAAGTTGACCCATGTTTGCATATTGAGAATCTATCTACGATTATTAATTCCAATTCCAGATCAAGCGTCTGCTTCGTTGACTGCCTCACTCACTCCTCGCCGTACCCAACACGTACTGTCTCGTCGCTCATTTCGTTGTCGCCTCGCATCCATCTTGATCTGGAATTGGCATAACGTAGCATGAACGTAACATTCTAAAATCTGGTTGTCAACAGACAACTAAGTCAGAATGAACGGAGTGGACACGTGATACGTCTCAATCGCGGCGACCAGCCCAGCGGTCATCCACCGAGTTTTCTATCACCAGGGCGCGGGCCAGGGCATTTTGGCTGTTGGCGGTACGGAAAAAGAGTTGCGTCTCCTGCAACTGCCGCGTGGAAAATTTGCCATCCTTGCTGAAGGCATGGGGATGCTTTTTCAGGGCGTCGATCAGGGAGTTTTTCTCTTCCGGGTTGAGGATACCCAGGGTGGCGACGACCTCTCCCGGGGTATGCCCGGCTATCCAGACCAGGGCGCGGCGTATGATGGCCACCATGCGGCGTGCCTTGTCCGGTTCACGGGCAACCATGTCGGGACGGCAGGCAAGCGCCGCGTGGAGAAAGTTGCTGCCCGGCAGCCGCCGGGTGGTGGATGGATCGGCCAGATTGACGAGAAAAAAGACTTTTCCTTCATGCAGGAGTCTGGAGGCAAAAGGCTCATCGCCCATGATGGCGTCGACTTTGCCGTTTTCAATGGCCGAGGATTGCTGTTCCCAATCCTGACCGACGGGTACGATCTTGACATCGCCGGGTTCCAGACCGTCATTTTTGAGAACCAGTTCCGCCAACTGTTGCGAGGTGGTTTTGCTGACAAGGGAGCCGGCATTGACGCCGATCACGCGACCTTTGAGATCGGCCGGGGTACGTACCCTTCCGGCCAGACCGGCCCGGACCACCAGAACGAACAGAGGGGCATCATTGACGGCTGCCAGGGTGACGACGCCCTGGTCATTGATCCGGAGCGACAGATGGGCTGGCATACCGGCAACGGCACAGTCGCTTTTTCCGGTTGCCATGTGTTCGAGGGCGACGCCACCGCCACCCGTATGGGTCAGCGTGAGTTTGACACCTTCGGCGCGGTCGGCGCCGATCATGGGGATCAGATCCACCGGCAGGTAGGAGAGATTGCGTGGTCCGGGGACACTGACCGTCATGGGGATGAGGTCGGAGTTGCCAGCCATGACTGCCTGAGACCACGGCAACAATACCAGACAAAACAGAACGATCCGGCCAAGGAGGCGACCTGTTGCTCCATACGGGAAAAGACCGGCTGCCCGGTCAACGACAGGTAAAATCACGAATATCCCCTCCGAATCATGTACCTTGGTGCGCAGGGTACGATGATATCCTACACTTTTTTTTTGTCAATCCTGCCTCGATTGATGGAGTGGCAAAAAATGCTCCCCGGTGTCATGCATCCGGTACTTGTTTCCTGACATCTTTTTCCGGATGACAGGTCGAATCATGACGAGAGATGCCATTCATGCACAAAAACGGCGCTTTTTCAGGGTGATGGGATGTATAATGTTTATGGCACGTCTTTTGCTTTATACTGCGTCAAGTGGACGCGGTAACCCCTGTTGCACACCCCGAGAAACGCTCTTGGCCACCTTGGTTGGACAAAAAGATCAGGCACTATGCGACGGGTTTATGCGCTTTCCATCTCTAGGAAAAGAAAGAAAGAGTTTTTTTGCAAAAGAGCGGTGATCCTGGTTGCACAACCCATGAAATACACTTTTGCGCATACTCCTTGTCAGCGAATTCAGGAAGTGTGCAACAGGATCACCCGCGCTGATTGAAGCTCCCCTCGTCTGGAAGTTCCTCGACACGCCCCCCCTCTCCCTGTTTATATCCTGGGTGCGGTTTTTGCGCGCCAATTTTTGCACCCGGGTGACCCCATGAACAGAAAACAACGTCGTGCGGCGGCCAAACAGGATCGACGTGTTGGCGCGGGTATCTCCTCTGGTGTACCCACAATGTCGGGTGCGGTTCCTCCTGGGGTTGGCGACCCGTTTGTTGCGGCGTTGCGTTTGCACCGGAGCGGTCAGTTGCCGGAGGCCGAGGCGGCTTATCGACGCATCCTTGCCGAACAGCCGCGTCACGCCGATGCCTTGCACGCTCTGGGTGTCCTGCTCCACCAGGGCCAACGCCACACGGAGGCGGTTGCCTTGATCACGCAGGCCTTGGAGTTGATCCCCGACTATGCCGAGGCGCACAACAATCTGGGCGATGTCCACCGTTGCCTGGGCAATATGGATGCGGCAGTGGCCAGTTTTCGTCAGGCCATTCAGTGCAGGCCGGAGTTTTCGGAGGCTCACAGCAATCTGGGTGGAATGCTGCATGAGATGGGGCAGCATGACGAGGCCGAGGCCGCCTATCGGGAGGCCCTGTGCATCATGCCGGACTATGCCGAAGCCCACTTCAATCTGGGTAATTTGTTGCGTGATCTGCACCGCGACGATGCAGCCGAGGCGGCCTATCGGGAGGCCCTGCGTCTGCAACCGGGCTACGCCGGAGCGTACAACAATCTGGGTGGACTGTTGATGTCGCGGCTGCGTCATGCCGAGGCCGAGACGGCTTATCGGGCCGCCTTGCGTCTGCGTCCGCAGGATGCCAAGACCCACTATAACCTGGGAACCCTGTTGAAAAGTTTGCATCGCCTGGCCGAAGCCGAGGCAGCCCTGCGGGAGGCCCTGCGTCTCGATCCGGCCAGCATGGAGGCGATGCAAAATCTGGGGTTGCTCTTGCTGGCACGGGGGGATTTTTTGGCCGGCTGGCCCCTTTACGAACGGACCTTCCATGCTCCGGAGAGGCAAAAAGATCCCCTGCTGGCCGATTTGACCATGCCACGCTGGCAGGGGGAGGATCTGACGGGGTGCTCCCTGCTGATCCTGGGAGAGCAGGGCCTGGGCGACGAAATTCAGTTTTGTCGCTACGTGCCGCTTCTCAAAGAGAGGGGTGTGCGCCATTTGACGCTGGTGTGCAAGGAACCTCTCGTCGGGTTGTTCTCCACCTTGCCCGGCGTCGGTTGGGTTGGGACGCCCGATCAGTGGCTGACCCGGCAAAAGAGTGTGCCGACTGACGATTATTGGTCGTTTCTGCTCGCGCTGCCGCTTTATTGTGGCACGACGCTTACGACCATTCCGGCCGGGTTGCCCTATCTGTTTCCTCAGCCCGAGCGCGTGATTGCCTGGGCGGCACGTCTTCCCGCAGGAAAACGCAGGGTGGGTCTGGTCTGGAGAGGTCATGCCGATCACAAAAACGACCGCCATCGTTCCCTGCCGGATTTGATCTCGTTGGCGCCCCTCTGGTCTCTGCCCGATGTCACCTGGATCAGTTTGCAGACCGGCGCCAACGTCGATGTGCCGACCATTACCCCGGGGAATCTTCCCTTGCTTGATTTAGGGAGAGAGATCAGGGAGTTTGCCGATACGGCAGCCCTTGTTTTTCAACTGGACCTGGTCATCAGTGTGGATACGGCCATGGTGCATCTCTGCGGTGCACTGGGGCGACCTTGTTGGGTCATGCTGCCGTTCATCGAGACGGACTGGCGTTGGCTGGAACAGCGCAGTGACTCGCCCTGGTATCCTGGTGTTCTGCGTTTGTTTCGTCAGGAGAGTGTCGATGACTGGTCCGGAGTGGTACAAAAAATAGTCACTGCGTTGCGTTCCGGATGATGAAATGTAACTGCCCAGGTACCCCCTCAAGAAAGGCCTGGACATGAAAGCCTTTGTCAGGGCTTCGCCCCGAACCCCACCAGGACTCTGTCCTGGACCTGCCAGGGAGCCAGCCCCCTGGACCCCGATTCGTCGCCATGTGCTGAATAGTTACGATGAAATAAAGGAGCCAGGTTGATTTATGACACACACGGAATACATCTCCCGGGAGAGAAGAGTTGCCCAGATTCTTGCTCTGGGTATCCTCATTCTGTATGCCAAAGTGGTGTTTTTTGACTTTGTCAGTTTCGATGATGCGATTTATGTCACCGACAATGAAAAAGTGTTGTCGGGGGTGACCATGGAGGGGTTGCGCTGGGCTTTCTCTTTGCATACGAAGGATATGTTCTGGATTCCTGTCACCCAGCTCTCCCTGATGCTGGATGCCTCTTTGTTTGGCAGTCATGCAGCGGGTTACCATCTGGTCAATGTTTTTTTCCATATCGCCAATGCTTTGTTGTTGTTCTACCTTCTGCGCCGTCTGACGGATCGGTTTTGGGAAAGCGCCTGGGTGGCCGCCCTGTTTGCCGTCCATCCCCAGCATGTCGAGGCGGTGGCCTGGGTGGTGGAGCGCAAGGAGGTTCTTGCCGCCTTTTTTGGTCTGCTGACCCTGGGGCAGTATGCCAGGTATGTCGATCAACGCAATCAGGGACAGGATTCTGTTTTCTTTCTGAAGAATACGCACTATCTCCTGGCGTTGTTCCTGTTCATGTGCAGCCTGTGGTCCAAGGCGATGTGGGTGACCCTGCCTGCCGTTTTTTTGCTCCTGGACGGGTGGCCGCTGCAACGCCTGTCTCGGGAAAAATGGCGTTATCTGCTGTGGGAAAAGCTTCCGTTTCTCGTTCCAGTGGGGCTGGTGGTGGGCATGACCTTGTGGCGCACCAACGATCCCCTGTTGAAGTTTACCTGGGAAAAACTTCCTCTGACTGCCCGTTTGGGCAACATGCTTGTTTCGCTCACCGCCTATGTGCGGCAGACGGTATGGCCGAGCGATCTGGCCGTGTTTTATCCCCATCCCTATCTCGAAGATACCCCGCCGTCCACTCTTGAACTGGCCATTGGTGCCGGGTTGTTGCTTGTGCTGAGCGGTCTGGTGGTCGCTCTCCTCAAGACCCGGCCCTACCTGTTTGTGGGCTGGTTTTGGTTTTTGGGTGGGCTTGTGCCGGTATCGGGTATTGCCCAGTCTGGCAGGCAGGGGATGGCCGACCGCTTTGCCTATTATCCTCATATCGGATTGTTTGTGGCTGTGGTCTGGGGTGTGGCGGCGTTGATTCCGCACCGGCAATCCTGGCGACGTCTCCTGTTGCCTGTGGGAGTGGGGGTTCTTTTGGCCCTCATGGTGGTCACTTGGCGTCAGCTCGATGTCTGGTTCAATTCCGGAACCGTCTGGAGTCACGCCGTGCGGGTGACACGAAACAACTCTTATGCCCACTGCATGTTGGCCGGGTATTACATGGAGACGGGTAACCATACGCTTGCCCATGCCCACATTGACGAGGCCTTGCGTCTGCGTCCGCTTCAGGTCGATTTCATACTCTCCAAAGCCATGTTTTTTTTCAGGGAGGGACGCATGCGAGAGTTCCTGGACTGGGTATACAGGGCCGAGATGGAAGATCCCAAGGCGCCCAATGTGATTTTGTTCAAGGAGAAGATCATCCTGGTCTCCGCCAATTTGAGTCAGGCCTATGCAACCCTCTCCTCCCGGAAGGAGCGCGCCTCGCCTGATGCGACGCCCTGAAACTTGCATGGTTGCTTGCAAACGGGTCAGGAAAGACCCCACAATCGTTCTGTCGGGTCGGGAGCCGGTCGGGTGGCGTGTCTCGGTTTATGTATAAGGGGGGGGGGGATGATCTTTTTTGACCACGTGTTGCGGGTGAAGAGAAGGCAACGATTCCGACCCGCGTCGGCGAAACCTGCCGGGGTGTGGATGATGCTGACACTTCTGCTCGCTCCCGGTGCGGGATGGGCGACAGAGCAGGCCCACTCCGGCGAAAAGGAGCAGATGGATGCCCTGCTCAACGTTGGCTTCGAGGATCTGGCCAACATGCGCCTGACCACGGCTGCGAGGAAGGAGCAGAGGCTGGTTGACACGGCAGCGGCGGTTTATGTCATTGATCAGGAAGAGATACGCCGCTCGGGCATGACGAGTATTCCAGAGCTGTTGCGCCTGGTTCCCGGCATGAATGTGGCGCGCATCAACAGCAGCAATTGGGCCATCTCGGCGCGAGGCTTCAACGAACAATACTCCAACAAGCTGCTGGTCCTCATGGATGGGCGCACCCTCTATGACCCTTCTTATGCCGGAGTCAATTGGGATGTCCAGGATACCCTGCTGGAAGACGTGGAGCGTATCGAAGTGATTCGTGGACCGGGGGGATCCTTGTGGGGGGCCAATGCGGTCAATGGCATCGTCAATATTATCACCAAACAGGCAGCGGACACCCAGGGATGGTTGGTGACAGGAGGGGGTGGCAGTCAGGAAAAGTACCGGGCTGGCATTCGCTATGGTGGTGAAGTCGGGAAAGAGGCCAAATTTCGTTTTTATGCCAAGAGATTTGATCAAAATGACTTCAAGAGCGCTCAAGGCAGAGACGCTGGCGATGACTGGAACGCGGGTCAGGGCGGGTTTCGCCTCGATTGGCACCCCGGAGAGAAAAACAAGGTGACCTTGCAGGGGGATGTGTACAACGTGCAGGAGACGTTGGGCAACACCCACAACAGCGGGGGGAACCTCCTGGTCAACTGGACACACAACCTGACGCATGATTCCCAGGTGGATATGCGCCTGTATCACGACCGTACCGTGCGGGCCGCCTACGAGGAGCGGGAGATCACCGACCTGGACCTTCAACATCGTTTTCACCTGTCGGGCAATCAAGAGATCATTTGGGGCGTTGGCTATCGTGCCTCCTCGGATATCATGCGTGCCGACCCGGTGGTTGGCTGGAATCACCTTGCCATGAGCGACGAGACCTTGGGTGCCTTTTTTCAGGATGAAGTGACCCTGATGGCCAAACGCCTGACCCTTACCGTCGGTTCCAAACTGGAGCACAACGATTTCACGGCGTGGGAGATCCAGCCCAATGTGAGGTTGTTGTGGCGGGTTGCCGATGACCATATCCTGTGGGCAGCCGTGTCGCGGGCCGTGCGTACCCCCTCGCGGGCGGATGTCGATTTTGCCCTGCGCATCGTTGCCGGTCCTGCATCGAGAATCCTTCTCAGTGGCAATCCCGGATTTCAGGCCGAAGAGATGGTCGCTTACGAGGTCGGCTATCGGTCGCAGCTTGTGCCAAAAACATTCCTCGATATGGCGCTCTTTTATGACAAGTATGACAAGTTGAGCACCAAAGATGTGAGTGTTGCCCTGGCAGGAGGTGTTGCAACGGTCAACCAGACCTTTGTCAACAGGGGGTCTGGCAGCACCTATGGTGCCGAGACCGCCCTGGAGTGGTGGGCAAGCGAGACCTGGAAACTGCGTGCCAGCCATACCTGGTTGGCCATGGATTTGAGTCTGGTCAACGGGGTGAGGGATCCGACCCTGGCCGCAGAGGAAGCCAGTGCTCCCCGGCAGCAGTTCCAGGTGCGTTCCTACTGGAATTTCTCCCGGGACTGGGAGTTTGATGTGGCTCTGTTCCATGTGACCCGGCTTGCGGCGCTGAACATCCCCGCTTATGACCGTGTCGATGCGCACCTGGGGTGGCAACCGCGCAAGGATCTCCAGTTGAGCCTGGTCGCACACAATGTGCTTGATTCTCAACATCCCGAATTCACCGGGACAAGTGTGCAGAACAGCGAGGTTGCGCGCTCCTTTTTTGTCAAAGCAACCTGGAAGTATTGAGATAGGCAAGATGGCAACCTGCATGGATGGAGGAAGCCTCTTTCCACCATCCGACCCTGAGAGTCGCTGCGCGATTTTTATAGTGACACGTGCAAAATGGGCCGTTCTCTTGCGGATCGCCCTTGTTTTGCTGCTGGGTGATTGGCTATGGGCGGGTGGAGCGGCGGCGGATGCCCCCCATCCTCCATCCGAACCCCAGGTCAAGGTGGCCTATCTGTACAATTTTACCAAATTTGTGACGTATCCTGAGGCTGTTTTTCTGGGTGACAGGAACAGGTTCAATATTTGCGTATTGGGGGAGAATCCTTTCGGCGACCTGCTCAACTTTCTTGCCGGAAAGAGTGTTCAGGAGAGGAAGATTCAGGTTCACCTGCACACCAGGCTGGAGGAGACATCCGGATGCCATCTCGTTTTCATTGCGCCATCCGAGGCGGAAAAATGGGTCGACATCATGGCATGGTTTGGCGAGAGACCTGTGCTTCTGGTCGGGGATACCCCTGGGTTTGCCCAACGGGGTGGCATGATCAATTTTATCCGCGTGGGGGACACGCTGCGTTTTGAAATCAACTTGAAGATGGCCAATCGGTGCGGACTCAAAATCAGCTCATCCATGTTGCAGATTGGGCGGGTTGTCGAATGACCTGGCGGGTGCTTTGATGATATTCAAGAAACTGACCATCAGGAAGAAACTGATAGGCATTACGACATTGATCAGCGGGACCGCCCTGTTTCTTGTCAGTATCATCTGGGTGACGACGGAATATTTTCGCGAGCGGGAGGCGCTTGTAGAGAATATCTCCGTACAGATGCGCTTGATCTCTCTCAGCAGTCGCGCTGCCCTGATGTTCAATGATGCCCAGACAGCACAAGGCATCTTGAATGCCCTGCAAGCGTCGAACTCCATCAATCATGCTGTCATCTTGACAAAGACAGGGAAGACTTTTGTCACCTATACACGTCCCGGGTACAAGGAAACAAAGGATGATTATTTAACGATTGTGAAGCGGACGGGTCCCCATTTTTCCAATGCAGAGCTGATCATTCACGAGCCGATATCCATTGACAATGATGTTGTTGGAGAAATTATCGTTCAGGCTGGTCTTAATGTGTTTTTTGATGATCTTGCCAGGGATTTGTTGGCCATTGTTTTTATTACCCTGCCAACATTGTTTTTTTCTTTTATGTTTGCGTCCAAATTGTACAATCTTATGACCCGGCCGATCGAGGTCTTGCGAAAGGCGGCTATCGATATAGGTGAGTCCAGATTTGAGGGCCATGTACATATCGACTCCCAGGATGAGATTGGTGAATTGGCCGCCGCTTTCAATAAAATGTCCAGAGATCTGGGCGAGCAGAGAAAGGCCCTGGAACAGGCCAATCGGGCCAAATCGGAATTTCTGGCCAACATGAGCCACGAAATACGGACCCCGATGAACGCCGTGATCGGTCTTGCCGATCTGGCCCTGCAGTCGGATATTTCCCTGAAAACAAGGGACTATTTACTCAAAATCAGCAATTCCGCCCGTTCCCTGCTGCGCATCATCAACGACATACTCGATTTTTCCAAGATCGAGGCAGGAAGGCTCGAACTGGAAGAGAGACCCTTCGCATTGCGGGATGTGTTTGTTCACATCGCGGATCTGTTTCGTGCCAGGGTGAGTGAGAAAAATATTGAATTGATTTTGTGTGTCTCCGAAGAGTGCCACTACGCATTGGCCGGAGATGCCTTGCGCCTGGAACAGATCCTGTTGAATCTGGTCAGCAATGCCGTCAAGTTTACGGAAACCGGCGAGATTGAGATTCAGGTCAGGACCGTTCAGGAGCAGGCCACGGAGATCATGTTGCAGTTTTCGGTACGCGACACCGGCCCGGGAATGACCCAGGAGCAGGCGGATAAAATATTCTCGCCCTTTACCCAGGCCGACAGCTCCACGACCCGCAAGCATGGCGGTACGGGCCTGGGGCTTTCCATCTCGCAAAGATTGGTGGAGATGATGCAGGGGCACCTCTGGGTGACCACGGCCCCAGGCCAGGGAAGTACATTCTTTTTCACTGCCCGTTTCAGACATCAACGGGGCGTGGAGTCGGAAGAGATGTGCATTCCCGCAGAGTTGGAGCATCTTGCTCTCCTTGTCGTCGATGACAATGCGGCGGCAAGACATGCCATCGACAAGAGTCTCAGTGGATTTGGTTTCCATGTCGTCGGGGCGGCATCCGGGCGGGAGGCCCTGCTCCTGGTTCGACAGGCCATGGCGGCGGCGTCCCCCTTTCGTCTGGTGATGGCCGACTGGCTGATGCCGGAGATGGATGGCATCACCACCCTGCGTCATATCAGCGAAGAGTGCGCCAGCGGCATGCCACCCAAAATGGTCCTCATGGTTCCCTTCAATCGCGAAACAGAAGCGAAAAATGCCTCGAAAGATATTGATATAGCATCTTTTATGCCCAAACCAGCCAACTGTTCCCTTCTGTTTGATACCATCATGGACGTTTTTGGCCAGGGCGTTGCCAGGTTTTTGAAAAATGAGTCTCATGTCGTCGATACGGCCAGGATCAGGGAGCAAATCGGTGGCGCACAGGTGTTGCTGGTTGAAGACAATGCCATCAATCGGCAAGTGGCCGAAGAGATTTTGCTGAGTGTCGGTGTGCTGGTGGACAAGGCCGAAGATGGCCTGAAGGCGGTCGAAAAGGTCATCACGACCATGTATGACGCCGTTTTGATGGATATTCAGATGCCGATCATGGATGGCTTTCAGGCCACGCAAAAAATTCGTGACAATCCACAGTTACAGGAGTTGCCCATCATTGCCATGACGGCGCATGCCATGGCCGGTGACAGGGAACGCTGTCTGGCAGCAGGCATGAATGACCACGTGGCCAAGCCCATCGATCGAAGTTTTCTGTATGCGGTGCTGATCAACTGGATTCGTCCACGTCCGGGTCTGGGTGTGCAGGCTCTTGCCGTGCAAAAACCGGAGACGGAGGCCGATCCGGCTGGTTTTCCGGAGACCCTGCCCGGGATCAACATCGAGGCGGCTCTGGCCCGGATAGGTGGCAAGAAAAAGTTGTTGCTCAGCCTGCTGAAAGAGTTTTATCGTGACCATGCCCTGGCGGCAGACAACATTGAAAAACTGTTGCAGAGCCAGAATGAGGAAAACGGTGTTTCTGCAAAACAGATGGTCCATACCATCAAAGGGATGGCTGGCAATCTTGCGGCGATGGAGCTGTTCGAGGCTGCCCGTTCCCTGGAAAAAGCGTTGCTCGCAGGCAGCGCGGACATATGGCCCGAGCCGCTGGCCATTTTCAAGCATGCCATGGACCGGGTGATGGGTGGGATCAAAAGCGTACGGGATCAACAGGAGATGGTTGATTCAGAAAAGAGTGACGGCATGGCACGCCTCCCCGATCTGCAAGCTGATGTCATTCTTCCTCTGTTACAGGAACTGGATCGGCATATTCAGAAAAAGGATTTCAAGGTTCTGGAGACTTTTGAGAAAGTCCAGGCGATCCTGGCTGGATCGCCCGGGTTGGTTCATGATAAGCTGGCGGAGCTGGGGGGGTGTTTGGATCGCCTTGATTTTAAGAAAGGTAAAAATTCTCTGGAAGATCTGGTCACTCTTTTAAAGCCTCATCTGGATGAACGGGGTCATGATCCATATCAACGAGAAACCCAGAATTTTGATTGTTGACGATATTCCCGTCAATATTAAAATATTGGCCTCCGCTCTGGGGTCGGACTATGAGATCTCGGTCGCCACACGTGGCGCGGAGGCCCTGGAAACAGCGGCAGCGTCGGCTGTGGACCTGGTTCTGCTCGATGTTGTCATGCCGGATATGGATGGTTACGCCGTGTGCCGGGCACTCAAGAAGAGCGCGGCTGCCGCCCATATTCCAATCATCTTCGTAACCTCCAAAAATGAAGCCACGGATGAAACCTATGCCCTGGAACTTGGGGCGGTCGATTTTATTTCCAAGCCGGTTGTTCCGGCTGTCGTGCGGGCCAGGGTCAAGACGCACCTGGGTTTGATGCGGGCGTTGAAGACTCTGGAATCGCAAAATGAAGAGCTGCGCCAGGCAGAGCAGCTGCGCGAAGAGGTTGACCGCATCATGCGCCATGATCTCAAATCGCCATTGAACACGATCATTGGTTTTGCCGATCTTCTCAGGTTCAAGTTAAGCCTGAATCGTGAGGAGGAGGGGATGTTTCAGATTCTTCAGGACTCCGGCTACAAACTGCTCGCCATGATCAATCTCTCCCTCGATTTGTTCAAGATGGAGAAAGGCACCTATACTTTTGAAGCCGAACCTGTCGACGTGGTGGGGCTGGTCAAAAAGATTTGTGTCGCCGGCAGCGAAATGATTCGCTACAGGCACCTGAATTTTAAATTATTCTTGGACAACATGCCCCTCTCCATGGAGGAGACCTTCCTGGTTCTTGGCGAGGAGACCCTTTGTTACTCCATGTTGAGCAATCTGATCCAAAACGCCGTAGAGGCCTCTCCGCCCGAGCAGACCATCACCGTGCGCCTGGATCGTGGAGCCATGCACAGAATTCGCATTCACAATCAGGGTTGCATTCCGCCCCAGATCCGGGAGAATTTTTTCGACAAATATGTCACGTTTGGCAAGAAAAATGGCACCGGGCTGGGTGTCTACTCCGCCCGATTGATGGCTGTCACGCAGCGGGGCACGATTGATTTCGAGACCTCCGAAGAGTCCGGCACCACGATGTGCATCAGCCTGCCACCAGCCATTCCGGCGGCAGGCCCTGATCCGGTTCGATGATACCCATTTGCAGATCGCGATAACTTCGTTAAACCGCGTCTACTTTGGGACACGTAGTTTTTTTGTTCGGAAAAAAAATGTTGGCATGAAAGACTTTATTGGGGCTTCGC
>JADGCJ010000033.1 GCA_015229045.1 Magnetococcales bacterium
GGGGCTTCGCCCCAAACCCCACCAGGAAGGGCACAGCCCTTCCTGGACCATCCCGGTCTTTCAAATAGCTAGAAAAAATTACGCATCCCGGAATGGATTTGGTTGACCTCTTTGGCCTCCGGGCATATTTCAATTTGGCTATGGACAAACGGCACCCTATACTTGCGCATCAATCCGCAGCGATGCCATGAGTGTGGAATAATCTTGGGTAGACGTACCGCATATCTGATTCTGGCTCTTGTTCTGACCATCGGCTGGCTGATCCGCCTGGGAGACGCTCCCTATTGGCTATTGCATCCAGACCAGATGCAGTTCCAGGGCAAACCCCTTCCGGCCAGTGTCGATGGTTATTATTTTTTGAATCTGGCCCGGAAAGATCGGGCGGCCCAGGAGCGCCCCGTGGCAGACCTGGATGCTCCCTCTACGTTGTCCCACGTTGATCCCGCGCCTCTTCGCCTTCCGCTGCCCGCGCAGTGGGTGAGCAGCCTGGTTGGAATTTTTGCCCTGGATCCTTTATGGATTGCCGCCTGGCTGCCGACTCTTCTTGCGCCTTTGGTGGCCATCCCCCTGTTTCTCCTGGGCAGGTTCTGGGGTGGCCATGTGTTTGGGCTGACATCTGCTATGTTAGGGGTAACATCTCCCCTGTTTGCACAACGCAGCGCCTTCGCCGAATTTGATACCGATATGCTCATTCCCACGCTGCTGTTGGTCATGAGCTATGGATTTTTGCGTTTCGCGCGTGGCCAACCGGCCAGGGAGTATCGCCCTCTGCTGACCGCCCTGAGCGGCTATGCTCTTTTCCTGTGGTGGTGGGATCGCGCGCCGGCGGAAATCGTGGGTATGCACCTTTTTTTCATCGCGGTGAGTTGGAGCCTGTTTCGCCTTCCCCGGGGCAAGGATGGTTGGACCTTGCTGGTCTTTCTCATCCTGTCATTGATAACCTTTTACTTGGCACGAGGAGAGCTTCCCTCCGTCAATCTGGTTGACGATCTACTGCATGGGGTAAAATTTTTCATGGGCAGAGAGAGTTCTTCCCTGCCACCTGTCGCCACGATCATCGAGGAGTTTTACGCTGTCCCCTGGCAACAGGCAACTACAAGTGCCCTGGGACACCCGGTGACGGCCCTTGCAGGCCTGGTCGGACTCCTTCTGCTGACGTGGCACGTCAGGTGGGAGATGCTTTTCATGTTTCCCTTGGCTGTTCTAGGGTTGTGGGGTCTGTCGGGTGCCATGCGACTGCTCATTTTCACAGGCCCCCTGCTGGCACTGGGCGTGGGGCACCTGGTCGGACTGGCCTGGCACCAGGCCCATTCCAGGCGATCTCGTCTGGGTCAGCTCGTTCTGTTTCTAGGAGTTGTGGCCATGACCCTGCCGGCCATTTGGTACGCCTTGCCACGTCGAACAGCGCTGGCCTTCCCTGCCTCGCTCGTGAGTGGCATGGCGGAGATTGACCGACAGGTACCGCGCAATGCCTGGATCTGGTCGCTGTGGGATGCCGGACACCCTTTGCGTTACTGGGCACGGCGTCCGGTCATCTTCGATGGTCATGTCGATGCCCCGGAGGCGGGCGAAAGATTGGTCTACAACACCCTCCCCCTGGCCACACCGGATGCAGCCTTTGCCGCTCGCTTCATGCTCGACTACACGGCCCGGGGTCTGCCCGGCATGCGTGAGTACCAACAGCGCGCTCGGGGCGACTGGGATCAGGCCATCGATCATCTGCGCCATCCTTCGCCCCCCGAGGCGACACAGAAGAGTTTACCGATTTTGGCTCACTCCCCTCCCCTTTATCTGTTTCTTTTTCGCGATATGCTCGACAAAAGTCCCTGGTGGTATCCTTTTGCTACCTGGAGTTTTACCCATCGCAAGGGGAAAAAACCCTTTGTCGTGCGTCTGGAGGGGATAACCCACGCGGGAGAGATCATGCACGTTGCCTCGGTGGTACCGGCACGGACCATGCCGCCCGGGCCATGGCAGATCGATGTCAACAAGGGGCTGTTCATGGCCGGAGAACAAACCGCCCCACTGGCCCGTATGGGCCGCTTCGATGGCCCCGGAAAACCACAATCGGTCGATTTTGCCAATCATGATGGCCTGACCCTGTTGTTGGATACCACTACGGCCACGGGTTACCTTGTGGACGAAGAGCTGGCAAATTCGGTTTTTGTCCGGCTCTGGTTTTTTCAGGATCCCCCACGGGGAACCTTCCGGCTCGTGCGCTCCTCAGGTCTTGACGAGCAACTTTGGGAGGTTCTTCCTCCCTCCGTGCCATCCCGGTCACCCGGTGGATAACCTTGACCACGACCCCTGCCACAGACATGCAACCAACGAAAAAAAAACGTAACTGCCCAGGTCCCCCCCCAAGAAAGGCCTGGATATGAAAGCCTTTGTCAGGGCTTCGCCCTGAACCCCACCAGGACTCCGTCCTGGACCTGTCCGGTCGCCAGTCCCCTGGACCTCCATCCCAGTTTTTCAAACAGTTAAAAAAACTGCGCATCTCGACATGGATCTGGTTCAGAAACAGCATGACTTTTTAAATGCGATTGCCCTGGGCGGATCCGGTGCGTGATGGAGACTGGACCGGAGGGTTGCGCCCTGCTAACCTCGGCTGATGGTAGGAGCCGCCCTCCGCCCCGACCGGAGGTTGTTGCGTGGCTCTCAGGGTACAACTGGCGCCGGGATACCCGTCTATTTTGGAAGCCGCCCATGTCGAACAATGCACTCCCCACAAGACGCCTGATTGAAGCGGATTTCCTGATCATTGGCAGCGGTGTGGCCGGATTGGACTTGGCCTTGCGTCTGGCGGAACATGGTCAGGTCATCGTGCTGACCAAGGGAGAGACTACCGAATCGAACAGCTTCCACGCCCAGGGAGGCATCGCCGCCGTCCTGGCCCCGAATGACGACCACGAATCCCATGTTCAGGACACCCTGGAGGCCGGAGCAGGCCTCTGCAACATCGACGCCGTTCGTTGTGTGGTCGAAAATGGGGCCAAGGCCATTCAGCATCTGATCGATTTGGGAGTTCCCTTCACCCGCTCTCCGGATGGATACCACCTGACCCGCGAGGGGGGACACTCCGCCCGCAGGGTCATCCACTCCGCCGATGCCACCGGCCAGGCTGTCATCAAAACCCTTCTGGAACGGGCAGAGAGTCACCCCAGCATCACCATCAAACCCCACCATATTGCCATCGATCTGCTGACCGATCACAAATTGGGCCGCATGATTCCCAACCGGCCGGATTCCTGCCGCGGTTGCCACGCCCTGGAGATCCCCACCGGAGCCATTCATACCTTCCAGGCCGACTTCACCATCCTGGCCACCGGCGGGGCCGGGAAGGTCTACCTCTATACCTCCAACCCGGATACCGCCACTGGCGGCGGCATCGCCATGGCCTTTCGCGCCGGGTGCCGGGTAGCCAACATGGAGTTTATCCAGTTCCATCCTACCTGCCTCTATCACCCTCTTGCCAAGTCGTTTCTCGTCTCCGAGGCGGTGCGCGGCGAGGGTGGCATCCTGATCCGGAAAAACGGCGAACCCTTCATGGAGCAGCACCACCCAAAGAAAGAGCTGGCTCCCAGAGACATCGTTGCCCGTGCCATCGACTTCGAAATGAAGCGCAGCGGCGATGATTGTGTCTTTCTGGATATCACCCACAAAGGGGAGGCCTTTCTGAGCGAACATTTTCCCAACATCATGGAAAAATGTGCCTCTCTGGGTATACGCATCAGCGAGGAACCCATCCCCGTCGTTCCGGCTGCCCACTATGTATGCGGCGGCGTCATGACCGATCTGCGAGGACAGACCGATATTGAAAACCTCTATGCCGTCGGTGAGGTGAGCCATACGGGTCTGCATGGGGCCAACCGGCTCGCCTCGAACTCCCTGCTGGAATGCCTGGTCTTCTCCGACGCCGTCAACAGAGACATCATGCGCAAGCGGAAGGATCACCAACGTGCCCCGGCACCCTCTCTCCCCCTGTGGGACAGCTATGATACCGGCACCTGCGACGAAGAGATTCTCATCTCGCACAACTGGGATGAGATCCGGCGTTGCATGTGGAACTACGTCGGCATCGTTCGCTCCGACCATCGCCTGGCCCGGGCACGACGCCGGATCGAAATGCTCCTGAGAGAGATCAACGAATATTACTGGAACTGTCGAATATCGCGCAATATTTTGGAACTACGCGATATTTCTGTTGTCGCATCCCTGATCATCCGTTCAGCCATCCATCGACGGGAGAGCCGTGGGTTGCATTTCAATGCCAATCACCCGCAAAAAGATGACCGTCATTGGATCAAGGACACCATCCTGCCCATCCCGTAGCCGCTCGGGGAGAGACCTCCGGCAGGACACGATCATCCGGAGATTCGTCCGTGG
Source organism: Magnetococcales bacterium (assembly GCA_015229045.1). The sequence goes on from JADGCJ010000033.1 coordinate 4,387, forward strand.
ATGAGACCAGACTCCCGAAATGGCATGCCGTTCTTTATCGGGGAGAGAAGGTTCTTTTCACCCTCGAGACCCTCGGCAGCGGCCTGCCCGAAGAGCAAACCGCTTACCGCAACCTCATTCTGGTCGTCACCGACATCAGTTGCATCATGGTTTCGTTGATCGGTGAGGAGTATCTGGAAACACGTTACGATCTTGACCAGATTATCGGTCTGGATGAAATTTTTCCCCTGCATTTGAAATTGAAAACCAGGCGCGATGCGATCCATATCCGCCTCTCCGAACAATACGACGCAGCCTTTGTCAAAAATGATCTGTTGCCTGCCATCAGGGCCAGGATTGCGGAGACTTCCAGGGCCAGGATTGGATTTTTCATCCGCAAGATGAGAGCCAAGGGGGCATTTCACCCCGCCCGGCTGATGCGAATTGGCCTGGGAATGCTTTTTTTGGTGGCGGTCGGCATGGGCTGGCTCTCTTATGTCAAGTCGCGTACCTCTCCCGCCCCGACTGTTCAGGTACAACCCGTAGTACCCTCTGCCGCGCCGTCAGCGACCGATGCCAAAGGAAAAAAAGGGGCTTCTGCGTCACCATCAGCCGTGCCGGGAGCAACGGACGGCAATCCTGTGGGTAAAATGATGGGATCCGTCGTCGGTACGGTGGCCTCGACCGTCATGAAAAACATGGATCCGTCCACCATGGGAAAGTTGATGCGAGGCATGTCAGGACAGATGGCTGCCGCCCCGGGTCAGGGTTCACCGGCGGATCTGGGTCAAATGTTGGGCAGCCTGCCCACCCAGAGCGGCCCGATCGATCCAAGCCAATTTGGTGCTGTCAACCCGGGGCCGGGGGGCGCCGACCTAGACAAGATCGCCTCCTCCATGGGCTCCCAATCCGCCCAGGGAGCCGACCTGCAAAAAATGGCCGGTTTGCTCGATCCGGCCCGTGCCTCTTCCCCGCAAGCCCAACACCAGGCGGCGATGCCCTCTCCATCCCAGGTTCGGACACAACCTCTTGCTGCCATGGCCACTCCCCCCGGGGCTTCACCTTCCGGATCCCTGACACCACAGTCGTCGCCCCAATCGGCCATGCCGGGAGAGATGAATTCCCTGCCGGGTAACCAGATGAGCCAGGGTCGCCAGACAGGCAAACAAGGTGACCAGCAGAGTTCCCCGACCAGGAGCGACTCTGCCCAGGCCGACAAAGAGGGCACACCTCACGAACCCACTCCCCAACAGAGTGCCGAGGCCAGGCCCCAACCAGGAACCCGGCGCTCGGCGACACTCAGCGCCCAAAAGGAAACGCCTCACGACCCCACTCCCCGACAGGGTGCCGAAGCCAAACCCCAACCAGGAACCCAGCGCCCGGTGACACCCCGCACCCAACCAGCCAGAAAACAGGAGGTCGCGGAACTTTCTGTCGTTCCCCTGGATGAGTATCGCCGTCAATATCCCGGCCTTTACGATCATCTGACCGACCAGGAGTTGGCAACGGGGCTGTATCGCCGCTATTACGGCTCCATGCCGCGATCGGCCTATTTTCGCCAACTGGGGTTGGATCCGAAAAATCCAGGAGGCTATTTCACCTCTCTGCGCGACTATCGCGCCGGATACCCTGGTGCCTACGACGACATGACCGATGCCCAACTGGCCTCGAGTTTATGGCAAAAATTTTATACGGAGAGGCCGCAAGAGGATTTTTTCGCCCAGATCGGTTTGGAAGATCCCCAGGATTTGTTTGTTGCCCGCGAGCTGGCGTCCGAGCTGCAAGTGGCCCGCGAACTTTTGGCCGAGGGGGAGACGCAACGCGCCTTTCGCCTGTTTTTGCGACTCTCCCAGCGTGGTTCCGTCGCTGCCCAGGCCGGGGTGGGGTTTTTGCTGGCCAACGGTGTCGGGACACTGGCTGACAAGGGTCGGGCCGTTCACTGGTACCGTCAGGCAGCCAGACAAGGCAATGTGGTCGCCCAATACAACCTTGGCCTGCTGCTGGCCGAGAAAGACTCTCCGGAATATGATGACCAGGAGGCCCTTCTATGGACACAAATGGCCGCAGAAAATGGCGATCAGGATGCCTTGGCCAACCTGGAACGTCTTTTGGCAAGATGAATCGCTTTTTCTGTCCGACATCCCCCTCTGAAAGTGTGATCCAGGGGTTTATGGCATGGCTTAACTCCTTGCATTCGGCGATAATACCATTTATCCCTCTTGCTTGCGGAGCGTTTCTTTGGTGCGCCACCAGCTCTCATGGATGGGAAAAGCCTCCCTCCACCCTCCGGCCATGGGAATCGCTGCGCGACTTTCACAGTGAACCCGGATCAGGATACCCTTGAAGAGACTCCATGCCACACGACCCTTCATCCCCCCTCCCCGCTTCCGATCCCGCCGACCTCTTCGACGTTCAAAGCCAGAGTGACGGACGACATCTGGCCATCGACAAGGTGGGCGTCAAGGAGATTCGCTACCCGATCGTCATCAAGGATCGCAATCTGGGCAGCCAGCATACCGTGGCCACCATCAACATGTACGTCAATCTGCCGCATCAGTTCAAAGGGACGCACATGTCACGTTTTTTGGAGGTTCTGGCCGAACATGACCGCGCCATTTCCGTGGAGAGCCTGCCCATTCTTCTGGAAAAGATTCGGGCGCACCTGCAAGCCGAAGAGGCCCACATGGATCTGGAGTTTCCCTATTTCATTCGCAAGGCTGCCCCGGTAAGCGGCGCCGAAGCGTTGATGGATTACCAGGTGCGCTTTTCGGGCCTCCTCGATCACCGAGGTTTCCAATTGACCTTGGGTGTGGAGGTTCCGGTCACCTCGCTGTGTCCCTGTTCCAAGGAGATTTCCGATTATGGGGCGCACAATCAGCGCTCCCATGTCACGGTGACCTTGCGCACCCGCGAATTTGTCTGGGTGGAAGAGGTGATCGAGTTGGTGGAAAGGAACGCTTCTTGCGAGCTCTACGCCATTCTCAAACGCCCCGACGAAAAGTATGTCACCGAACGGGCCTATGACAATCCGCGCTTCGTCGAAGACATGGTGCGGGCCGTGGCAGCGGATTTGGATGAGGATGGACGTATATCCTGGTACACTGTCGCGTCGGAAAATTTTGAGTCCATTCACAATCACTCCGCCTACGCCTTCATCGAAGGCCGCAAACAGGAAAGTTGACCAGGCATGCGCTTCACTCTCTCCCTGATTCCGACCCTGAAGGAAAACCCCGGCGATGCCCATGTGGTGTCTCATCGTTTGATGTTGCGGGCAGGGCTGATCCGGCAGTTGACGACGGGTATCTACAATTGGCTTCCCCTGGGATTGCGGGTGCTGCGCAAGGTGGAGGACATTGTCCGGCAAGAGATGGACGCCGCCGGCGCCCAGGAGATCCTCATGCCCGCCGTGCAACCGGCCGAACTCTGGGAAGAGTCAGGACGCTGGAGCCACTATGGAAAAGAACTCCTGCGCATCACCGACCGCCACGACCGCTCCTTCTGTTTTGGCCCGACTCATGAAGAGGTGGTGACCGATCTTGTTCGACGCGAAATCAAATCCTACAAACAGCTCCCAGTCAATTTTTACCAGATCCAGACCAAGTTTCGTGATGAAATCCGCCCGCGTTTCGGGGTCATGCGCGGCCGGGAGTTTTTGATGAAGGATGCCTACTCCTTCGATATCGATGCCGCCGGTCTCGACCGCAGCTACCGGGGCATGTTTGCCGCCTATGAGCGTATTTTTCAACGTTGCGGCTTGCGCTTTCGTGCCGTGGAGGCCGATACCGGGGCCATCGGCGGTGCCAGCTCCCATGAGTTTCATGTCCTGGCCGATTCCGGCGAGGATATCATTGCCTCCTGCTCCAGGTGTGGCTACGCCGCCAATCTGGAAAAGGCGCAATCCGGCCCGCTGCCAGCCCCCGGGAGTGACGAGACCCCGCTAGCGCTAACAGAAATCGCCACACCCGGGCAAAAAACCATCGACCAGGTGGCAGCCTTTTTAAAGATTCCCCCCCAGCGCACCGTCAAATCGTTGCTCGTGCTGAATGGTGCTGGCGCGTGGGTTCTGCTGCTCCTGCGCGGCGATGACGAACTGAATGAAATCAAGGCTTCCCAAATAATCGGTGGACCCTTACAGGTTCCCTCTCCCGAACGCATCACGACCGAACTCGGGCTGCCGGTCGGATCCCTGGGACCTGTTCGACTGCCCGCGACCATCCAGGTGGTAGCGGATGGCGCCCTGCAAGGGGCACACAACATGGTGTGCGGCGCCAATCGCGACGGATGGCATCTGACCGGCGTCAACTGGCAACGCGATCTGCCAATGCCAACGTTTGCCGATCTGCGCCAGGTCGAGGTCGGCGACCCCTGCCCGCGCTGCCCGGAGGGGACCTTGATCCGGGATCGTGGCATCGAGGTGGGACACGTCTTCAAGCTCGGCTACAAGTATTCCCAGGCGATGAATGTCCGGGTATTGGATCAGGATGGACAGGAAAAACATCCCATCATGGGGTGTTATGGCATCGGGGTGTCGCGTATTGTCGCGGCGGCCATCGAACAAAACCATGATGACAATGGCATCCTCTGGCCGGTCTCGCTGGCACCCTTTGCCGTGGAAATTTTGTTGGTCAACCCCAAAGATGCCCAGGCTGTCGCGGCAGCCGAGGCCCTTTATGCCGAACTGCGTCGCTCAGGGCTGGAAACCCTGCTGGATGATCGGGACGAACGCATCGGTGTCAAATTCAAGGATGCGGATTTGCTGGGTATGCCATTCCGTGTCCTGGTGGGGGGTCGCAGTCTCAAGGAAGGTCTCTTCGAATTGCAGTCCCGACGGGGCGGGGAGCCGGAACGGGTACCCCCCGCAGAGATGGCCCACAGGTTGGCGCAACGCATCGCCGACCTCGACCGGGCGGGAGCAGCCTGAGGAAGAACGGAGCGTACCGTGTTGGCCGAGCAATTCAGCGCAGCCTTGAAAGAAGCGGTTCAGGAGCTTGCCGAGAGTATGCTGTTCAAGGAGATCATCCCCGGTGATGGATTTCACGTCCCGTTGGATCAGCCCGTGGATTTCAGTGCCGTGGTGAGTTACAGCGGCGCCCTTCAGGGGAGTCTCTGTCTCTCCGGACCCGAAAAGAGCGTTCTGGCCCTGGCCTCCTCCCTGATCGGCGAAGAGAAACCCTGTATGGATCCCGATCTGGAGGACTCCTTCTCCGAGATTTGCAACATTATCGGTGGTGGGGTCCAAACCCGCATGGAGCCGAGCCTCGGCTCGATCAGCATGTCGCCGCCGGTGGTGGTCTCCGGTCACAATCACCTGGTGGTGGCACGGGATGAGTGTTACGGCTGCGTCAGTCAGCTCTTCACCATGGACGGGCAGCAATTTTTCACGGAAATTTTTTATATGCAGGAACCGGCCAAGTCAGGAGGCGAGTGATCCCATATGTCCCATGCACCGCTTGACGAGGATCTGCAACAGGATTTGCGCGCCACCATGACGCCGCTGGTGCGTTCTTTGGCGCAAACCCTGGCCCGGGAGATGGTTCACAAGCTCCTGCCACAAGCGATCGAGCGTCAGGTGCGCGTGGAGATTGGCCGCATTCGCCAGGAGGAGGCCACGCTGGCCGCCCATGTCTACAAGGCCTTCGCCCCCCACATTCGTCAACTGGCCTGGGAGACGACCCGGCGCATCGTCCGTGAACGCCTGCCCGAGGTCGCCGAACGGATGGTGCGTGCGGAGATTGATCGGCTGAAAAATTTCCTTGAACCCCCCATAAAAACCAGCTAGGCTGAGTGAGTTTTGGTCCAGATCCATGGGCCTGCCCATTGTGTTCACAACCGGAAGGAGAGGATTTTCGTGAGGGTTGAGGTTTACGACAACAATGTCGATCAGGCCATTCGGGTCCTGAAGAAAAAAATGAACCGGGAAGGCATGTTCCGGGAGATGAAAAAACGCAAATTTTTTGAAAAGCCCTCCGAAAGACGGCGCAGGAAAAAGGCCGAGGCTGTTCGGCGGCTCCGAAAGAAACTGCGCCGGGCCATCGTGGCCGGGATGAGCTAGAGCCTTCGCAGTCGGCTTTCGCCCGGTCCACCCCAGCAAGAAACAAAGAAACCGCTCCCTCCTGTGGTGTCGTTCGCAGGGGAGAGTGGTTTTTTTTGTCGGTCAATTTTATCGTGAAGCGGATATTTGCGGAGCTTTTCATGCCCGATGTCTATGACGAAGCAGCCTTGCGTCACTTCAAGGATGCCCAACTCCTGGAAAAAAGCGAGCGTCTGGCCAACGCTGATCAACTCTATGGTTTTGCAGCTGAGTGTGCTATCAAGTGGGTATGGCCTGGACTGGAAAGATCTGCTTGTCCGCACAGTCACGTCAACAAACTTTGGGATCAGGCACGTCTGTCAAAAATGGAAAGAAAATATCCAAATCTTTACGCTATTTTGAATATGCGCAACCCTTTTTCTGACTGGTCCGTTGACCAACGCTATGAAGATGACCATGTCGTTTCCAAAGAATCACTGGTAAGACATCGGGATATGGCAAAACGGATTCTTGGCAGTGTTGGGCTGTCAGGCAAGAGTCAGGATGGGTAAAGAGATGGTCAGGTTCGATGAAACTATCGTTGAAATAATTAGAATATTAAAAGAAAATCAGCACATTATCGACAAGAGGCCAGAGATGAATCTGGTCCGGGACATCGCTGGGGCAGTGACGGTCGTTTTGCCAGATGGTCTTCTTGACGCGCAGGAGAAGAGTCAACTGGCGAAACGTCTGCACGAGCTTCTTGGCGGATACAGTCTGGGTCCGAACCGCGTGCTTCTGGAACATGCAGACCTGATCAATGCTGAGGATATCCTCAACTCTCCCTATCGGGTACAGGTTCCGGATGAGGAGGATATTTACCTGATTGACCGCCTGTTGACCAACCAGGAGTGGCTCGGCAAGCCCATGACCGATGCCTTGCCATTGCCCACGGCTGCGGTCTTTAGCATCAAGGGGGGTGTGGGTCGAAGTACGGCTCTGGCGGCATGGGCATGGAGTCTGGCACGACAAGGCAAACGTGTTTTGGTCATCGATTTGGACCTGGAGGCACCAGGGATCTCCTCTCTGTTGCTGGATAAATTGCCAAAATACGGCCTGGTGGATTGGCTGGTGGAGTCTCTCGCCAACCAGGCCAACGAAGCGCTTCTGGATGATATGCTGCTGGATAGCCCCCTGAATCAGGAGTGCGACGGAGTCATCCAGGTCATTCCGGCCTATGGAAACAAAACCTTGGACTATGTTGCCAAGCTCGGTCGGGTCTATGTGCCAACCATGGATGCACAGGGAACACTGTTCGGTTTGGCGCAGCGTTTGAATGCGTTGTTGCACACCGTCGCCAAACGCCTTTCGCCTCCGGATGTCGTCCTCCTGGATACCCGTGCCGGTTTGCATGATATTGGCGCGGCGGTTCTTTCCCAGCTTCCGACAAAAGTGCTTCTCTTTGCCAGGGATGAGCAGCAAACCTGGGAAGCCTATGAACATTTGTTTCACCATTTGCGACAAGCGCACAGCGTAGAGTGGGGAATGCCTGATTGGGATCTGCGCTGGCGTCTCAAAATGGTTGCTGCCCAACTGGGAGGCAGTCAGGGTGACGTCGACCTTGCAATAGGGGCTTCCTACAGAGTTTGGACCGAGTTTTATGATGAATCGTCCGCAGGAAAGGATTTGCTCGGGCAATCGTTTCAGGAGTTTGATGAAGCTGCACCCCACTTTCCAATACCCGTTTACCATGAGACACTGTTGGCTAGAAAAAGCTTGATCGACCCGGCACAGCGTCCTCCATGGGAAGTGGTCGAACGTGCTTTTGGCCATTTCACCACGAAGGCCACAGAGTGGGTGCTTTCTCCTTGAGAAAATCGGTTCGTTGACGGAGAGAGTGAATGTCTGACAGTCCGATGTTTGATTCCCAGGGGTTGCGCGAGGTCCTGTCCGGTTTGCCGGATGTGCCCTCCCAGGAAAGCCTGGTCCCCCCTGCCCTGAGTTCAATCTATCTCCCCAGGAACCATATCAAGGCATTGAGTCTGGATGCCAGCGTTGTCGTGGGCATGCGGGGAGCCGGGAAAAGCTTTTGGACAGCCGCTCTTTACAGCCAGCAACATCAGGACTTTGTACAACAACTGGCAGGTTCAGTCTGGAAATCCGGGCTGCATGTCCGCGTTGGATACGGCCTGGATGATTCCGGCGACAATTTTCCTCCTGAAGGCATTTTGCAAGACCTGAAAGATGCGGTCGACCCTCAAGTCATCTGGAAGACAGTTGTCCTGCGACATGCCCTGGATGTCTGTCAAATCGAACGACCTTTCCCAGATCATGACTGGAAGAGTGCAATCTCCTGGTGTTTGAACAATTCGGAGATGGTGAGCCGCCTGTTGACCCGTTGCGACCAGGAGCTGGTCGCTCAGGACAGACCTCTTCTTGTCCTGTTCGATGCCCTGGATCGACTGGCTTTTGGATGGTTTGACATCCGTAAATTGTTGGTGGGTGCCCTGCGTTTTTGTCTTCAGTGTCGATCACGACGGATGATTCGCCTCAAGTTTTTTTTCCGACCGGACATGGAGGAAGACCCGGCAATATGGGAGTTCCAGGACAGCTCCAAGCTCAAAAGCTCAAAGGTTGAACTCTCGTGGGGAAAGGCCGACCTTTACGGCCTTGTTTTTCACATGGTCGGCAACTCTCCCGAGCACGGACAACCATTCCGGGAAAAAACCCAATCCCTGTCATCCATCTGGCGGGAAAAAGACGGCGTTTTTTCAGTCCCGGACGAGATGGTTCGTGATGAAAACCTCCAAAAAAAGATCGTTGGCATGATCGCCGGGCCATTCATGGGAACCAACAGCCGCCGTGGACACACCTACTCCTGGATTCCCACTCATCTCGCTGATGCCCTCGGTCGAGTAAGCCCCAGAAGCATGTTGTTGGCCTTTAAAAAGGCCGCTGAAGAGACCTCTGGGAAACATCCTTCCTGTCCCTATGCCCTGCATTATGAGGCGATTCAACAAGGGGTGGTCCAGGCGTCTGCAACCCGGGTTAACGAGATCAAGGAAGATTATCCTTGGATCACCCCCATTCTTGAGGCCTGTCGGGGCAAGATCGTGCCCATTGAGAGCGTCGAGTTGATGAAAGATTGGAAAACGGTGACATTGCAGCATGTCAAAACAGAGGGAAACAAAAAACTGCCTCCCCGCAGATTCAGCCTCGACCCCATCAGGAAAGGGAAAAAAGAGGCCTTGTTGGACGATCTCGTCGAACTGGCCGTGATCTATCGAACCGAGGGAGAGCGGATCAATATGCCGGATATTTTCCGGGTGGAGTTTGGTATCAAACGCAAAGGCGGGGTGAAACCGCCCAAATGACCCGGCGTTCCCCCCCTCGAATCCGAACAAAGCCAAATACGCTCAACGAACCAACCCCGGGAGAGGCGGGCTACTTGACCAGCCTCAGCCGCTCCAAAAGGCGTTGCAGACCCGCCTCCAGGGGAGCTTCCAGCGTGACGGGTTCGCCGCTGCGCGGATGGATGAAATTCATGCGGGCGGCGTGGAGAAACATGCGCTTCAAACCAGCCGAACGCATCTGTCGATTGAACTCTCGTTCGCCATATTTGGGGTCTCCCGCTATGGGGTGTCCCCGCAGTTGACAATGGACGCGAAGCTGATGGGTCCGCCCGGTATCGGGCCTGGCCTCCACCAGGGAGGCTGCACCGTAACTGGCAAGGGTTCGATACCAGGTCAAGGCCGGTTTGCCGTCCGGACCGGCGGCCACCATCCGCTCGCCGGAACGCACCTGACCCCGTACCAGGGGAATGGCAATCTCCCCGGTGCGTGGCGTTGGAACCCCTCGCACCAGGAGCAGATAGCGCTTTTCCACCTCGCCCTCGCGAAACATGCGCGCCATCGTCCGCACTGTGGGCGGGTCCAGGCCAAAGACCAGACAACCCGAGGTGTCCTTGTCCAGACGATGGCACAGCTCGGGGAGAGCCTCGCCGCGCAGCTCCTGCATGCGCCGGACACCATCCACCAGACCCCAGGGTTGACCGCTCCCTCCATGCACCGGCACCCCCGCCGGCTTGTCAAGCACAAGCAGATGTTGATCCTGATAACAGATGCGCTCTGCCAGGGCCGCCGACCAGGCATCGGAGGGTCGACTCCTCTCTTCGGTCTCCTGATCAGGATCCTGGACCGACAAGCGCACCGGCGGAATACGCACCTGCTGACCCAATGCCAGGCGCTCCCCACCCTTCACGCGGCCCCCATCGACCCGCACCTGACCCGTCCGCAACAAACGGTGCAAAGCCGACATGGGCAGGGCAGGAATCTCCCTTTGCAGAAAACGGTCAAGCCGCATACCAACATCATCCGCTTCCACCACCCGGTGCCGCACCGGGAACCGTACCAAACCGTCAAGATCAGTCAAGTTTGCTTCCTTTGCCAAAAGGTCGTAAGATGGAAACCACGCACGGGGTCGACAGGACAGGGGTGAGGCCTTTAGAATGGGTGCGTCACCGGAATTGAGATCGATACAGGATATTTTTTAGTCATGGGAATCAATAACATGCATTTTAGCCTCGCCGTCCTGGGGAACCAAGACACTCCCAAGTGGGCGGCGAAGATGCCAAGCAGATTGCACTTAGGAGCACAATACTTCAATGAACAAGCGTATGCTGGTGGATGCAACCCACCCGGAAGAGATCCGCGTGGGCATCGTCCAGGATCAGCGCCTCATCGACCTGGATATCGAAACCTCAACCAAGGAACAAATCAAGGGAAATATCTATCTGGGGCGCGTGACCCGTGTGGAGCCAGCCTTGCAAGCCGCCTTTGTCGACTTCAACGGCGGACGGCAGGGGTTCCTTTCGGTCAACGATATTCATCCTAAATATTATCCGCCGCCGGAAGGAAAAGAAAAAGCGGAAAAAAACAGGGACAAGGAGAACGAAACGGCCGACGCCGTCGATGAGGGCGACGACGCCGACAATGGCGACGAAACCGACGAAGAGGTGCCTGCCCGGGCACGGCGGCCTGCCAATCGCCGTCGCAACCTGCCCATCCAGAAGATTCTCACCCGGGGTCAACCTCTGCTGCTCCAGGTGGTGAAGGAGGCACGCGGCAACAAAGGAGCCTCCCTCACCACCAACCTCTCCCTGGCCGGTCGCTATACGGTCCTGCTGCCTGACAACTCGGGCGGTGGCGGCGGCATATCGCGCAAGATCGTCGATCCCCAGGAACGCAAACACCTCAAGGAGTTGATGGGCAGCCTGGAGATTCCGGACGACGTCAGCCTGATCATTCGCACCGCCGGTCTGGGTCGTACCAAGCGGGAGATCACCCGCGATATGAATTATCTGCTCAGGCTCTGGAAGCGCATCCAGGATAAATCCGCCCAAACCACCCCCCCCTGCCTTATCCACGAAGAGGGGGATTTGATCCTGCGCACCATCCGCGACCTCTACACCACCGACATGAGCGAAATCCTGATCCATGGCCAGGAGGCCTATCGGCGCGGCAAGGATTTCATGCGCCTGCTCATGCCGCGCTACGTCAAGGTGGTGCAACCCTACCGGGAAAACAAACCCATTTTTGCCCAGTTTCAGGTGGAAAACCAGATCGAGATGATGCACGAGCGCGTCATCCCCTTGAAATCGGGCGGCTATCTGGTCATCGAGGCCACCGAGGCCCTGGTCTCCATCGACATCAACTCCGGTCGTGCCACCCGCGAAAAAGATGTCGAATCCACCGCCTTCAAAACCAACCTCCAGGCTGCCGATGAGATCGCCCGCCAGCTGCGCCTGCGCGATCTGGGCGGGCTCATCATCATCGATTTTATCGACATGGAGGACAAAAAACACAATACCGAGGTGGAAAAACGCATCAAAGAGGCCTTCAAGCTCGATCGGGCCAAGAGCCAAATCGGACGCATCTCCCAATTCGGTCTGCTGGAACTCTCCCGGCAACGCCTGAAACCGACCTTCAGCGAGTCCAATCGAACACTCTGTCCACGTTGCCAGGGGTTGGGCACCATCCGCTCCGTGGAATCGATGGCCATCCACATGGTGCGCATGATCGTGGAGGATGCCGCCTCCAACAAATACAGCAAGTTGACCTACAACGTCCCCCCGGATGTGGCCAACTATCTCTTCAATCATAAACGGGCATCGATCATCTCCCTGGAAGAGACCCACCACTTGACGATTGTCATCCTCTCCGACCAGGGATTGCAAACGCCCAACTTTCGCAAAGAGAGCGTCGAGCGCCAGGGTGGCGAACTTGACAACATTCCGGCCACAAGCAGGGAAAAAGCCATCGACCTTGATGAACCGGATGAAGAAAATGGCGACATCGATGACGATATCGTCGGCGATGAAGACGACGATGCTGACGGGGATGACGATGGCGCAGATGACGACGATGATGAGACTCCCTACAGGGCTGCCAAACCTGCTGCCCGCAACGGAAGATCCCGGTCACCCGGCACCACACCCGCCGATCCATCCGCCGGAGAGAAGGGCGGAGACAAAAAAAGACGCCGTCGCCGTCGCCGTCGCAAAGTGGTGCCCTTGCATAACGGCGCTGCCATCCCCTCCCCTGCCACCACCGATCAGACAGATGGCACCTCCTCCCCTCCCCAGACCACTCCGGAGGGAACGGAGGGGACCGATGTCCCCGGTCTTTATCGCCTCACCAGCGACCCGGCTCCGAAAGAGGCTGGCCCTCCCACGGAACCAGTCGACGACAACGCGCCCCTGACACCACAAAAACCGCGTCGCCGCCGCAGACGCCGTCGCTCGTCCAGCAATGACCGGAGTCTTGGAGAAAAATTGTTTCCACGTCAGGAAACGGATGAGACCTCGGAAGAGGGCACTGAAGAGAGCCATGCCGACCCGGCGCCTCGCGCTTCCAGATCCCGCCATACGCATCAACCTGACGGAATGGATATACACCCGGACTCCGTTCCGGAATCAGGTTCCATTGATAAGGACATGGATCCGGATCCTTCGCACTCTCCCGGAGCTGCCAAAGAGGGATCTGAACCCTGACCTGATCCCGTGCATCACAGAGACGCTGACTTGGCAGCGGATCGACTCTGTGGCGCTCGTCGAAGTACGGACTGAACTGGATGATGCAGCCATGGAATTGACCGACCTCGAACAAGATGCCCTGAAAGAGTTCCTGAACATTGGGCTTGGCATGGCCGCCGACTCGCTGAGCCAAATGGTCCACAATGAAATTCTTCTGTCCCTCCCACAACTTGCCGTGGTTACACAGGAGAACGCCTCCCGTCTGATCGAGCATCAGGAAGGGGACCGTCTGGTGGCCATTCGGCAAAATTTCTATGGGGAGTTGTCGGGTACGGCATTGCTGGTTTTTCCAGGGGCCAAAAGCCTGGAGCTTGTACGTACTCTCCTCGGCGAAAACACCCCCCTGGAGACCCTGACCGAACTGGAACAGGAGACCCTCCTGGACGTCGGCAACGTGATCCTCAACTCCTTTTTGTCCAGTTTCACCCAGATGATCAGCCTGGACTTTGAGTTCGATCCCGCCGAATTGATCAAGGCCGAGTGCCGGGCGCTCCTTGATCTCTCCATGCACAAGATGACAGACGACAATATCGGTGAGAAGGATATCCAGGACGAGCAGGTCTTCTTCCTCATGATGGATTTCAAGACACATGATCTGGAAGAGATCAAAAACTCTCTGCATGGCTACATTGCCATGCTCTTCAGCAGGAAAGATATGGGAAAGCTGAAGAGGGAATTGGAAAGAATCCTCTCCCAATATTGATGATTCTTCCGATCTTGTCTACATCGACAAAACAAGACTCATGCCATGGATAGCGGTCTGGATATCGAATTCTTTCGGCAGATACTTGGGAAAAGCTCCCACGGCATCGTTATTCTTGATCAACAATCCAGGATCATCTTCTGGAACAGGTGGTTGGAAAAGGCCTCCCGGCTCTCCGCAGCCAGGGTCATCGGACGTGAACTGACGGAGGTTTTTCCGGAATTGACCCATACACGCATCGTGCGTGGCGTCCAGAATGCCCTCTCCCAGGGGCTGCCAACGACCCTCTCGCACAAGTTGACCCATCGGCCTTTTCCCATTTTTCCACCGGCAGCCGACCAAAAGGTCGACGAGCGATTGAGTCAACATGTCCTGATCAGTGGCATCCGTACCCAGGATCGAACATTTCGCTGTATCATTCAAATCCTGGACATCACCGATACCGTCACCCGCGAACAGATCCTGCGCGAGCAAACCGAAGAGCTGCGCCTCGCCAAGGAGATGGCCCAGAGCGCCAGTCAGGCCAAGGGAGATTTTCTGGCCAACATGAGCCACGAAATACGTACGCCGATGAATGCCATCATCGGCATGACCCATCTGGCCCTGCAAACCGAGTTGAACTCCAGACAGGTCGACTATCTCACCAAGATACAATCTTCGGCCCAATCCCTCCTTGGCATCATCAACGATATTCTGGATTTTTCCAAGATCGAGGCCGGCAAGCTGACGATGGAATCGGTCGCATTCCATCTGGATGAGGTTTTGCACAACGTCTCCAACCTGGTGACCATCAAAACCGATGAGAAGGGTCTGGAATTTTGTTTCCACGTCGCCAGGAACCTGCCCCTGGGTCTTGTGGGAGACCCGCTGCGCCTGGGTCAGGTTTTGGTCAATCTGGCCAACAATGCCGTCAAATTTACCCGGCAGGGTGAGGTGATTCTCTCCGTTGAGCTGGAATCATTGACCGAAGAGTCGGTCACCATCCATTGCAGCGTCAGGGATACCGGCATCGGCATGACCCAGGAACAGATTTCCGGTCTGTTCCAGCCCTTCACCCAGGCCGACACCTCGACGACGCGACGTTTTGGCGGCACGGGTCTCGGTCTTTCCATTTGTCGGCGTCTGGTGGAGATGATGAATGGCCGCATCTGGGTGGAGAGCATACCCGACCAGGGGAGCGCCTTCCATTTTACGGCACGGTTCGGTCGTGCCAACAGGGATCGTCGCCGTTTTCGCCTGCCGGCGGACAAGTATGTCGGCCTGCATGTCCTGTTGGCCGATGATAACGCTGCCTCGCGTGAAATTCTCCAGCATGCCCTGGAGTCCTTCTCCTTCAAGGTGACGCCGGTCGCTTCTGGCATCGAGGCCATCGCCGAACTGGAAAATGCCAAATCAGGCGAGCCGTTTGACATGGTGTTCCTGGATTGGAAAATGCCGGAGATGGATGGCATCCGTACCACCGAAGAGATCTCCCGTCTCTTTCCAAAGCAAAAGATGCCCAAGGTGATCATGGTGACCGCCTACGGTCGGGAAGAGGTGTTGAATGCCGCCAGAGAGGTGGATCTGAGTTCGATCCTGATCAAGCCGGTCAGCCTGTCTCTGCTGTTTGACACCATCCTGGCAGCCCTCGGCGAAGATGAACATCGCCCGACCCATTTGGTGCCCCCGGACAATAATGCCACGTCCGGTCTGCAACCATTGCATGACATTCAAGGTGCAAAAATATTGTTGGTGGAAGATAATGAGATCAACCAGCAAGTTGCCGTGGAACTCCTCCAGAAAGCAGGTTGTCATGTCCGTATTGCAGGGGATGGATACCAAAGTCTTGCCGCCCTTGCCGAAGAGTCTTTCGATATGGTTCTCATGGACATCCAAATGCCTGAAATGGATGGCTACGAAGCCACACGAAGAATTCGTCGCAATCCGGCCTGGGCATCCATGCCCATCATTGCCATGACCGCCAACGCCATGTCCGGCGACCGGGAAAAGTGTCTCGATGTCGGCATGAACGAGCATATCGGCAAACCCATCGATCCTCGCTACCTCTACAAAACCCTCGCCCGCTGGATCAAACCCCGGGAGAGCGAGATGCCATTGCCGACCCCTGCACCCCAGGCCGCATCTGCCGAAAACAGCGACTCTTTGTTGCCAGAGACAATTCCTGGTTTTGACCTCAAGGCTGGTCTGCTGCGCCTGGGTGGCAACCGACGGCTCTATCACAAATTGTTATGCGATTTCCGACGCTCCCATCAGAATGCGCCGGAAAGAATTCGTGCCGGTCTGGCTGCCGGAAATCTGAAAGATACACAGCGCCTGGTTCACACCCTCAAAGGGATTGCCGGAACCTTGTGTGCCCAGGATTTGCACACTGCGTCTCAGGCCCTGGACGCCTCCCTGAAAAGTGCCGACATGGCCACGGTGGAGACGCTGTTGCCCCCCTTCCGGGAGGCCCTGCAACGTGTCATGCACTCCCTGGAAACCTTGGAAGATGGGTCTGTCTCTCAGGAGCAGCCTGCCGAAAAAACACCTCACACCGACAAGCAAAGCCTGGATATTGACCCGAATACCCTGGAAGAGTTGACCAGGATTTGCCGTCAACTGGCGGAGTTGCTGGATGATGGCGATACCAATGCCAAAAGTATTCTGGGGGAATTGAAGAAAAATGTGCCATCGATACATGGCCAGGAGTTGGAGATCATGGAGTCACGTGTTGGCGACTATGAATTTGATACTGCCAAGGATATTTTAATAAAATGGGCGCATAACCTCGGAATATCTCTATGACGTTTCATCATCTCATAAAAATTAGTTGCTCAACACGAGGGTGACATGTTGAACGAAAAGCCCGGTATTTTGATTGTCGATGATGAAAGCTTCAATATCGATATATTGCTCAATTTACTGGGTGATGAATACGCCATAACGATTGCCAAGAGCGGCGAACAGGCGCTGAAAAGACTGGAAGGCAAAACTTTGCCGGACCTGATCCTGCTCGATGTCCTGATGCCCGGTATTGACGGCTTTGAGGTATGTCGTCGCATCAGGGAGGGGTTCCGCACGCGAAATTTGCCGGTCATTTTCATCACGGCCCTGAACAATGTGAACGAAGAGACAGAAGGGTTCCAGGCAGGCGCTGTGGATTATATCACCAAGCCATTCTGTTCCGCCGTGGTTCAGGCCAGGGTGCGCACCCATATTGAACTGAAAAGGAGCCGTGATCTCCTGGAGATCCTGGCCAAAGAGGATGGTCTGACCGGCATCGCCAACCGCCGACGTTTTAACGAATTCCTTGAATTTGAATGGCATCGTGCCCAACGCAAGCAGACAACCATCTCCTTGACCCTGATGGACATCGACTATTTCAAGCCCTACAACGACCATTATGGCCATGCCGCCGGGGATACATGCCTGCGGCGCGTTGGTTATGCCCTGAGACGTTCGATGCCCCGCTCGGTGGACCTTGTCGCTCGCTACGGCGGCGAAGAGTTCTCCTGCGTCCTGCCCGACACAAATACCGATGGCGCCCTGGGTGTGGCCAACAAGTTGCTCCATGCCGTCCGGGAGTTGACCATTCCCCATCAACACTCCAAGGTGGCTGACCATGTGACCATGAGCATCGGCGTGGCCACGCTCGTTCCCGAAGCGGAACAGGATCCTGGAATACTCATCGACATGGCGGACCAGGCTCTCTATATTGCAAAAGAGGGGGGAAGAAATCGCATCGAATTGGCCAAATCCAGACAAACCATCTGATAGACACATGATGTATTATCCCTGTTTGATGGAAAGACATTGATGGCTTTATCGGCAGGTTTTTTTTCCGGCAGTCGGGAACCGATCGTCCATGTTTGATGAAGAGACATTGAAGGCTTTGTTGGCAGAGTTTCTTGCCGAAAATCGGGAATCACTGGCCCGTATCGAGCGCGACATACTCTCCCTCGAAATGGATCCCGATAATACGGAACTCCTCAATACCGTCTTTCGCCACATGCACACGGTCAAAGGCAACTGCCGGATGATGGAGTTCACCCGGTTGGAAGAGCTGACCCACGCCGCCGAAAATCTCCTTGATCTCCTGCGCGAAAAGAGGATCGTTGCCCATCAGGAAACCTGCAATACCCTCCTGGGCATCCTTGATACCGTCCGCCACACCCTCGATAAGATTGAAAAAAATGGCAACGAAGGCGAACCTGATTTTTCAAGACACATTCAGATTCTTGAACAACTGACGCGGGGAGGTGGTGCCAACGACAGCGCTACCCCAGTCCTGAAAACCGACCAGACAGACACGAGCAAACCCGCCACAATCGCCACCCAGACGGGGGACACAGCAACCGAAAACGACACCTCCAGCACTGCCAACCCTCAAAACGTGCGCCTCTCCATCGAACGTCTGGACGCCTTGATGAACATGGTCGGCGAACTGGGGACCGCCTTCAATCAACTGCGTTACGCCCACCTCCACCAGACATCGGCAATCGGCAAGGCCCTGGAAGGAATGGAAACCAGGATCCATCAACTGCAAGACGAAGTCCTCCAATATCGTCTGCAACCCATCGGCACCATTTGGGAACCCTTTCATCGTCTGGTCCGTGACCTGGCCATGGAGACCGGCAAAAAGGCCATCCTCGACATCCAGGGGGGAGAAACGGAAATGGACAGAAATGTCCTCTTCGCCCTCAAGGAGTGCATGGGGCACCTGCTGCGCAATGCACTCGATCATGGTATCGAACCTCCCCATGAACGTGAAGTGGCCGGCAAGTCCATTTTGGGACACGTTCGCCTTCAGGCAGAACAAAAGCACGGGCAAATTTTCATAGAGGTTGCCGACGATGGTCGAGGTCTGGACGCAGAGAAAATTCGCACCAAAGCCGTCGAACAAGGACTGCTTGATCCCCAACAAGCGGCGCAACTTCCGGACACAGAGATTTTTCGTGTCATCCTCGAGCCTGGATTCTCCACCGCCAATCAGGTGAGCAAGATATCAGGACGAGGCACCGGCATGGACGTGGTCAAAAATGCCATCACCAGGCTGGGAGGGAGCATTGCCATCACCAGCAATCTTGGTCTTGGCACACAGTTTCGTTTTCGGATTCCGCAGAGCATGGCCATCGTGCCATCCCTGCTGCTGCGCAGCGGTGACGAACGCTACGCCGTGCCGCAAGCCAATATTCTGGAGCTGCTCTCGTTCTTTGGCGATGAGGTCCGGAAAAACGTCGAAACCAAACTGCACGGCTTCATGGTCCGGGTCCGAAACCGTCTCGTCCCTTTGCTGCCTCTGGATCAACTCCTGCATGGTCAACCATTCCCTTCCCGACCCGGTGCACACAACGCTGTCCTGAATGCCCAGAATGAGTGCCATGTCGTGCTGTTGCACTCCGAGGGGGGGGAGTTTGCCCTGGCTGTCGAAAAGATCGAGGATCCAATCAGTCTGGTGGTCAAACCCATGCTGCGTCTTTTTTCCCACCTGGCTATTTTGTCGGGCACGGCTGTCCTTCCCGATGGTTCCCTGGCATTCTTGCTGAATATTCCCGAGTTGAGTCGGTTGCCTCCTGCATCCACCCCTATCCGTCAACCATCCCCTGCCCCCTTGGTGGATCAAGACAGGGAATGCAAATAAGCAGAGCAATCGCATTTAAAAAGTCATGCTGTTTCCGATCTTTCATGCCAACATTTTTTTCCGAACAAGAAAAACGATGTGCCCCGAGGTAGAGACGGTTTAAATGCGCTTGCCCTGCAAATAGGGGTTGCGTCATGGGTCTCATTTCAGGTTAATTCAAGCCAGGAGACCCTCTTGAATGGGATAACGCACCCTTGAATGACGCATCACTCTCACAAGACACGATGGATGCCCAACCCCGGATTCTGCTGGCCGAGGACGATCCATTCACCATGCAGTGGCTTTCCGACTTTCTGCGCAGGGCAGGTTATGTCGTGACGCAGGCCACGAATGGCAACCAGGCCCTGGATCTCTTCCGTCAATTGTTGCCCGATATCGTTCTTCTGGATGCCGTGATGCCCGTTATGGATGGCATCACGGTTTGTGCACACATCAAGGTCACTGCCGCAGGTCAACACACTCCGGTCGTCATGATGACCGGCGCCTCCCATGAGGTGGAGCTGGTGGATCAGGCCTTCCAGGCCGGGGCCGAGGAGTTTATCACCAAACCGATCCACTGGCCCATCTTGCGTAACCGCCTACGCCTTATGGTCCAAAAATCCAGGGCGGAGAAACTTCTTCTGGAACAACAACGAGAGCTGAAGAAAGCCAACCGGCTCTTGCGGACGGTTCTCGACAGCATGCAGGCTTTGATCTTTGTGGCAGATCAGAAAAGCTATGAAATACTCTTCATGAACAAATTTGGCAGAGAGCATTTCAACGTTTCCGAAGAGAAGACTTGCTGGGAGGTATTTCAAGAGGATGGCATCGCCCCCTGCCCCGTTTGCAAGGATAACCAGTGGCTGGACGCCAGCGAGAGTCCGTCCGGTTTTGTGCAATGGGAATCCAACCTGAACCAACCGGGCAAATGGTTTCAGATTACCGGGGCTCTCATCCCCTGGACACAAAAAACTCTGGCCCGGCTGCATGTTGCCACGGATATCTCGGAGCGAAAAAAAACCGAAGAGGCCATGCAACAAGCCAGGCAACTGGCCGACAACGCCAACCGCGCCAAAAGTGAATTTTTGGCCACCATGAGTCACGAAATTCGCACCCCCATGAATGGTATTATCGGGATGACCGAACTCCTCCTGGAGAGTTCTTTAAGCCAGGAGAATCGCGTCCATGTCCATGCCATCCACGAGTCCGCCAACAACCTCCTGTCCATTGTCAACGCCATTTTGGACTTTTCCAAAGTCGAGGCTGGTCAGCTGACTCTGGAACCCATCCCGTTTGACCTGCGCAAGATGATCGAAGATTTGACCAACCTCTTTCAGGGATTGGCGCACAAAAAAGAGCTGCGTCTGGACAGACGAATCAATCCCACGCTGCCCGTCTTTGTGGTACACGATCCTGTCCGTTTGCGGCAAATCCTGACCAACCTCCTCTCCAACGCCGTCAAGTTTACGCCGCAGGGGGGCGAGGTGACGTTCGCTGTTGAATGCACACGCCTGGTCAAGGATGTCAACTGGATCCGCTTCATGGTGCGTGATAGCGGAATTGGCATAGCCCCTGACCAGTTCGCCAAACTTTTCAAAATTTTTTCCCAGGGAGACAGCTCCACGACCAGAAAATTTGGCGGGACGGGTCTTGGGCTGATTATTACCAAGCGCTTGATTAAATTGATGGGTGGTTACATTCATGTTGATAGTTCGGTCAACGTGGGAAGCGTTTTTACGGTTGATCTCCCTTTTACAATTCCCGCAGTTCAAGCAAAAGCTACTGAAACAGAGGCCACCTCTCCTGTCACCTCATATCACTTCCCCCCCAATCTCCGACTTTTGTTGGTGGACGACGACTCTGTCAATCGCACTGTAGTACGTGGTATTCTAAAGCGACATGGTTTTACCATCGACGAGGCTCATGACGGCATCGATGCCCTGGAAAAACTGGCCGCCACTACCTACGATCTGGTTCTTATGGATTGTCAGATGCCCAACATGGATGGCTATACCGCTTGCCAGACGTTCAGGGATAACGAACGCACACGGCAGGAGGGTCGTCATACGCCGGTCATTGCCCTGACAGCCAACGCCATGCAGGGCGATCGGGAAAAATGCCTCGCTGCGGGCATGGATGACTATCTGGCCAAGCCCATCCGCGGCGAAGATTTGCGCTCCCTCCTGAAGCTCTGGCTCACCAGGACCACCCAATAAATCCTCTCACTCTGATGAATGGTTGCGGATTGACAAAGCAGGGTGCCGACATGTGGTCCAGCCAACACATCAAATTGACTCTTGCCATCGCGCTGATCCAGGCTGCCGCGTTGGGAACCCTGTTGGTTTACATTCAAGGATCCCTCAAGCCCGGTGAAGGCATCGTTGCCTGGGGGTTGACTGGCGTGTGCCTGCTTGGGAGCGTGGTACTGGCCTGGTCGAGCCTGAAGTCGCAACCCAACCTCCCTGCCCCTGCTCTCTCTCCGCCTGCCAAAACAGCCGATCCCCACCCCGTATCGACACCCGTGACACACTCCGGGATCTCCCCCAGGAAGGAGATGCGTATCCTGCTGGTGGAAGACAGCCCGGAAATACAGATCGTCGTGGAGGATATGCTGGCCCAATCGGGCATTACGGTGGATGTGGCCGATAATGGCCAGGAGGGTCTGCTCGCCTTGACCCGTGCCACCCATGACCTGGTTCTCATGGATTTGAGCATGCCCATCATGGACGGCTGGACGGCTGTGCGCCAAATCCGCCAGCTGCCTGCCCCCTACAATGCCATTCCCATCATCATCTTGACTGCCAACACTTTTTCGGGGGTCCGTGAGGCGTGCATGGCCATCGGTGCGCAAGGCTACCTCACCAAGCCCGTGCAACGAGACCTCCTGCTGGGCAGCATACGTGCCTTGCTGTCAGGAGCAGACCCTGCCATCACGCAATTGGCTTCTGCCATTATTGCCCCGGTGGATGCCATCGTCACCACCATTCCCCTGCTCGATGCAGCCGTCCTGGAGCAAATGGCACGAGATACCACCCCAGGTCTGGTACCGCGTATGGTCAACGTTTTTATCCAGGAGGCCAGCAAACGTCGGGAGCGCATCCTGCTGGGGGTGTCAAGCGGCGATATGGAGGCGATTCGCCTGGAAATCCATGCCCTGAAAAGCAGTGCCGGTACCTTCGGGGCGCGGGCGCTTTACAACTCATCCCTGGAGGCCGACCTTGCCGGCAAGAATGGCCAGAATTCCGTACTCCTGAAACGGGGCCAGGAGCTGCCCAATCTGATCCAGCGCACCATCGACGCCTATCAGGCGCATTTTCCGGAGCCAATCCATGCCCATTGAACCCACCCCCTTTCGCCAGGAGTTCCCCCTGCAAGAGGGGTTGATCTATCTCAACCATGCCGGGGTGGCTCCTGTACCGAGGCGTTCGCTGCGCATCATGACGGAGGTGGCCAACCACATGGCCCGCTACGGCGCCTCCCGTTACCGCGAGCTGGATGCCCTCCACGAAGGGGCCAGGCAGCGCTGCGCCCAATTGCTCGATGTCTCTGCCAGGCAGATCGCCCTGGTGCCCAACACCTCCGAGGGACTCTCCTTCGTCGGTTTGGGGGTGGCGTGGCACTCCGGAGACGAAATCGTCACGACCGACCAGGAGTTTCCTTCCAACATTGTCATCTGGTTGGATCTGGCCCGTCGCCATGGCTTGACGGTGCATCAAGTACCTTCGGGGGTCGATGGCCGGGTGGATGCGTTAGCGCTACTGGAACGGGTCAACGCCCGCACCCGAATCGTGGCTGTCAGTTCGGTGCAATTTGGCACCGGAGCGGTGGTGGATCTGCTGCAACTGGGTGCGGCTCTGCGTTCGACCTCGACTTTGCTGGTCGTCGATGGCATTCAGAGTCTGGGCATTCTGCCCCTGCATCCGGCGAGCGTAGGCATCGACGCCCTGTGCGCCGATGGCCATAAATGGCTTCTCGGTCCGGAAGGGTGCGGCCTTCTCTACCTGTCAGAAAAAGGCCTCGACCAGATTCAACCCCGGGTGGTGGGTTGGCACTCGGTGGCCAACGCCGGGGATTATCAACACATTTGCATCGACCCCCGGGACGACTGCCGCCGTTTCGAGGCCGGTTCGCCCAATATTCTGGGCACCGCTGCCCTGGGCGAGAGCATCGGCCTGCTCCTGGAGGTGGGCATCGAAACCGTTCGTGCACGGGTACACCAACTGGTTTCATCCCTGACCACGGGTCTGCGCGATCTGGGCTGCGTCATCCACACCCCTTTGGGTACGGATGGCTTTCCCGGTGCCGGAATCGTGGTTTTTTCCCATCCCGACATGGAAACGGCCACGCTGCATCGGGAGTTGCTGGCCCGCAACATTTACCACGCCCATCGCGGTGCCGGGGTGCGTTTTTCACCGCACTTTTATCAGGACGCGACCGATGTCACCCTGGCCTTGCGAGGGGTGGCGGAGGTGCTATAATCCCTCGTGTTGACTCTTAAAGTTGCACCAGGGAACCAAAACCAGAAAACTTATCAAGCCCTGTTTTCATGGCAAAGGCAACGTCAAAAGCATCCCTTGCCCCGAGCGTTGACCAGTGTTCGGCTTGAATACCCGCGCTGGCCAAAACATCGACCCAACGTGGCGAGAGGTTCATATCGATGAGCAGCTTCATGCCATAGCCAGGATGACCTCATGTTCCTCTGCTCGCCATGCAGCATAGCGAAGGGCCTGCAAAATATCTTCGCGTTCGAGGTAGGGGTAAGGTGCCAGCCAGTTCATGGCAGGCAGGGCCAAGAAACCCTGGCTTCTGCCAAACACCACCCCAAGAGACCCTGGCTTCTGCCAAACACCACCCCAAACGCAAAGCCTCACCAGGTCCGGGGAACAAAGGCCGTGTCGTTGGCCAGGTGCATGGAGTCACCAGACTGGACGATGACCCACAACCCGGCGTTCATGGCGAAGCGGTCAACTCCCTCTTCGATGACGATACCGGCAACGGCCCCCATCACACGCCGATCCGCATACTCGGGGAAGAAATCCTTGAATTCAGCCAACTGCGTCAAATGGTCCCGCACATCCTCACTCCGCAGCTTGCTCTTGACCTCCACCAGGGCGACGGTATCGGTGTTCACCACCAGCAGATCGATCTCCATGTGACGGTTGCCGGGAAGTTTGGCCTTGACCCGGGGGCTGACCTTGTGGATGGGGATGCCCCGTTCGGCAAACAGGGTTTCGCAGGCTGGCGCAACCAGGCTCTCTACAAAGTCTCCCCAACGATCGCCCAACCTGCCAACCAGGACTGAGGCCTCCTTGACCTTTTTGTTGGTCTCCTCATTGCTCTCGCGCATTTTCCTTTCGGTTTCGGCGCTGTTCTCCCGCAGGATCCGCCTGGTTTCCTGGATGTCTTGTTTCATCCTGGCTTCCGCCTCTTCAGCCCTGGTTTCCGCCTCTTTCATCCTGGCTTCTGCCCTGGCTTCCGCCTCCTTCATCCTGGCTTCCGCCTCAGCCTTGGACCTGGCTTCCGACTCGCGAAACAGACGGTTGGTCTCCTCGAACAGTTTCCAGATATCATCAATGGTGTGGGTTTGCGACA